>JACKNI010000004.1 GCA_024234935.1 Chromatiales bacterium
TCGGTGCCGATAGCTTCAGCTATACGGTTACCGACCTGGACGGCGAAACCGATTCCGGTGTGGTCACGGTGACTATTGCGGATGCAGTACCCGTCATCGCCGACGGCGCGCTCACCACCAATCTCAATATGCCCTCTGCGCCGTTCTTGCCAACGATCACGTTGGGTAATGGCTCAGCGGCACAGCACACCATGGCGGTCACTAGCAACGGTGCGCATGGCAGTTGTGCTGTCTCGCCGGGCAACGGGACATCCGGTGTGATTTTTACCCCTGCTGCGGGTTATACGGGCAAGGACAGCTGTACGCTGAGCCTCGCCGATGGCGATGGGGACGTCGACACTTCAATCGTTCGCGTCACCGTCTACGGTGATACTGATGGCGATGGCGTTGACGACAACAGCGACAATTGCCTCGGCGCCGCCAACCCCGGCCAGCAGGATACCGACGCTGACGGCTTCGGTAACTGGTGCGATGCCGATTTCAATAACGATGGTCGGGTGAACTTTGCTGATCTGGCCGAGTTCCGCTTGAAGTTTGGCAGCACTGATGCCAATACCAATCTTGATAGCATCGGCGTGGTCAACTTCGCCGATCTTGCCCGCTTCAAGGTGCTGTTCGGCAAGCCGCCGGGGCCTTCTGCTCTGGTGCCCTGATCAACTGACAGTGCCGGATAGCCAGCCTTGTGTAGGGTTTTATCCGTGCTTATGTCGGCTATCCGGCACAGCAAACGCCTGATGGTATAGAAATGCTGCAATGGCGCAGTCAGATCTCCATCAGTGAAAAGAACAGGGGAATTTCTGGGTCATCGATCCGTCTGGTGCGGGCACGATCTGCACTGGCCACCAGGGATTTATCGTCTTTGCAGACGATGTGTTTCCACAACCTGTAGGGGAGTTACTGACCATGAAAAATCGCATTGAAAAAAATCTGCAGAGCATCCTTGCCGTCGCCGTTCTGAGTGGCCTGTCGATGTCGGCCAGCCATGCTGCTTCGGTGTATCTGACGCCGGCCAGTCAAAGCGCATCGCTGTCGAGCGGTTCCGCGACGCTTGAGCTGTATATGGACTTCTCGGGTGCCGGTGAGCAGACCGTTGGCGGTGGCATCGACCTGGATTTCCAGGGAGCAATTTCCATGGGCACGTTTACGCCCACCAGCTACTTCACGACGACAGCTGATCCCTTCTTCAGCGGTCACGGCACCGTGGATGCCGATAACGATTACGAGGTCCACTTCGGTAATTTTGCCGGGCTGAGCGGCGTCAACAAGCTGGGTGATCTGACAGTCAACCTGTTAGGCCTTGGAGTTGGCACGATCAGCATGGCCATCAACACGGCATATGGTGACTTCTACAGCACCAGCAGCCAGTTGCAGAATGTGAGCCTGTCCGGTGCCCAGATCAATGTCGTTCCGGTTCCGGCAGCGGTCTGGTTGTTCGGTTCGGCGCTGGGTCTGATGGGCGCAGCGCGTCGCCGTTCTGCGGTCTGAGCAGCCGGATAACGGAGAAAGACTCCACTGGGGACGGGGTCTTTCTCCGGTCTTATGTCAGGTGGCCGGCCTGTGACATGGTTAATGGTATAAAAGCTGCCTTGATGAGTGGGTTCGCAGCCACTTGAGACAGATTTTGTGGGGGAAGTGTCTGGTTATGAAAAACGTAAATCAGAATAGTCTGAAAGCCGCGCTTGCCGTCGCCGTGTTGGCCGGACTGTCGATGTCGGCCAGCGAAGCTGCTTCGGTGTATCTGACGCCGGCCAGTCAAAGCGCATCGCTGTCGAGTGGTTCCGTGACGCTTGAGCTGTATATGGACTTCTCGGGTGCCGGCGAGCAGACCGTTGGTGGTGGTGTCGACCTGGACTTCCAGGGCGGGATTTCCATGGGCACGTTTACGCCCACCAGCTATTTCACGACAACAGCTGATCCGTTCTTTACCGGTCACGGCACCGTGGATGCCGATAACGACTATGAAATCCACTTTGGCAATTTTGCCGGGCTGGGCGGGGTCAACAAGCTGGGTGATCTGACAGTCAACCTGTTGAGCCTTGGTGTTGGCACCATCAGCATGGCCATCAACTCGGCATATGGCAACTTCTACAGCACCAGCAGCCAGTTGCAGAGCGTGGCCTTGCCGGGTGCCCAGATCAATGTCGTTCCCGCTCCCGCCGGCATCTGGCTCCTCGTGACCGGCCTCGCCGGCCTCGTGACGCGGCGTTTCGTTCGCCGCTGATCGCGCGACTCGTGGTATATCTTGCCGGTGGTTTCCGCCGGCAAGACACCCGAGTACCAACCCGCCACCCTGATGGGGCTGGCCGCGCTGGTGATTTGCGCGGCCTTTCTCGTCCACAACATCAATGCGCTGTATATCGAGCCGAATTTTCTCGGCTTCAGGGATCCGCGCGTTGATTACGCAGATCTCGCCAAACTCAAGAATGCGCTGGGTTCGCTGCCCTGGCGGCTGTCGGGGTTCGGGCATCTGCTGAGCGGCTTCGCCTGCGTGGTGCTGGGGATGTCCGCCCGGCAACTGTTTCGCGATTCGAAGCGCACCGCGGTGCACCTGCTGCCAGGCGCCGGCATTGTTGCGGGTGCAGGGTTTTTGCTGACGGCTATCACGGACCAGGCCGGCAGCGCGGCGGTGAAGCTCCTGTCCGCCCGGAATCCGGAGCTTGCAGACGCGGCTTATCTGTCCTTGAGCATCGTGCGCATCATCTTCAACTGCCTCGCCCAGGTCGGGCTGGGCTGGTTTGCCTGGCAGCTGAGCTACTGCGGTCTCAGGACCGGCATGTTGCCGAAGGCTTTCTGCTGGTTCGGTTATCTGTCCGGTTTCACGGGCCTGATCATGGGCCTGACTTTCATCCCGATCTATCTGCAGACCGTGCTGATCTGGTCCGGCTGGCTGGCATTTCTCATGCTGCGGCGGGCGGCTTTGCCCGTTCAGGCGGCTTGATGGTCAGCGTATAGAGGCTGACGAGGCCCATCACCACCGCGCCGATGATCATGGGCGCATGATGGCCGAGCTGCGTGTAGATCTGCGTACCCACCAGCGGCCCGAGAATCGCTCCGAAGGTCGTGCCGGCGCCGAGAAATCCTGCCGCCGCACCCTGTTCCCAGGGCTGCAACTGCAGGCTGGCACTGCCATTTACGCCCGGGTTGGCGCAGGCAAATGCGAGGCCGAGCGTGGCGAAGCCGAACGCCATGACGATGGGGTTTGGTGCCGCCAGGATGATGAGCAGCGCGAGGACGAACAGCGGGCCCATGACCCGCAGCAGTACATGGGGCTTTATCTTGAAGAACTGGAATACACCCACCTGCATCACCACGATCATCGTCGCCATGCTGACCAGCATGGTGCTCGCCGTGCGCACCAGTTCCTTGGCGTCGTGAATGCCGAACTCGTCCTGCAGGTAGAAGCTGAGGATCAGTTGCAGCCCCATGAAGGTGATGAAGAAGCAGAACCAGATGATGATGAAGGGTCGCAGGCGCGGGTCGGACAGTTTGAGCGCAACGCGCGGCGTCGTGCTGATGTGGCGATTGGTTTCCGGCAGCATGATGTAGCTGAACGTGGCGCCGAAAAAGCCGATCAGTGCGGCGGTATACATCGGCACCAGTTCACCGAGCCAGGCCAGCGCTGCTGCGAGCACCGGACCGAGCACCGAGCCGAGTCCATTGGCACCGCCGATCACCGCCATGCCCTGGCCGCGGTGCTGCACGTCGGTGATATCCACCATGTAGGCAGTCGAAGCCGGGTAGATCGCCGAGGCCACAAGTCCGTAGCAGGCGCGCGCGCAGGCAAACAGTATCAGCAGGCTCATGCCGGTCATCACGCCACTGAGGCCGAGCTGCAGGATGATGGCAACGATCAGCGTACCGCTTGCGGCACCCAGCACGCCGGTGATGAATACCGGTTTGCGGCCGATCTTGTCACTGCGTTTTCCCCAGAATGGCGCGCCGAAGACCAGCGGCAGGTTGGCGAGTGTGAGCGCGATACCGAAACTCTGCGGATCCCAGCCGACCCGGCGCACCAGCGGCGCGATGATCACGAAGGTCAGCGATTGCCCGATGGCGAACAGCATCACGCCAAAGCCAAGCAGTAACCTGGCCTTCAGCGGGCCCGCCCCTGGTGTATCCGTCATGTATTCGTCCTGAATGTGCTTGAGTGTATTTAGGGCTGCGCTTTGGGCAGTGCGAAGGCCGTGATCTGGTCGCCCGCTTTCTGATAGACAAAGGCGTGGCCGCCGGAAGCGACGACCACGAATTGCCGGCCGTCGATCTCGTAACTCATGGGTACGGCAAATGCGCCGGTCGGCAGGGTGGCATTCCAGAGTTCCTTGCCGTTGCGGAGATCAAAGGCGCGCAGGCGATCGTCACCGGTGGCGCCGATGAAGACCAGGCCGCCGGCCGTCAGCATCGGACCGCCGAAAGTCGGCGTGCCCCACTTCAGCGGCAGCGGCAGCGAATACGGCGCAGCCATCGGCGGCGGCAGGGTGTGGTCCCAGACGCCGAGTGTGCCGCGCCAGAGAATCTCGCCCTGCTGCAGATCGACGGCCACCAGTTCGGCGTAGGGCGGTGCCGTACAGGGCACCTGGTTCAGAGGCGACAGCAGAGCCGACTGTTTTATGGCCCACGGCGTACCGAGTATCCGGGCGGGCGCACCCATCATGTTTTCCTGCATGCTCTTGCGGACTTCCTCGGCCTTCGCCGCAGGCAGCAGTTGCGCGAAGTGGGCGAGGCGCAACACGTTGGTGACGAGGATCTTCGATTGCGGATCGACTGCGACGCCACCCCAGTTCACGCCGCCGGCGCTGGACGGCACCATGATCGTGCCCTCGGCAGACGGCGGCGTGAAGATTTTTCCGTAACGGGTCTTGCCATAGGCCTTCACACAGGCATTGCGTTCCCAGGGCGTCATGCCCCAGAAATCCTCTGCCTTGAACTCGTGAGGCACGAGCGGTGGCGGTTTGACCGGAAAGGGCTGGGTGGGCGAGAGCACTTCGCCCGGCACGCCGCCCTGGGGTACGGGGCGCTCTTCGATCGGGAAGAACGGTTCGCCGGTTTCCCGGTTGAAGATGTACAGCATGCCGGTCTTGGTGGCCTGGATCACGGCCGGGAAGGGCTTGCCGTCCTTGCTGAGTTCGACCAGCGTCGGTTGAGCCGCGTTGTCGTAGTCCCAGACATCGTGATGCACGGTCTGGAAATACCAGGCGACCTGGCCGGTGGCGCCATGCAGCGCCACGATCGAATCGGCGTAGCGATTGTCGCCGGGCCGGGTACCGCCGTAGAAATCCGGCGAAGGACTGGAGGTGGGCATGAACACGAGATCGCGCTCAACGTCGGCGCTCATCAGCCCCCAGACGTTGCCGGCGCCAGTATCGCGCGCACCGGATTCGGTCCAGCCGCCATAGGCCGGATCCTCTGCGCTACGCGGCACCGGGTCGAAGCTCCAGCGCGGCGCACCGCTGCGCGCATCGAACGCGCGTACGGATCCATTCGGTGCATCGGCGCGATAGAAATCGCGCACCGAGGTGCCAAGTACGACCACATCATTGATGACCAGCGGCGGGCCGGAAAACTTCACTTCGCCGATGGCCGCCGGCGGGTGCGCGGCGAGGACTTCGGCTTCCAGTGCAACCGTGCCGCCATTGCCGAAGTCCGGACAGGGTTTGCCGCTGGGTGCATCCAGCGCGATGAGGCGCAGATCGTGCGTGGCAACGAAGATGCGCTGGCCGCAGAAAGCGGGCGGCGTTTCGCTGCGATCTGCCCAGTAAGCGACACCGCGACAGTTGGTGAAGCCGGGGCTCTTGAGCCCTTCCGGATCTTCGGGGGTGCCATAGCCGCCGACCCGTGTATGGGGTTCATGGGCCCAGCGTTCCTTGCCGGTGGCCGGATCGAGGGCGATCACCCGGCCAAACGGTGTGCAGATCATCAGGTGTCCGCCGGCTGCTGCAGGCAGCAGGATCGGATTGACCTGCACCTTGGCCCACTTGCTCTGCAGTTCGGGGCGACGGCTGAGTTCACCCGTACTGTATTGCCAGGCGACTTCCAGCTGACCGACGTTGGCCGTGTTGATCTGGTTGAGCGGCGAGTATTTCTGGCCACCGGCGTCGCCACCGTAGTACAGCCACTGCTCGGCTTGCCCGGCGCTTGCGACAGCCAGTAGCCCGATGACGGACAGCAGACGAAGGACAGAAATCATGGACCGATTCCGGATGGCAGTGTTGCGAACAACGATGGTAGCGGCCACGCGCCGTCGCGCCTAGTCGAAATGGGGGGCATTCCTTGCGTACTGCGCCACTGGTCGGACGCAAGGCGTATTGATGCCTTGAGTGCGACCAGTGATCCGGCAGGTTTCTGGAGCTGAATGAATCAGCTGTTTCCGGGCCGGCTCGCAGCGCTGGCGTATTCGCCATCGGCAGCGGGTACCTGGTAGCGGGTGGGCTTCGGCATACCGATCAGCCTGGCCGGCAGCGGCAGGGCACTGACCAGCGACATGATGATTGCCGCCAGATACGGCACCGTCTGCACCAGGAGTACCAGAATCCAGACCGACAGGTCCGGGCTGCCCATCAGATCGATGGTGCTGGCGCCCCAGGCGGCAAGCAGCAGGGCGATGGTTATCAGCCATTCTTCGCGCGCCGAGGACAAGGCCGCAAGTACGGCGTGCCGTTTGGCCTGCTTGGGTGTGCGGAAGAAGGGCTTGTCGCTGGTAATCAGTCCCGAGAGTATCGCCACGCCGACGGTATGCGACAGGCCGAGCCCGGCCAGTGCGGCGGCTGCAATCTGGCGCGGGCGGGCGCCCACGCAGCTGCGGTACAGGTCGATCAGTTTTGCTGCCTTGAAGGCGAACAGCGACAGGGGCAGTACCGAGAAGATCAGCAGCGGCGGATCGACCACGGTCGGCGCCAGGATCATGCCGATCGACCAGCCGAGTGCCGCAATGTTGAACAGCAGGTTCAGGCCATCCGCCATCCAGGGCAGCCAGCCGGCCAGGAAGTGATAGCGCTGACCAGCGGTGAGCGACCGGTCTTGCCAGCGAAACAGTACGCCGGCATGGCGGCGCAGGATCTGCATCGCGCCATAGGCCCAACGGAAACGCTGTTTGCGGAAGTCGTTGAAGGTGTCCGGCATCAGGCCACGGCCATAGGAGCGCGGGCTGTAGGTTGCGCTCCAGCCCTGCTCGAACAGGCGCAGGCCGAGTTCCGCGTCTTCGGTAATGCACCACTCGCTCCAGCCGCCCGCAGACTCGAGCGCCGTGCGACGTACCAGCGTCATTGTGCCGTGCTGGATGATGGCGTTGCGTTCATTGCGCGTGACCATGCCGATGTGGAAGAAACCCGCGTACTCGGCGTAGCAACTGGCCTTGAAAGCGTTCTCGGCGGCATCGCGGTAATCCTGCGGGGCCTGCGCGATGGCCAGTTTCGGGTCGGCGAAGGCAGGCAGCATGTCGCGCAGCCACTCCGGCCGCACCACATAGTCACTGTCGATGACGGCGATGACCTGCGCGGCCGGGTCGGTATTTTTCAGTGCGAAGTTGAGTGCTCCGGCCTTGAAGCCGGCCAGCGGAGACACATGAAAAAACCGGAAGCGTGGGCCGAGCGCAGCGCAGTGGGCTTCGACGGGTTTCCAGACTGCTTCGTCGCGGGTGTTGTTGTCGATGACCAGGACTTCGAAGTCCGTCCAGTCGAGGTTGGCCAGCGCGTCGAGGGTTTCGATGACCATCGCCGGCGGCTCGTTATGGCAGGGCACATGCACCGAGACTTTCGGCTGGTCATGTACGTCGCTGGAGGGATCATCGGCCGGTCGGGGCAGCTGTCGTCGGGCCGTAGCCCATTGTGCTTCGGCCCATTCATGCGCTTCGGCCAGCAGTACGGCGAGTACGCCGATAGTCCCGATGAACAGCACCACGCCGACCAGCACCGTCTTGACCGTCATGTACTGCTGTGAGTACTCGTAGAGTACCCAGACCAGGGTGGTCGCCGTTGCGTAGGCGACCACGGCCAGGAAGCTGCGCCCTGAATTGGCGAGCCTGCGCCCGTCGAGTGAAAAGACCGTCAGCATGAGCAAGGCCAGCGCCACCGCCACGGCAGCGAGCGTGCGCCATTCCGGGATGCGCACGATGGGTGCCTTGAAGGGAAACTTGGTGTCGCGGTCCACATTCCAGACGCCCCAGTAGGCGCCGACGGAGCCCTCGCTCTGCGCTTTCCAGGGCTGGTCGAAGGCTTCCATCAGGTAATAGACGTAGCCTTGCTGTTTTGCGCGGGCCAGAAAGCGGCGCAGGAACATCGCTTCATTGGCGTCGGAGGCGACAGCCGCTTCGCGTGTGCGGCCATTGCTCGGCCAGCCGACCTCGGCGAGGACGATCTTCTTGCCAGGGAAGGCTTTTTCGAGTTCCGCAACCTTGTCGTCGATATAGGCGATGGAATCTTCCGCCGATATGCCTTCCCAGTAGGGCAGCATGTGTACGGCAAGATAGTCGACGTGTTCGGCAAGTTCCGGGTGCCGCAGCCACACATGCCAGGGTTCAGCGGTGCTGACCGGTTGTTTCACCGCTGTGCGCACGCGGTCCAGGTAGGCGGTGAGCGCCGAGAGCGGAAGGTCGCCACGCAGAATGACCTCGTTGCCGACGATCAGGCGGATGATGTTGTCGTGACGGCGGGCGAGCCGGATCGCCCGCTCGATCTCGGTCGCATTGTGCGCAAAGCGCGCGTCGATCCAGGCACCCAGCGCAACCTTGATCTGGTGCTTCTGTGCAAGCGCAGGTACTTCGCCGATCGTGCCGTCAGTCGTATAGGTGCGGATGGACCGTGTACGGTCCTTGAGCAGTACCAGGTCGTCTTCGATCTGTTTGACGCTGGGAAAGTCGCCGGCTACCGCGTCCTGGTCGGCGTGGTAGGGGGAAAAGGCGAAGCCCTGGATACGTGTCGGCCACTCCGGTTCGGGCACCGGCTGGTTGGCCAGCCCCCACAGGGTCACGGTTACAGCGCCAAAGACGGCCGCAATCAGCAGGGCTGGAATTCGCATGGGTGTGTTTCTGTCCGCTACCGGAGTCGGAAGCTATCGGGTTTTGCCGACGCGGATTCTACTCCGTGGACGGGCGCCACGGTACTGGCCAGGTGCATGACTGCTACCGCACGGGCACAATCGGTTTTTCCCGGATTCCCGAGGTGGCTTCGCATGAACGTGGTGATTACCGGCAGTACCAAGGGTATCGGCCTGGGACTGGCCAGGGAGTTCCTGAAACTGGGTCACGACGTCGTGGTTTCCAGTCGCGGCTCCGCAGCAGTCGAAAAGGCATTGGCCGGTTTGCGGGCGGAGTTTTCGGGCCGGAAACTGGTCGGCAAGGTCTGTGATGTTGCCGACTACGCCCAGGTCAAGGGACTCTGGGATGCGGCGGTCGCCGGCCTGGGCAGCGTGGATATCTGGGTCAACAACGCCGGCCGGGACGGCATCAAGGTGCCGTTCTTCATGTTGCCGCCGGACGACTACGTCAAGACCATCAACACCAATGTCATCGGACTGATGAACTGCAACCGGGTGGCGATTCCCGCCATGTACCAGCAGGGCAGCGGCACGATCTGGAATATGGAGGGCTTTGGCAGCAATGGTTCGGTGCGGCCGACGCTTTCGGTATACGGGACATCCAAGTATGCGGTTGCCTACCTCACCAAGGCACTGGTGAAGGAGCTCGGCAAGTCGCCGGTCAGCGTTGGCTATCTGAGTCCCGGTATCGTCGTGACCGACCTTCTGGTACCGCCGCCCGAGCGACGCAACAAGGACTGGGAGCGGTCGAAGAAGATCCTCAATATCCTCGCTGACACGGTTGAGACCGTCACGCCATATCTGGTTGCCGGGATGCTTGCCAAGCACGGCAAGAATGGCGCGGCGGTCCGCTGGCTGAGTAACGGCAAAGTGCGCCGGCGCTTCTTCATGAGCATCTTTCGCCGGCGCGATGTCTTCGGCCCGCTTGGTCTCTAGCCGCGCGGTTACGCTCAGTCAGGCGTAAAACGAACGCGGATCTCGCTGCGGCGGCGGGCGCTGAAGCGTGCTACCGCTGCCGCTGCCGCTTGCCCCTGCGACCCACGCACGCCAGCCCGGCCAGACCGGCGAGCAGTGAGGGGAAAGTGGCCGGCAAGGGCACCGTTGCCGCCTGCACGGTCCACGCACCACCATTCGGCGGGTCGTTGTAGCCGTCGAATACCAGCTGCAGCTCATCCGCCCCGTCGTTCCAGCTCCAGTTGAAGGTGAAAGTGCTGGTATACGCCTGGGCCGGCGCTCCTCCGGAGACCGGCAGGTAGGTCACGTCAAGACCAACAGAGCTGCCAACAGCAAGGGCGCTACCGGCTGCGAAGTCCAGCACGCTCAAGTCGGGGAACGAGAAGGTGTAGTAGTCGGGTGGTCGGGGATTCGCGAAACCGATTGAGGCCGTCGCCAGGTCCACGGCGAAAGGTTCATCGCCCACGTTCGCGAAGTTCAGCGTCAGGGTAACCGGATCGTTGGGACCGACGATCTGGTTGTTGTTGGAGATCGTGCCCGACAGGATGACCGATGCCCCGGCTGGCAGGGCTCCTCCGAGACAGGCAGCGGCCAGCAGCAACACAAGGTTCTTCTTGAGTGATCGCCCACACATATTGACCTTCTTGTTCCTCGACCAGGAAAGACGGCATTAGATTATTCCTGGCCACGAAAACGGACAAGAGATGTTATGTATAGCGAGCCTGCCTGGCCGCGCGGTTACGCTCAGTCAGGCGTAAAACGAACGCGGATCTCGCTGCGTACTTTCTGGTCCGAGCCGGCCGGCGGTTCAACCGGTGCGAAGCGCCAGCGGCGTACCGCGGAGAGCGCGGCATCTTCAAACAGGCCCGCCGGCTCGGCAGCCGTGACCTGCAGTTCGGTGGTACGACCTGCCTCGTCGACGCCAAAGCGCACATCCACCCATCCGGCGATACGTACGCCCTGCCGGTTACGCGGGTAGTCGGGTTCGACGTAATGGCGCAGTTTCAGACTGGAGAAGGGCACCACATCCCTGTTCGTGTCTGCGGCAGGCGTCGCGCCCAGGGCAATCGCTGGTGCGGCCGGCAGGGGCAGGGCAGGCGCGACCGGTCGGGGCGCGATCAAGGGCGTCGGCGGTGCAACCGGTCTGGGCGGTCCGACGATGGCGCGCGGCAGATCCGGCTTTGTACTGACCGCCGCCCCTGTGGTTGCAGCAGGCTCTGGTTCTGCGCGGACCGCGGCTGGTGCGGGACCAGGGGGCACGGCTTGCGGCCGGGGAGACGAGGCCGCATCTGGCCGCGCGACTGGAACCGAAAGCGGTGCTGTCGTCGGTGCCGTTGGCGTGTCTGCTGTCAATGAAGGTGGCGCGACTGAGGTTACAGGCGCGCTTTCTTCGCCGCGGATGATGAGCCCGCCAGTGCCGGGCCCGGTTGCTGAAACAGTTGGCGCAGCGCTGGCGGGCACTTCGGGTGCGCGCAACCACCACCAGCCGATCGCAATGCTGATGACAACGATGCCCGCGACGCCAGCCGCCAGCACCGGTCGCCGCAGGCTTCGATTTTCTGCCTGGTGTGCAATCGGCAGGGCCGGTACAGAGGCAGTCGCCTCGACTTCCGCCTGTCCGGGGTATTGGCTGCGCAACTCGTTGAGGAAGGTCTCGACATCCGGCTGGCGTTCCGCTCGCCGGAATGCGAGCGCCCGGTCGAGCGCACGCCACTGCCCGGGTGACAGGTTCGGAATCCGTACCGGACGTTGCCCGGCCGCTTCCGCCTGCAGGGCGGTACGGCCACCGAAGGCTGGCTCACCGGCGAGCAACTGGTAGCCGGTGCAAGCGGCGGAAAACAGGTCATCAGCTGCCGCGGGCGTCTCTCCCTCCAGTACCTCGCAGCTGGCATAGGCAGGCGTGGGCGTGGTGCCGTGATCGATCAGCCGGACATGTCCCTCGGCGGTGACGAGTATTTTTGCCGGCTGTATGTCGCCATGTGCGGAACCGTTGCGGTGCGTGTGGTCCAGGCTGCGGCAGACGCCTTCGATGATCTGCAGCGCCTGCAGGCGCAGCATGGGACGATGGTTGCGGGTGTCGAGAATTTGCGCGAGCGAGGCGCATTCAGCCGGTTCGGAACCGGCTGAGTGTGGCGTCCCCGACCCACGCAGCTGCGGATCTGCGACCGGAGCGTCGGGAGCAAGGCTGGATGCCCACTGCCGGGCAGATGCATGGTCTGGTGACATGAACCGCTGGTGCCTCGCAGGCGCTGCGCGCCCTGACTGCCGGTACGGGGCCAGATGAGGCAAATCTAGCAACCGCAGGGCGAACTCGCCTCGCAACGCGTCACGTTTCAGTGGCTGCAGCGCTATTGCCCTCGCCCGTATTAGGTTTAAATGCAGACTGATTCAACCGGGGAGTGCTGCGATGACTTCTGAGCTGGTCAATGGTCTGTTCGTCAATCGTCGTTCCGCCATGGCCGCACTTGCCGCCACGGGTGCCGGCCTCATGACGATTGGCAAGCCCGCGCGGGCCGCCACCGGCAAGCCGCTCGACTTCAACAATCCCTACGACAACCTGTATGCCTTCGGCAAGATCTGGGGCGGTTACGACGAACCGGTCCTCAGCGGCTTTCATGGCCTGATGTATGCGCGCATCGGCGCGAAGCGGGCCATGCCGCTGTTCGGTTACACCGGTACCGGCGTCATGCAGTCAAAGATCGACAGTGACGGCAACTGCTGGATCCGTGGCAAGGAGACCGGCTATTTCACCGATCTCGCCACCGGCGACATCCTCGATACCTGGAAGAATCCCTTCACCGGCGAAACAGTCAAGGTCTTCAATTTCTACAACCCGACCATGGGCGGCAAGCTCACCGCCGAGATGCCGCGCTTTGCAATGGGCGCTGCCAAGGATGATGCAACACTGATGAATGAAGGTACGCAACGGAACATGGGCGGCAAGGTGCCCTTCGTCCTGCCCTTCGAGACCTACGGCGACGATCTCATGCTTGCCTGGGATTACGCGCACGAGTACACGAACCCGGTAAATGCCGAAGGATGGCCGAAGGCCTGCACGGGGCCGCGCATCAGTCCGTCGGAACATTTCACCTTCAGCATGTCGTTGAGCGAGATGCAGGATCGCAGTGCACCCTCGAGCCGCTTCATCGCGGGCTTCTCGCGGCTCTCGCAGTGGTGGCCGTGGATGCGCATGGGTGGTCACGAGCTGGCCGAATCCGGCGTGCTGTTCGGCCGGATGTTCAGTCACAAGGGTCTCAAGGGCCCGGGTGATATTCCGCCAAAGGTGCTGGCCAATATCGAGAAGAATGCGCCCGAATATCTGCAGCCACCGGATCACTGGCCGCAGGTCATGCCGCGCGGTACCTGGGAAGCCTACGCTGCCGAAGTACCGCCGGAAAATCCGGCCTACAAGCCCGCACGCTGAGTCCAATCCCCGGCAGGAGCGCCTGCAGGCCTCCTGCGGCGTGGCCAGAAACGGCGCAGCTAGAAGCGGTGCAGCAGTGTGAGGCCGGCATTTCTGCCGCGTCTCGGGACGACGTGAAAAGCCGTGGTCACGTTCGGAAACCGGTCAAAATTCGGAAACTGCGTGGCCAGCAGCGGCGTGTCATCGTCGGTCAGGTTGTCTATATAGATGGTGGCCGTCCATTGGTCTGATTCGATGCCGAAGCGGGTGTTCACCAGGTTCAATGCGCCGACGTAGACCACGTTATCGGCTTCCAGCCAGGTCTTCGAGTTGTACACATAGTCGCCGCGCAGGAACCAGCTGGCACCGCCATCGCCGAAAGGCCGTGTATAGGTGGCAGAAGTCGTGACCGTGTGTTTGGGTACACGTGGTGCTTCCTTGCCTGCCGCATCGACGACGACCTCGCTGACCTGGTCGATCACCGACTTGTAGTCCTTCAGTTTCGTTGCCGCGAGGCCATAGTTCAGGGCCAGACGCAGGTTGTCGGTCGCGGCCAGCGCCAGCTCCACTTCGCTGCCCATCACTTCGGACTTGCCGACGTTGCGGATGACGTTGTTGGGTACCTGTGAGGTGTTGCCCGTGTCCGCGCAGACCCACTGGATATTGCGCACTTCATTGATCGCCTGGTTTTTCCAGTCGATATAGAACAGCGATACGTTGGCCGTCAGCCGGCGGTCGAGCCACTGGGTTTTCGCGCCCAGTTCGTAAGTCCAGGAGTTTTCTTCCTTGATGATCGCATCGCCATTTTCGATGGCCTCGGTCGTGCTGCCGGCCCCGGTGGCGATCACCGCCGCATCGAAGTAGCCATAGAAATAGCCGCCGGGCTTGTTGCCTTTGGCGACCAGTCCATAGAGGTTGAGGTCCTCGGTGGGCTTCCAGGTCAGCGTTGCCCGCGGCGTAAAGCTGTAATAGTTGGTCGATGCGCGGATGCCGTTTGCGGCGTACTGTACCGGCGAGTCCTTGGCGTAGCGGCCTTCAACGGCGAGAGTGACGTTGCCAGGCATGTCGTATTCCACGCCGCCAAAGACCGCCTTGTTCTCCTTGTCGGCATTCAGCGTCCATGAGCGCTGACCGTTGATTTCCGGCAGACCGTATTCAACGCGGTTGCAAAAGCCGGTGAACTCGCGCTGGAAAGAGTTGTTGTCGGCACGGAAATAATAGGCGCCGGCTGTGGTGCGCACGGGTTTGTCCTGCGGCGAGGTTGCGCGGACTTCGTAGGAGTGGTCACTCCAGCGTTGCAGTTCGCCGGTCTCGAATACGCCGGCGTACAGCGGTCCCCAGTAGGGCGAGCGGTCGAGGTCCTTGAAACTTTCGAGGCTCTGATGGTTCAGCGTGGCCCGCGCCGATACTTCCCACTCGTTGATCGTATAGATGCCTTCCGCGAGGTAGCGGCGGGTTTCGCTGCGGGTACCGATGAAAGATGCGGGTCGCGCCGTGCTGGGGACGAACTCGCCATCTTCCGTGGTGCCGAACAGCGACGAGGTGGCACCTTCGCGCAGATCAGCGATGTTCATGACGACACGCAGTCCGTCTGCCTTGATCTCGCAGGCCGGCCCGCCGGGCACGTAGCAGGCGAGGGCGGGCTGAAACAGCGATGCAAAGTGCTGATCGTCGGTCTCGGTGTACTCGGCCTTGAAGTTCAGCTTCAGCGCGTTGCTGACGTTCCAGGTCAGTTTGCCGGTGACATTCCAGGTGCTCTCGCCACCGAGCGGCGTGTAGTCGTCCATCTGCGTTGAGGGCGGTTGATCTTCCGGCCAGGCGAGCGTGTAGCGCGGTGAGCCGTCCGGCAGCCGGCTCAGCGGCAGGCAGCCGTCGGCAAGTGTCTCGCCCGGTCCGCAGGGATTCGACGGGTTCATGGAGTTCTGCCACTGGCCGTCTACCGACTCCCAGCTCGCCGAGGTGAAGAACAGCAGCTTGTCCTCGATCAGCGGTCCGCTGAGCCATGCGGAGGTCTTGTAGTCGCTGTCTTCGCCGCCCTTCAGGTAGACCTGACCCTCGATCTCGTTGGTGGGTTCCCGGGTGACGTAGTTGACGGCACCGGAAAAAGCCGCACGGCCGAACAGCGCGGCCTGCGGCCCGCGCAGAACCTCGATGCGCTCGACGTTGTCGGCGGTCAGACTGCTGGAAGTGCCGCTGATATAGACGCCATCCACATAGAAGGCCACGTTGCCTTCCGAGCCGAAGTTGTTCAGCGGCGAAAACTGGCCGCGGATGCTCGGTGCGTCGAGGCGCCGGCCGACCACGTTGCGGGTGAAGCTGAAGTTGGGGGTGAAGGTTGCAACATCGTAGACAGACTGGATGTTGCGGTCTTTCAGCGCATCGGCGTCGAAAGCGGTGATCGACAACGGTACTTCCTGCAGGCGCTCTTCGCGTTTTCGAGCGGTGACGATGACCTCGCTGATTTCCTCGTCAGCAGATGCCGGCAGTGGTATCGAAACGGACAGCGATATCAGGACGCACGCGGAGATGCCGCCGGCACGGCGCAGAAAGTCCATGCTCATTTATCAGTCCCCCTGAGAGCACAGTTTCAGCCAGTCTTGACGGCAAGTACACCCGCATTCTCGCGACCGTCCATTTGACCGAAACCGCCAAAGTCGGGTCGCGGAATAAAGGCCGCCTCGACCACCTCGAGGCCGGCTTCCGTGCAGGTTCTGGCCAGCAACTCCGGATCCAGCACATTCATGAATGGCGGCTTCTCGGTCGGCTTGGGCGGCGGGTCGGCGGCGAGGTAGTTGTGCAGCCCGACCATCATCCCCGGCCAGCGCATGCCGGCGGCCTTGCCCGCTTCGAATTCGGGAATCTTCTTCCGCCAGATCCCGTAAGGCGTGTCAGCAACGAGATACAGGCGGCCGCCGGGGGCGAGCCATTGCGCCATCTTGCGCACGGAGGTCTCGATGTCCTCACCGCTCAGAAAATGCAGGACTCTCGAGCAGAGAATTGCGCCATACCGGCCAGCCGGAAACTCGGCCTGCGGCAGTGTTGCGACGACCAGTTCGAGATTCCCGAGCAGATGCCGGGGCACCTTGTCCTTGAGGATTTCGAGATGCCGCGGTTCCATGTCGGAGGCGGTGACCCGCGCACCGGCTTCCAGTGCCGGAATGCTGGCGACGCCATAGGCGCAGCCGAGTTCCAGCACGGGCAGGGTGGTCTGGCCCGCAAAACTGATGAAATCGTTGGTGAAGGAGTCCCGGACCTCGAACATGAAGCCTGTGTCGTTCAGCGTCGGGATCATCCCGGGGCGATTCCAGCCCGGTGGCGGGACGGGTTGACTGGGCATTGTTCTGCACCTCCTCTGACTGATCGTAGCTCCGGATATACCGCTTGGCTAACTGCCACGCGGACCGCCCATCACGTGGTTTCGGGGAACTCCGGATGCCCCACTATACTGAGGACTCTCCCGGACATTCAGCAGGAAGACAGCATGGCGGACAGCAAACAGGCCGGCGCAGCGCCGACCGGTGACACGCAGGCCGGCCCGGAATTCATCGGTGTCGCGCTCCAGGTTTCAGTCAAGGGGGTCAATCGTTGCACGGATCGGCCGTCGTCGCGCGCAAAGATCGACGAGAATATCCGGCGCATCGGTGAATTCACGACCACCGCTGCCCACTTCCTGCGCTTTTTTTATGGTCTGCCGGTCAGGCTGGTGGCCCTGCCGGAATACACGCTTACCGGCTTTCCGATGCGCGAGTCGGTGCAGGAATGGCGTGACCGCGCCTGCCTGGAACAGAACGGGCCCGAATACGAGGCGCTCGGCAAGGTGGCACAGGCGAATAACCTGTTCCTGTCGGGCAATGTCTACGAAATCGATCCGCATTTTCCGGAACTCTACTTCCAGACCTGTTTCATCATCGGTCCGAACGGCGATGTGATCCTGCGTTACCGGCGTCTCACGTCCTGCTTCGAGCCGACTCCGCACGATGTGTGGGACAAGTATCTGGATATCTACGGGGAGGAGGGCGTGTTTCCGGTGGCAAAGACCGAGATCGGCAACCTCGGCACCATCGCCTCGGAGGAGATTCTCTATCCGGAGATCACGCGCTGCGTGGCGTTGCGCGGTGCCGAGGTGATCCTGCATCCGACCAGTGAACCAGGCAGCGCAGAGCTGACCATCAAGGAGGTTTGCCGGCGTGCGCGCGCCATCGAGAACCAGGTCTTCGTCGTTTCGGCAAATACCGCGACCATCGACGACACGCCGATCCCGGCCTACACCTGCAGCGCCATGTCGAAAATCGTCGACTACAACGGCCATGTGCTGGCCGAAGCCGCGCAGGGTGGCGAAGCCTTCAATTCAAATGCCGTCATCGATATCGGCGCGTTGCGCCGCACCCGGCGTCGCACCGCGATGTCCAACGTGATGTCGCGCCAGCCCTTTGATATATATGCCAGCACCTACGCCAAAGCGCGCTACCACGAGGGGAATTTCCTGCTTCAGGACGGCAAGGTCGTGGAGCCACCGAGTCGTGACGCTTTCCGTCGCCGGCAGGAAGCCAATATCGAGCGGCTGGTCAAGTCGGGATTGCTGTAACAGACACGGCTTCGATACCTTATGATCCGTGGCTCGGGACCGTAGCGGGAGTGCAACAGATGACTGCGACCACTGACAGAAGAACGTTCCTCAAACATTCCGGCGTCGCGGCGGCAGCTCTCTCGCTCAAGTACATGGTGCCCGGCCAGGCGCTGGCCGCCTCGCCGCCGGTCTATGGCGTCTGGGAAGACCTGATGCGCAAGAAGTGGACCTGGGACAAGGTCGTGCGCGGCAGTCGCGGCATCAACTGCACCGGACACTGTGCCTTCAACGTCTACGTCAAGAACGGCATCGTCTGGCGCGAAGAGCAGCAGGGCGAGTACGGTCGCTCGGGCGACGAGGACACGCCGGATTACGGGCCGCGTGGCTGCCAGAAAGGCATTCGCCACTCCAAGTACATGTACGGCAAGCAGCGCGTTCTCTACCCCATGAAACGGGCGGGTGAGCGGGGCGCTGGCAAGTGGGAGCGCATCAGCTGGGACCAGGCGATCAGCGAGATTTCCGACAAGATCATCGAGCACGCGACAGAGTCAGGTCCGGACGCGATCACTTTCGCGATGGGCACGCAGATGATCCTGAAGAAGGCCTCGTTCACCGCGATGTTCCGTTTCGCCAATGCCACCGGCATTGTCGTGCCGGAGACCTTTGCCGGCGTCGGTGACCTGCCGGTCGGCGCCTACATGACGCTGGGCTATGAATTGCCGGGCGACAACATGGCAGCGGTCTACAAATCGAAGTGCTGCCTGGTGTGGGCGGCAAACCCGGCCGCGACACGTATCCCCGACGCGCATTTTTTCTGGGAAGCGAAGTACAACGGCACTGAAGTCGTGGTCATTTCCCCCGAGTTCAGTGCGTCGGCCATCCATGCCTCGAAATGGCTCAACCCGAAGCCCGGCACGGATACCGCGCTGGCGCTGGCGATGGTGCAGACCATCATCAAGGACCGGCTGATCGACTGGAACTATGTCCGCGAACAGACCGATCTGCCCTTCCTCGTGCGTACCGACAACCAGAAGTTCCTGCGCGCCAGTGATTTCGGTGAAACCGGCGACCGTGCCGACAACAGCTTCTATTTCTGGGACGAAGCCGCGGGCAAGCCGGTCAAGGCGCCCGGGACCGGCTATGGGCAGCACCCGGCGGCACCGCACGCGCCGCGCGAGCCGGAGTTCCTGACGCTCAGCGGTCTGAAGCCGGCCCTCGAGGGTCGCTGGAAGGTGAAAACACCGCAGGGCAAGGTCGAGGTCACGACCGTTTTCGAATTGACACGACAGCTCTGCGATCGCGACTACACGCCGGAGCAGGCGCAGAAGATCACCGGCGTGCACGCAGAAAATATCCGCGCCATCGCGCGGACCTTTGCCAAATCCGGCGCCGGCATGATCTATGCGGGCTACCGCTCCTGCAAATGGCTGCACGGTGACAAGCTGCACCGTGCGTGGTTGCTGATGTGCGCACTCACCGGCGATACGGGGCGTGAAGGCGGCGGCATGCAGACCACCCAGCTCGGCAAGGCCGATGGCTTGCTGAAATTCGTCTTCGAAGGTGTCGGTCCGCGGCTCAAGGTGGCGGCGATCTCCGTCTGGGACTATGCAAAGGCGGACGGCAAGGCGCTCAACACCGAGGTGTATGGCGACAAGCTGGCCAGTCACATCGATTCGCACTACCAGCAGTCCATCAAGAACGGCTGGCTGCCCGATTACAGCAAGACGCCGTGGAAGATGGCCATCATGGCCGGCCACAACACCGCCAACTGGCGAGCTGCCGGTACGCGCTTCCGCGAAACCGTGCTGGCGAAGCTCGAAACGATCGTGACCATGACGCCTGACATGAGCGTCACGGCGATGTATTCCGACTATGTTCTGCCGGTCGCGCAGCACTACGAGCGGCGCGACTTCGTCATGGAGGGCCGCACGCCCTATGTGCAGGTGCTCGACCAGGCGGTACCACCGCTCGGCGAGTCGGCCGACGACTGGACGATCATGGAGCGTCTTGCCAAAGCGATCAGTGCCAAGGCGACTGCGCGCCAGCTGCCGCCGGTCAAGGATGTGGTTTTTGGTCAGCCCATCACCCACGACTACGCGCGGCTGCATGAGCTGTTCACGCTCAACGGCAAGATCACCAATTCACGCGACCTGGCACAGTTTCTGCTCGACAACTCGGCGGGCCTGCCGAAGATCAGCTTCGAGGAACTGGCCAGCAAGGGCTTTATCCGCGTCGACGACTCAGCCGATGTGCAGTTCGGACCCGGTGCACCCTACAGTTACCAGGTCCTTGCCAGTACGCGCGACAAGAAGCCCTATGCGACGCTGACGGGCCGCCAGCAGTTCTACATGGATCACGACTGGTTCCTGCAGGAAGGCGAGGCGCTGCCGGTCTATGTCGACCCGCTGGCCATCAAGGGTTATCCGCTGCGGCTGACCATGGGCCATGCGCGGCACGGTGTACACAGCATGTGGCGCGATGACGCATTGCTGGTGAGCCTGCAGCGCGGTGAGCCGGATGTGTACGTCAATCCCGATGATGCGGCGAAACGCGGTGTGAAGGATGGCGACCTGATCCGCACCTTCAACAAGCTGGGTTCATTCATCGCCATGGCGCACGTCAGTTCCAGCATGCAGCCGGGGCAGATGTTCATGTTCCATGGCTGGGATCCGATGATGTTCCGCGGCCGGCAGAACTTCAGCGGCGTGATCCCGACCGGTGGCCTGCTCAAGCCGACCTCGCTGGTCGGCAACTACGGACATATCGGCTATCGCACGCCCGATTACGTACCCAACCAGACCTACCACGACCACACGGTTGATTTCGAGAAGTACGCCGGCGCAGTCCCTGTCGCACGAGCGGCCGCAGGACCGGCTTCAGCCGCGATCCCCGGCAACCTGCATGCCGCCGCGCCGACCACTACCCAGGAAACCTGAAATGTCCAGACAAGTAGCAATGGTCATCGACCTCAACAAGTGCATCGGCTGCCAGGCCTGCACGGCGGCCTGCAAGTCGCTGTGGACTGATGAAGAAGGCCAGGAGTACATGCTCTGGAACAATGTCGAAACCAAACCGGGTCGTGGCTATCCGAAGGAATGGGAGGCGAAGGGCGCGAAGTCGGGCTGGAAGGATGGCAATCTGCAGTTCGGTGACCTGCATGACCAGAAAGACTACGGCAAGCCCATCGCGCTGAATCATGAGGACGTGTACTTCAAGGGCACGGCCGAGCGTCTGCAGCAGACCGAACCGATGGAATACGGCGCCAACTGGGACGAAGACACCAGTTCGGGCGACTATCCGAACAACTATCACTTCTATCTGCCGCGCCTGTGCAATCACTGCACCAAGCCCGCCTGTCTCGAAGCCTGTCCGGTGCGCGCGATCTACAAGCGTGAAAAAGACGGCATCGTGCTGGTCGACCAGGACAAGTGCCAGGGCTTCCGGCTCTGTAATCGCGCCTGCCCCTACGACAAGATGTACTTCAACTTCGTGAAGCGGAAGTCGCAGAAGTGCATCTTCTGTTTCCCGCGCGTCGAGCAGGGTGTGGCGCCGGCCTGCGCGCGCCAGTGTCCCGGCCGTCTGCGCTTCGTCGGTTTTCTGGAGGATCTCGACGGCCCGATCCACAAGCTCGTCCATCAGTGGAAAGTTGCGCTGCCGCTGCACCCCGAGTTCGGCACCGAACCCAATGTGTACTACGTCCCGCCGATCCTGCCGGCCTCCTTTGATGCGGAAGGCCGTTTCAGCGAGGAGCCGCGCGTACCCACCGAATACCTGCGTTACCTGTTCGGTCCTGAGGTCGACCAGGCGCTGATCACCATCGATGCCGAGATGGATCGGAAAAAAGCCGGCAAGCCATCGGAGCTGATGGATCTGCTGATCGCGAAGGACTGGAAGTCGCTGTTCAACATCACCGATGTGCAGGTGTATTCGGAGTCCGGTTCCGCAACCTGATTTGCCCGCCGAAATGCGGGCATGATCCGGCAGTCAACAGGGCGGATGAATGAAAAAGCTGTTTTATGGCTGGTATGTCGCGCTTGCCTGCGGCATCGGGCTCGCCTGCGGACTGGCTACCGTACTGACCTACACCTTCGGCGTGTTTGTTACGCCCCTGCGGGCGGAATTCGACTGGTCGCAGACTGAGGTATTCGCGGCGCTCTTCCTGTCGGTGCTGACGATCACCTTCGTGGCGCCGTTCTTCGGCCTGCTGGTGGACCGGCTCGGTGCCCGGCGCGTGATTCTGGTTGGCCTGGTCTTCGAGGCCGCGCTGGTTGCCTCCTTCTATTTTCAGGATGCAAACGTCCTCACCTTCTATCTGCGCTACATCGCCCTGGCCTTGCTTGGCGTCGGCACCACGCATATCGCCTTTACGCGGATCATCGCGCTGTGGTTCGACCGCCAGCGCGGTCTGGCGCTCGGCGTAACGCTGGCCGGCGTCGGTATCGGTGGCTTTGCGTGGCCCATCCTGACGCAGTGGGCAATCGATGCCTTTGGCTGGCGCAGCGCCTGGCTGGTGATCGCTGCCGCCATCATCGTGTTTGGCGGCAGCGTCATATTGCTGGTCGTGCGCGACTCGCCGCAGTCCATGGGTTTGCTGCCTGACGGCGACACAGCAGCGAGCAGCAGGCAGAGGGCGGCGCAATCCGCTGTGCCGCCGGGCATGACGCTCAAGCAGGCGCTGGGCACCGGTCACTTCTGGATGATGCTGGTGGTCTTTCTGCTGATCGGCCTCGCAGTGACCAGCATCCAGGTGCACCTGGTGCCGCTGCTCGTCAGCCGCGGTGTCACGCCGATGCGCGCAGCCAATGCCTTGTCGATACTTGCCGTGGCGCTGCTTTTCGGTCGCGTGGCCGCCGGCTGGCTGATGGATCGCATCTTTGCACCGCGCGTGGCGATCGCCTTCCTGCTCGGGCCCATCGCTGCGATTTTCCTGCTTGCGTCGGGTGCGAGCGGCTGGCTGGCGTTCGTTGCCGGCATCCTCACCGGTCTCGCCGCCGGTGCCGAGGTGGATGTAACCGCCTATCTGGTCAGCCGCTACTTCGGCCTGCATCACTTCAGCAGCATCTACGCCTGGTACTACAGCGCTTACTCCCTCGGTGCGGGCCTGGGCCCGCTGGCGACTGCCAATGCCGTGGATCGCTTTGGTGGCTACACCGAGATCCTGCTGGTGCATGCCGCGATGCTGGTTGTCGCAACCATTCTCCTGGCACGGTTGCCGGCTTTCCCGGCAAGCAGGCCGGCAGCAGCCTGAGTGCCGCGCATGAGGCCGGCGCATGGACATCGTTAAGGCGAGCGAGTCGGGCATTGCCCGGGCGGTCGAGTGTTTGCGCCGTGGCGAGTTTGTGGGTCTGCCGACCGAGACCGTCTACGGGCTGGCTGCCGACGCGGGCAGTGATATCGCCGTCGCCCGCATCTATGCCGCAAAAGGCCGCCCGCAGTTCAATCCGCTGATCGCTCATGTAGCCAGTCCCGGGATGGCGACCAGCGAGGCGGTATTCGACGAACGCGCGCAGCGTCTCGCCGCCCGCTTCTGGCCCGGACCATTGACCCTGGTGTTGCCAGTTGCGCCCGCGGGCCGGGTCTGCGAGCTGGCGCGCGCCGGTTTGCAGACCGTGGCGTTGCGCATGCCTGGTCATCCGGTGGCACTTGAACTGATCCGCGCCTTCGGTGGCCCGCTGGCCGCACCTTCTGCCAATCGCTCCGGGTACATCAGTCCGACCACGGCACAGGACGTGGTTGCGGAACTCGGTGCGGAATCAGGTTTCGTCCTTGATGGTGGTCCCGCGCAGCTTGGCCTGGAATCGACCATCGTCGCCGTGCTGCCGGGCGAGCCTGTGCGCCTGTTGCGTCCGGGTGGCGTGAGTCGCGAGGCGCTGCTGACTGTCGTCGACGAGCTGTCGGCGCTGCCGGCCGGACATATCGAAGCACCCGGCCAGCTCGCGTCCCACTACGCTCCGCGTGCGCGGCTGCGCATGAATGCAGTTGCGCCGGAACCAGGCGAGGCTTTTCTCGGCTTCGGTCCCCATCATCGTGATGGCAGCCCGAACCTGTCCCGCAGCGGCGACCTGACTGAGGCGGCAGCCAACCTCTTTGGGATGCTGCGCACACTCGATGCCAGTGGCGCAGCCGGCATCGCGGTAGCGCCGGTGCCGGCGCATGGCCTCGGCGAAGCCATCAATGACCGCTTGCAGCGCGCCGCAGCGCCGCGGTGCCGGGGCGTCTGATTATTCGAGTATGTCCCGTACACGCAGGAAGGCAGTGGCGCCAGGCTGAAGTTTCTTAATCGCTGAACAGCGTACCGCGTGCGCCCGCAACGATCTGCATCACCGCGGGGTGCCGGATTGTCCGTTCCATCGACAGCGCGTAGAACTTCGCGCGCGCACTGCCGGCCTTGCCGACGATCCGCATCTTGTACTGGCGGACGACTTCCTCCCCGATCGCCGAGGGTGCGGCAAAGACGCCCAGTCCGCCCTGGCCGAAAGTCTTGAGCAGTCCGCTGTCATCGAATTCGCCGACGACCTTCGGTGTGATGCCGTTTTCCAGAAACCAGTTCTCCAGTACGCGCCGGTTCGGGCTGCGTTCCGTCGGCAGCAGGAACGGTACCTGGTCAAGGCTGCCCGGGAAGCCCCGGCGCAGCCGGGCCGCCAGACGCGGCGGTGCAAAGAAACTGATTTCGCACTCACCCAGCAGGTGACTGAAGGCACGAAATCCGGAGCTCGCCGTCAGGGCGCTGGTGGAAAGCACGAAATCCAGGCGGTGTGCGGCGAGATCCGCTACCAGTGTGTCGAGCCCGCCTGTGTGGCATAGCACGCGGAAGGGATTGTCACCCTGCGTCAGCGGTGAGATGGCGCGCCATGCGATGAGGTTGGGTACCACGTCGGAGACGCCCACGGTGACGGTATGCTGGCCGTACGGGGTAACGCCCTGCAGGACCCGCATCAGGTCCTGGCCGCGGGAAAAGATCTCGTCGGCGTATTCGTATACGGTCAGGCCCAGTTCCGTGGGTACGGCGCGCCGGCCCTTCTTTTCCAGCAGTCGACCATTCAGCTCTGCTTCCAGCAGCTTGATCTGTCCGCTGATCGTTTGCGGTGTGATGTGCAGGCTTTCCGCGGCACGCGCCACGCCGCCTTCGCGGACGACCGTCCAGAAGTACAGCAGGTGGTTGTAGTTCGGGTGTTTCATGCGGTTGTCAGATACATCGGGATTCTCGAAGTATATCTAAGAAACAAACGACTTTTACGTATGTATGAAGAAGGTAGTCTGGACGCAAGGGAGTTGTGCCTGGCAGAAGCGGCCCTGGCCGCGATCACCAGTCCGACGACCACAGCGAATCGCGGCCGAAGCCGCTCCAACAGACCGGAGTTTGAAAACAATGGGCAAGCGCGTGCAGGACACCAAACCCGCCCCGGCGGCCGGGAACCGCAAGTGGGTGCTGGAAAACGTTGCGGAGCAGAAGAAGCGCTACGCAGAGATCGTCAGGGAACAGGATGCGCTGGCCCCCCAGCGCGAGAAGTGGGTCGCTGCATTCCTGCGGGCCATCCAGACCACCGGCTTCAACGTCAGTGGTGACCTGAAACGGATCATCAAGCCTGGCGAGATTGCCAAAAAGCCCAAGGGCAAGCACCAGGTCATCTTTTGAGGAGATCTCTCATGGCACGACCACATATCGAACCCTATGTCGAACTGAATCATCCCTTCAAGAAGTTCGACCTGTCCGGCTTCAAGGGCAGCCATTACAAGGTGCTGTCGCTGGATGCCGACACCGGCGCCTGTACGCTGAAGGTCCGCTTCGATGGCGGTTTCAGGCGCAAGCCGGGCCTCTGCTATTCCGACATGGAGATCTTCGTTCTGACCGGCACGTTGCGGGTTGGCAAGGAGAACTGGGTTGAAGGCCATTACGCTTTCATTCCGGCCGGTATGGCCGTCGGTGCCATCGAGTCGGCGCAGGGCGCCGAAGTGCTGTTGATGTTCAATGACAGCGAGCCTGCTTTTGCAGAGAGCGACAAGCATCACCCGCTGGCACTCACCGAGGCCTTCAGTTCGGTCAACAGCTATCAGGATCGTCCCTGGGCCGCTGGCAATCTGGTGTCGCCGTCGGTCGCTTCGGGCTGCATGATCAAGGTTCTGCACTACGATGTGCTGACCGAGGCCCTGAGCTTCCTCTACTGCATGACGCCGGAGTTTGCGCAGAACAACATCTCCTACCATGACAGTGCCGAAGAGGCGTATCACATCTGGGGCACGTCTTTCATGATGCAGTTTGGCGAACTGCCGACCGGTGGCTACTTCTGGCGCCCGCCGTACATCAACCACGGGTCATTCAGCTGCAAGTACGGCACCATCGCTTTCGGCCGCACGGACTCCGTCCTTTTCAATTACTTCCACTTCAATCCGTGGACGAACCCGGACGAAAACAAGGCGCGTGCGGCCGCCAACCTGTATCGCAAGCGGCCGATGCTCTATGACTGGGTGGCATCAGATGGCCATAACCATCCGCATGGACCGCCGGACTTCGAGCATGCGGACTACCGGAGTGACACGCAGGTACGGCTGCTGCATGGCCAGCCGGTCGGCGGGCATGTAGGCAGGAAACGGCGGTAGGAGCGGCTTCAGCCGCGATTCTCCGTTGTCGGGTTGATGATCGCGGCTGAAGCCGCTTGTGTCTTTCTTCCCGGTTAATCTCAAGGTGAGAGCGGAGTACGGCAGGCCGATGAGCCGGAGTGCTGCGAGCACGTGTAGGAGCGCAGGCCGCCGTACCCCGTACTCCCGCCGTCAAGCCCGAACAGTTGCTCGAGTGTCAGCTCGAAACCGCACAAGCGTGGGCCAGGCGAGAGTGCTCTCAGGGCTGAGTTTAACGCGGGGAGAAGCACATGACAGCGTATGTCGGGATTGATGTGGCCAAGGCCACGCTGGTGCTGTGTCTGCAGCCGGAGGGGCGCACATGGAAGCGACCCAATACACCAGCAGGGCGGGCGCAGGTGGTGGCAGAACTGCAGGCGGTGCAACCGGAACGGATCGCCCTGGAAGCCACCGGTGGCTATGAACGGGCCATCTGGCAGCAGCTGCAAGCCGCTGGGCTGACCGTGGTGCGACTGCAGCCACGACGGGTCAAGGCCTTGGCCCGGGCACTGGGCTGGCAGGCCAAGACGGATCCGTTGGATGCCGCCTTGCTGGCCGAGGCCGCCCGGATCCTGGTGGTGCCGGTGACGATGGCGCCCGATGCGGCGACCGAGGCCTTGCGGGCGCTGGTCGATCTGCGTCGACAACTGGTCAGTCAGCGCGACGACAATCAGCGTCGACTCAAGCAGAGTTCCGCCGTGGTTGCCCAGCGGGTGCTCAACCGGATCAACGCCAGCCTGCAGCGGGAGATCCACCAACTCGACCGCAAGATCAAGGCGCAGCTGGCGGTCACGGCCACCACAGACCTGGCTACAGCGCCAGGTGTGGGACCGGTCTTGCAAGCCACGCTGGCGGCACGACTTCCGGAACTGGGCCGCTTGGGTCGCCGGCAGATCGCGGCGTTGGTGGGCATTGCACCGTACAACGCGGACAGCGGAGCCCATCAGGGTAAACGGCATATCCGTGGTGGCCGCGCTGACCTGCGGCGCGTGCTCTACATGGCTACCTTGGCTTCCATCCGTGCCAACTCGATAATCGCCACGACCTATCGGCAGCTGCTCGCCCGCGGGAAACTCAAGAAAGTGGCCATCGTTGCCTGCATGCGCAAGTTGCTCATCATGCTCAACGCCATGGCCCGCGACCACACCACTTGGGCACCACCGACCCTCTCAGGTGTGGCCTGAAAAAAAGACAGTTGCTCCTACGGTTTCTTTGCCGCCGAAATCAGCTGCTGGGCGCGGGCGGAAAGCGCGGCATCTCCCGCGCTGAGGCTCAGCGCCTTGCGGCCAAGACTCTCGGCCTGGAGGTAGTCACCTTCCTTCAGGCGGATGTTGCCGAGTTCCAGCCAGAGTACCGGCTGACGCGGCTCGATCCGGATCGCGCGTTCGATGGAGGCAGCTGCCTGCGGATAGCGGCCGGCCGCTGAGTGACCGCGACTCTCGTTGAGCAGCGTCTGGCTGGCCGGACTGACCGGTGGAATGATCCTCACGGGTGCCTGCGGCGGTGCCGCTGGCGGCGTGACGGGCGCCTCCGGTGGCGGCGTCGGCGCGGGCGCGGGGGTCGGGGCCGGAGCCGGGCGGGTTGCGGGTACCGGAGGCTTCGGTTGGGATGGCCGGGTGCCGCCCGGCGGCACGCAGCCGCTGAGCGTGGCGATCAGCAACAGCGATGGCGCAATTGCCCCGGCAATATTGTCGCGCCGTTTCAGTTGAGCAGACCCTTCAGCCATTCGATGCCACGCCTGGTGAGATTATCCGATTCGGGCAGGCAGTCCGGCTTCGCGGGCAGGACCGTCCCGGCAGGCAGCGGCACGGTAACCAGATCGCCGCAGTCAGCGCGCGACATCATGCCAGTTGCATAGTCGAAAGACACATCGGCGAGATCCTCGGTCGGCAAGGCCTCGTAGCCGAGGTCGCCGAAGCCGGCCACCAGCCGTGCCCAGATGGGGAGTGCGCCGGAGGCGCCGCTGAGTCCGGTCGGCGTGTTGTCATCCGCACCGACCCAGACGACAACGACATGGTCATTGGTGAAACCGGCAAACCAGCTGTCGCGCAGATCGTCCGAAGTACCCGTCTTTCCGGCAACGGCCAGGCCGGGTGGCAACCAGCGTCTCGCCCCGCGGGCGGTACCGCGATCCACCACCTGCAGCATGCTGGTCGTCAGTTGTGCCACGGCCGAGGGATCGGCCGCCCGGTCAATCTTGAGCTGGTAGCGCTCGAGCGGCTTGCCGTCCACATCGAGTACCGCGCGCACCGCCTTCAGCGGCGCGTGAAATCCGCCATTGCCCAGGCTGTTGTACACCTGCGCGACTTCCATCGGCGAGAGATCGACCGCACCCAGTAACAGGGATGGCAGCGGAGGTGGCGCCTTGCTCATGCCCAGCGACTTGAGCAGGCCGGCGACTTTTTTGGGGCCCACATCCATGCCGATGCGCACGGTGGGTGTATTGAGTGACTCCGCGAGCGCCCGAATTGCCGGCACCGGGCCGCGATACTGGTGATCGTAGTTTTGCGGGCTCCAGATCTTGCCGGTATCGAGGCGGATGTTGAGCGGCGCATCCTCGAGCTGTGTGGCAGCCGTGTATCGCCCGGACTCGAAGCCGGCGAGATAGACCACCGGCTTGACCAGCGAACCGATCGGTCGCTTCGCATCGAGTGCCCGGTTGAAGCCCTGCATGCGCGCATTGCGGCCCCCGACGATCGCCAGCACGTCGGGAGTCTGGGTGCCGGTGACCACGATCGCGCCGTCCAGTGAGCCAGGCTTGCGCTTGCGGCTGATCTCCAGCTCGTCGAGGCCTTCCTTCAGGCGTTGTTCGGCCAGCGCCTGAATGCGCGGATCCAGCGTTGTCATGATGCGCAGCCCGGCGCTCAGCAGATCATCTTCCTTGTAGTCGGCGTGCAGCTCGCGGCGCACCAGATCCATGAAGGTCGGGTTGTAGCTCGCGAAGGTCGTGGCTTTCCCGCGTACGCCAAGGTCGCGCTGTCTGGCCTTGCCGGCCGCAGCTTCCGAAATGAGGCCGAACTGTGCCATCAGGTCCAGCACCATGTCGCGGCGCTTGCGCGTGCGCTCCGGATGGCGTCGCGGGTCGTACCAGGATGGACCACGAACGATCGCGACGAGCAATGCCGTTTCCTGCGGTTCGAGCTCGGTCAGCGGCTTGCCGAAGTAGAACTGGCTGGCCAGTCCGAAGCCGTGAATCGCGCGGTCGCCCGCCTGGCCCAGATAGATCTCGTTGACGTAGGCGTTGAGCAGATCGGGCTTGTCGAAGTGCAGTTCCAGAAGCATCGACATCAGGGCTTCGCGCAGCTTGCGGGTCAGCGTGCGGCTGTTGTCCAGGAAGTAGCTGCGTACCAGCTGCTGGGTCAGCGTGCTGCCGCCCTGTTCGATACCCCCGGCGCGGATATTGGCCCACATCGCGCGAGCGATGGCGCGCAGTGAAATGCCGCCGTGCTTGTCGAAATCGCGGTCCTCGACGATCTTGAGTGAGGCGAGCAGCAGCTCGGGGACCTGGTCCGGACCCAGCACGATCCGGTCCTCGCCATGTGCGGTGAAGATATTGCCGATGAAGGGCGGGTCGAGGCGCAGCAGCGACAGCTCACTGCCTCGTTCGTCGGTCAGCGCGACGATGCCGCCGGCGCCGAAGCTGATCGTGGCCTTCTGTGCCGGCTGTGCGCCGTCCCAGAACTGGAAGGGGCGGGTCATGAGTACGATCCGGCCGCTCAGGCGTGCAAAGGTGCCCTGCGTTCTTACGGCCGGTGTTGCCGCGTAGCCGAGCGCGGTGAGTTCGCGCTGCAATTCTTCGGCGCTGAGCCGCTGTCCGGCATAGAGTTCGAGCGGTCGCGCATAGACCTGTGCCGGCAGATCCCAGCGCCGACCCTCGAACTGCTGCACGATCTGCCGGTCGAGCAGCCAGACCCAGGTCGCCAGCGCCAATACCGCAAGCAGCGCCAGGCCGGCGAGCGTGAAGATCACGCGCCGGCTCAGATACTGGCGCAGGTTTCGCCGGGGGCGTCGGGACCGTCGGGCCAAGAATCTGCTTCCGCTGCGGGGGAGGCGGGGATGTTAACACCCGCCCCGAGGCTCTCAGACAAACTCCAGCAGCTCGATGATGTTGCCGTCCGGGTCGCGTCCATAGCAGACGAAGCCGCCGTCCTGCGCCTGCGGCGGCGCATGAAAGCGCATGCCGGCTGCACGCAGCCGTTCGTATTCGTGCTGACAGTCCTTCACTTCGAGGCAGATATGCGTGATGCCGTGGTCGCATGCGGGCCGGTCGGGATCGGCCCGCCGCGGCACCGGTGAACTGAACTCGAAGATCTCCAGGAAACTGTCACCGAGCTTCAGCAGTACCGCGCGGGCCGCTGAATCCTTGAGGCCCGTAAGCGCGTCGGCGGCCGCGACGCCTGCCGGCCAGCCAAACTCGCGAACGGTTTCGCAGCCGAGTACGCCCTGATAGAAGCGCAGCGCACGCGCCAGGTCGGGTGTGGAAATTGCGGCATGGTGGAAGCCTTGCAGCATGGGCGATATTCTCCTTCAGGCAGTTCCGGGCTGGGGCAAGCATATAATCATTCCGCTTCCCGGTTTCACCACCTCGCAGAGGATGTAGACATGATGAAAAGGATGCTGCTTGCCCTCGTGACTACCCTGGGCGCGCTGCTGTTGTCGGGTTGCGGCTACAACGCGCTCCAGAGCGGAGACGAAGCAGTCAAGGCGGCCTGGGCGGAGGTGCTTAACCAGTATCAGCGCCGTGCCGACCTGATCCCGAACCTCGTCCGTACCGTGGAGGGCTTTGCGCAGCAGGAGCGTGATGTGCTGATCCAGGTGACCGAAGCGCGCTCCCGCGTGGGATCCATACAGGCCACGCCCGAAACGCTCGATGATCCGCAGGCCTTTCAGAACTTCCAGGCTGCACAGGGCGAGTTGAGCAGCGCGCTGTCCCGGCTGCTCGTGGTGGTGGAGCGCTATCCGGAGCTGAAGTCCGACCAGAACTTTCGCGACCTGCAGGCGCAGCTCGAGGGTACGGAAAACCGCATTACCGTGGCGCGCAACCGCTTCATCGAGGCGACCCGCGAGTACAACACCCTGGTCCGCTCCTTCCCGAGCAATCTGACCGCGATGCTGTTTGGTCACAAGGTCAAACCTGGTTTTACAGTCAGCAATGAGGCGGAGATCAGCAAGCCGCCCGAAGTGAATTTTGACCGGAAAGACTGACGGTCGGCCCGCCATGACTGCAATGTCAGGTGGTCTGCGTGGCCTGGTCGCCGTGTTGCTGCTGGCAGCACAGTGCGTATCTGCAGCGGTACTGCCGGTACCCGCGCCTGCCGGTCGCGTCGTTGACGCCACCGGCACGCTGTCCGTCGGGGAGCGATCCGCGCTGGAAGCGAAACTCGCAGAGCTCGAAGCGCGAAAGGGTGCCCAGATCGTCGTTCTGCTCGTGCCGACCACCCGGCCGGAAGCGATAGAGCAGTTCTCGATGCGCGTCGTCGAAGCCTGGAAGCCGGGACGCAAAGGCATTGATGACGGCGTGTTGCTGCTCGTGGCCACGGAAGACCGTGAGGTCCGCATCGAGGTCGGCTACGGTCTGGAAGGGGCGATTCCGGATGCGGCCGCCAACCGGATCATCGACGAGTTCATCGTTCCATCCTTCCGGCAGGGCGATTTTGCCGGCGGCATCGAAGCAGGTGTCGATCGGCTGATCGGTCTCATCGACGGCGAAGCGCTGCCGGAGCCCGCCCGGAGCGGAAGTCCGGCGACCGGTTTTGACAAGGTTCTGCCCATCGCCCTGTTCGTGAGCATCGTGGCGGGCGCAATCCTGCGCCGTGTGCTTGGCCAGTTGCCGGGGGCCGCGGTGACTGGTCTGCTGGTCAGCGGACTCACCTGGTTGCTGGTCGGTGCAATCGGGCTGGCGCTGCTCATGGGGCTTATCGGTTTCATGCTTGGTCTCGCGCCAGCCGGCCGCGCCGGGCGCTGGGCAAGTCATCCGCGCGGAGGGTTCGGCGGCGGCAGTTTTGGCGGCGGAGGCTTCCGCGGTGGTGGTGGCGGATTCGGAGGCGGCGGCGCCTCGGGCCGCTGGTAGGCAATCGCTGATGTTGCGACGCTGGTTCAGTCATTTCACGACCACGCATTTCACGCTGCGGCGCTGTTTCCCCGCCGAGCTGATGAATGCCATCGACGCGGCGATCACCGCATCCGAGCAGTCGCATCGGGCGGAAATCCGTTTCGCAATCGAGACCGCATTGCCTCTGGGTCATCTGTGGCGGGGCGTCAGCTGCAAGGAGCGCGCCCGGGAGATATTCAGCCGGCTGGGCATGGCTGACACTGCAGCCCACAACGGGATACTTGTCTATGTGCTGCTGGCTGAACGCGATATCGAGATCGTTGCCGACCATGGTTTTGACGGCAAGGTCGCGGAGCGGGTCTGGGACGATATCTGCAGCTCGATTGCGGCCGCATTCCGCAACGCCGAGTATGGTCGCGGTTCAATACAGGCGATCGGGCGTCTGAGTGAACTGGCGGTCGTGCATTTCCCGCCCGGCCCGGATAACCGCGACGAATTGCCGAACCGCCCGGTAGTGCTGTGATACCGGGCCAGTCTGCCGAGTGCCGTTTATCCGGTGCTCAGAAGATCTCGGCGAGAATGATGAAGCGGATGATGCCGGCCAGGGCTGCTATTGCCAGTATCGCAATGATGCCAATCTCGATGTAACGGCCTATGTTGCTGGCTTTGGACATGGTGGAAGCTCCAGATGCGTTTCGGCACCAAGACTCTAACCGATATTCGCGGCATATGGGCGACCGGATGCAGCATCCGGCAGCAAGTCCTGCCCATGGTCTGGTTGATGGCGCTGCTGTTCGCGGGATCGACTGCGGTTCCGGTCTGTGCGGCAGACGAGTCGCCGCTCGCACAGGCAATCATGGCGGCCTCGGCAGAACATCCCGCTACCTCCGGTCTGCTGCTGGTGGATACCGGCAGCGAGGCCCTGTCCGAGCGCGACGCCCTGATCGATGCTGCGGTCCGGACCATCGACGCCCAGTACTACATCTGGAATGCAGATGCTTCCGGGCGCTATCTGGCGGCGCGGTTGCTGGCTGCCGCTGACCGCGGCGTCCGGGTGCGGATTCTGCTCGATGACATCAACGCCGCCGGTCGCGATGCCGTGCTGAGCGCCCTGGCTGAGCATCCGCGCGTGGAAGTCCGTATCTATAACCCGGCGACTTCCCGTTCCGGAATCGGCCGCCTGTTCGACTTCGCGCGCGACTTCATCCGCCTCAACCGGCGCATGCACAACAAGTCCTTTACCGTAGACGGCGCGGTCACCATCGTCGGCGGCCGGAATATCGGCAACGAATACTTCGATCTTGATCCGGTGAAGAATTTCCGCGACCGGGAAATCCTCGTGGTGGGACCCGTGGTTGCCGACGTGGCCGCCGGTTTCGAGGCCTTCTGGATGAGTCCGTGGACCGCGCTCGCCAGTTCGCTGGCCGGCGATGCCCTGAGTCCGGAGCAGCGTGCTGCCGCGCATGACCAGCTCGGGGCCGCTGCGCCCGAGTTGCGGGCGCTCGGGTATGCGCCGCGCGCGGCACGGGCGGATGCCGGCAGGTACGCGACGGGCTTGCTGTCGCGCCTGCTGTGGGCGCCAGCGCAACTGGTGCTGGACATGCCGCCGGACCGGGAAGCGATGGACGATGCCTCGCGACCGCAGGCCGTGGCGCAGGCGCTGGAGCGCCTGACGATGTCCGCACAGCGGGAGATCCTGCTGGAGTCGGCCTATCTGATCCTCAACGACGGGTCCCTTTCCGAATGGGCAGAACTGACGGTGCGCGGCGTCAGTATCCGCGCGTTGACCAATTCACTGGCATCAAACGACCTGGTCACCAACCACTCAGGCTATGCACGGCATCGCAAGGCCATGCTTGAAAGCGGCATGAAGCTTTTCGAGCTGCGGCCCGATGCGGGTGCCTGTCAGCGCTTGATCGCAGCCACCGGTGGCTGCACGGAGGGGCGGGAGTTTTCCCTCCATTCGAAGTCGCTGGTGCTTGATCGTCGCATCGTCTATGTGGGCTCATTCAATATCAATCTGCGCTCTACCTACCTCAATTCGGAAACCGCGCTGATCATCGACAGCCCGGTACTTGCCAGACAGATTGCCGAGTCCATCGAAGAGCTGATGGCGCCGGACAGCAGCTGGCAGGTGCTGCGCTCCGCGTCGGGTGGTCTCGAATGGCGCACGGAAACAGCCTCGGGGCCAGTGCTTGCAACGCACGAACCGATGACGGGATTCTGGCGTCGTGTCGAGTCGCGGGTCTATCGCCTGTTCCCGATGGAAAAATACCTCTAGTGCGAGCGGCGCAGGCGCGCGGCGATTTCGGGATCAAGATGTGTTGGCCCGATACCCGCTTTCGCAGCGTGCGCGATTTGCCGGAGACGCTCGGGGTTCCGGATATGGTAGATGCGGCCGCTGCGCCGGATGATGCCTTCATGTTCCAGCCGACGCAGGGTGCGGTTGACGTGTACCACGCTGAGTCCGGTCGCATCGGCGATCACTTCCTGGTTGACGGGCCATTCGAATCCGTCGGCAATATCCAGTTCGACGTTCTTCATGCGCGTCCAGAGTTCGCAGATCAGCCCTGCCAGCCGCTCCCGTGCATTCATCCGGCCGATTGCGAAAAGGTGATCCCGCAGCAGTGACTCCTCCTGTGCTTCGAGCCACCACAGCATCGCGCCGATGCGCGGTGAACCGGCGATCAGGTCCAGCAGGGCGCTGCCGGCAACCGGAGTCCATGTGCAGCAGGTGATGGTGGTCAGGCTGAACCCTGCCACCGGTGTGACGAATACACTCGGGTCGCAGAAATCGCCGGGAACGACAAAGTCGAGAACCTGGCGTCGGCCATCTTCGAGGGCTCGATGACGGATGGCCCAGCCCTGGTGCATCAGTACCGCAGTGCTGCTTGCGTGACCATGAGTAATCAGGTCTTCATGCGGTTGCGCCCTGCGTAGCGGCCGGGAGAGCGACTGCAGGCTGGCGATCTCGGCCGGGGTGAGGTCGATAAACTGCCGCAGCCGGGTGACCAGTGCCAATCCGGCGGTGGCGTCAACGGGCGATGCGCTTCGTGCCAACTCCTGCACTCCATCGCGAAAGCTGTCTCAGGTTAAGGCATTTGCGTGCAGTGGGTCTGATTATGTAGGGGCATTCAAACATTCATGTCTATGGAGGGATCCTGAAATGACGACCGCAGAAGTTGTCGGCGGCGCACCCGCCCGGACTGACCCGGGCCGGGTTGCCGCACAGAAGAGCCCGGCTGCCACCCGCCAGGCCAACAAAAAGTCAGCAGAACCAGCGCCTTGCATCAGTCCTGAAGAACGATTCCAGATGATTTCGGAAGCCGCCTATTTCAGGGCGGAACAGCGCGGCTTCCTGGTCGGCGACGATCTGGCTGACTGGCTGGCTGCCGAGGCGGAGGTCGATGCCCTGCTGCTGGGCGACGAGGCAATTCAGTCGAGCAGGTGAGAAAGGAGGCCGTCGGCCAGCTTGGGTTCGAACCAGGTCGATTTTGGTGGCATGACCTGGCCGGCATCGGCCACTGCCATCAGCGCTTCCAGGCTGGTCGGGAACAGGGCAAAGGCCACGGCCATCTCGCCGCTGTCGACCCGACGTTCGAGTTCTGAAAGACCGCGGATGCCGCCGACGAAATCGATCCGCTTGTCGCGTCGCGGATCGCCGATGCCGAGTACGGGCGCCAGCAACTGGTCCTGCAGAAGGCTCACATCCAGGCTGGCAACCGGGTCGGCGGGAATCAGCTGCGGTTTGATATCGAGCTGGTACCAGCGCTTGTCCAGATAAAGGCCAAACTGTCCGGCACGCGTCGGCCGCGCCTGCCGGTCGACGGGCGTGACGGCGAACTGTTTGCCGACGCGGGCGAGGAACGCCTTCGGGCTCTGGTCGTGCAGGTCCCTGACCAGCCGGTTGTAGTCGAAGATGCGCATTTCGTCGTGTGGAAACGCGACGCACAGGAAGTAGTTGTAGTCCTCATCGCCGCCATGACGGGGGTTGGCGGCGGCGCGTTGTGCGGCGACGCGCGATGCCGATGCCGAGCGATGATGACCGTCGGCGATATAGAGGGCCGGCATTGCCGCCACGATCTGTGTGATGCGCCGGATCGTCAGCTCGTCGTCCAGCACCCATAACGTGTGCCCCACGCCGTCATCCGCCACCACATCGTAAGCCGGTACGCCTTCCGTGGCGCTGGCAATGATCGTGCCGAGTGCGGCATTGGCGCGATAGGCCAGCAGCACTGGTCCGGTCTGTGCATTAAGCGCGCTGATCTGGCGCACCCGGTCGTCTTCCTTGTCCGGGCGCGTGAACTCGTGTTTGCGGATACGGTTGCGGTCGTATTCGGCGACGCTGCCGGTGCAGGCGATGCCCGTCTGCACGTGATCGCCCATACGCAGCCGGTAGATGTAGTAGCAGGGTTTTCGATCGCGGATGAGTACGCCCGAGTCGATGAGCCTGTGCAGATTTTCAGTGCCCTTGGCATAGACCTCGGGTGCGTACGGATCGGTGCCTTCAGGCAGGTCGATCTCGGGCTTTGAAATGTGCAGAAAGCTGAACGGCCGGCCGGCCGCTCGTGCGCGTGCCTCGCCGGTATCGAGTACATCGTAGGGCGGGGCAGCGACGGCCGCTGCCTGTTCCGGCACCGGACGCAGTGCCCGGAACGGGCGGATGAGTGCAGACATGTCAGAAATCCTGAATTACGGAATGGGCATGGCGGGCAGCAGCGCTCAGCCCAGCTCCAGTACCTCGAAAGCGGCGCGTTCGCCCGACTCCATCGCGCCTTCCATGCCGCGATTCGATACAGACGTGTGTTCGCCGCAGAAATGGATGCGGCCGTGCGCATTGCCGACTGCACCGGCAAATGCGGTGACCTGCCCCGGCGCCCAGACAGCCCAGTCTCCGGCGGAGAAAGGATCGTGATACCAGGACTTGTAGGCAGCCACTTCGACCTTGCCCCGGGCTGCCGGCCGCGTCTTGTAGAAATCATCCATGATCGCCTCGATCGCAACCTTTTCTTCGAGCGTGTCCATCCAGGTGGCATTCCGGCCCCGGATCCAGATCGTGAGACTGGTGATTTCCTGTGGTGTCTTGCCCTTGCGTTCGGGGACCACCATGCCAGCCAGGCCGTTGCTGAAGATATTCGGATTGCGGCCATCCTCTTCCCAGAACGGCTTCTTGATGCTGAGGTGCACGATGTTGATCTGTTGTGAGCTGAGGGTGTTGATGGCGAGGCCCTGCGCACCGCCGATCAGCGGGTCGATATGCACACGCCGGAGCACCGACATGGGCATCGAGCAGACGACGTGATCGGCCTTGTAGACGGTACCGTCGGCACAGTGCACTTCAGCACCGGAACCCGTCGTGCGGATACCGACGACCTCGCGTTCGAAGTGCACCGGCTTCCTGAGCCCGCCGGCCATCGCTTCCGGAATCGACTGGTTGCCGCCGACGGCGGTGTAGCCGAAGGTCTTGCCGCCGAGCTGCGCCTGTATCATCGCGAAGGTGTGACCAAACAGCACCATCATCGCCGACACATCGTAGGCAGTGGTGCCGTGATTGGGATTGGTATTCCAGCACAGCTCGATGATCTCTTCGGAGACGCCGAGGCTGGTCAGCCAGTCGTGCAGCGAGATGTCGTATCTGGCGTTGGCCGGGTTGAGCCACGCATCGCCGGTCTTGAGCGGGTTGTTCTTGCCGATGATCGGCATCAGGTAGGCCCAGGGCGGCAGTTGCTTCATGCCTTCCGGGAACGGGTTCTTCGGATGCGTCGGCCAGTCGGCCTTCGGAATCGGCTTGCCGTCCAGAACCAGTTCCCGGTCGTTGAAGAAGGGTACGATCGGCGTGACATCGATGAGTCCGACCTTGAATTTCCTGCAGGCATCCATCAGCCGGGCGTAGCCGGGGCCAAAGGAAGTGCCGCCGGATTCGGGATTGCCGTTGACATTGCGGTGGGACAGAACCCTGCCGCCGACGCGGTTCCGGCCCTCGATGACCTGGACGTCGATACCCTGTTCCTCAAGCAGCAGCGCGGCATTCAGGCCGGACAGACCGGCGCCGATGACGATGACCTTCGCCCGGTTCTGGGCCCGTACCGGCCCGAGCGCCGCAGCGAGCGGTACGGCGCTGATACCCTTGATGATCGTGCGGCGGCTGATGCCTGAGGTCTTCTGCATGTCTGGTGTTCCTGATCGCAGCTGCTGGATGCCGTGATGCTACACCGTGGTGATCTACCACGTGAAATGTCCTACAAACGCAGGTGGCCGCTGGTCGGTGGCCTCAATTAGAATCGGGTTCCGCTTTCTTGCGGCTGACAGGGGATCTCAATGGCCGACCGGGTTACACGTCATATCGATCGCCGGGCAATGCTCGGCGTGCTGGGCGGCAGTGCCCTGGCCGGCGCCTTGCCTGCTGCACCACTGCTGCCCTCAGCGCCGCTGCAGCTCGACCTGGAAAAGCCGCAGGACAATCTGACCGCATGGATGAAGATGAGAGCCAGCCTCGAGTCCCAGGATGTGTACTTCTGGTTTACCGGCGGACTGGATCTGGCTGTGCCGGGTGAGGCGATACGACCAGTCATCAACGTCGAGACCACGATCCTGCGGCGTACCCGGCGTCTGGCCGAGCATACCTGGCATGTGACGGACTGGGAGGCGAGCATCTACCGTGATGTGGACAGCGACGAAATCGTCGACGAGGTCCGGAATCCTGTAACCGGCGATATGGTTCGGCCGCTCCACTACCGCGAGGGGCCGGTAACGTTTGAGTACAGTGCCGAGCGTCAGCCGCGGCTCGTGGGGCTGCCGACACCCTTCGAGGAAAAGACCGAACCCTTCCATCAGCGCTGGCGACGAGCCGGCGACGATCTGTGGATGGTCAAGGAAATGTACATCTGGGGCATACCCCAGTGGCTCGATATCAAGCAGTTTCCCGACGAGACACCGAAAACGCCGATCAACGTGTCTTCGATCACCACCATGAAGTCGAACTTGCGCGATGTACTGGATCCCGCGCAAGCCTCGGTGCCGACCGAGTATTTCTATCAGGCCACTTCGGACTGGCTGCCGTGGATGAAGATGGGTCAGCGACCGGGCTTCGTCGTCTGGCATGAAGCCGGCAAGAAGGTCTTCAGCCTTGATGACGTACCGGCACGCACCCGCACTGCAATAGAGCAGATCCATCCACAGTGGTTCACGCGACCGGTACCCTGGGAAGAGTTCACCAACATGTTCTTTCTTTACCGGCAGCAGCACGGAAAAAAATGAGTAAATTTGTGTTGAATCGTTACACCCTGAGCGGATGGCTGCTGCTGTTCTGCTGCCAGATGCCGGCCTGGGCCGGCATCTGCCGCAGCGAGTTGCGACCCTTGTTGCTGCAGGCCGAGCCGGAGGCAGCAGCTCTCGCCGCTGTTCGTGCCATCTGTGAAACGGAGGCGAATGCCGGGGATGCCGATTCGACCTACCAGCTGGCGCTGTTTCATCTGGGTCTGGGCGGTGAATGGAATCCGGCGGAAGCGATTCCACTGATCCGTTCGGCGGCCGAACGGGATATTTCAGAGGCACAGTACTGGCTCGCCTGGCAGTCAGAGAGCGGGCCTGAGCTGCCGCACGATCAGGCCGTCGCACTCGGGTGGTACCAGCGGGCCGCCGCAGGTCGGCATCGCCTGGCCCTTGAGCGTCTGGCGACGGCATGGGAGCGGGGTGAACTGGGCTTGCCGGTGGACGCGAGGCAGGCGCTCAGGTTGCGCGCGCAGATCCGCAAATGTGAAGAAGAGAACGCCGCCGGGCGGTGAGCCGGATCGCTACCAGTAGCGGACGCGGCCTGTATCGACGTGAACGAAGTCCGAGTCCGGGTAATAGCCGACGCCGCCGGCGCGCAGACGCATCCCCGCATCGCGCAGGGCAGCGGTCGAAACGCCCGGGAGCCGTATATCGATGGCGCGACCGGACAGATGCAGGCTGTTCCTGGACACGCCGCTGCTGGTTCTGGCCAGCATCGCGTTGGTGGCTGGTGAGCGGAATGCGGAAATGATTTCGAAACGTGCCGGGCTGCCCGTCTGCTGCCGCAGGGCATACAGGATATCGAGCAGCTGCGGGTCGATCGGATGCACCTCACCGCTGCGGAAATCGCGCAGCAGCCGGTCTATGGTGAGCAGCGCATCCGGTATGTACCGTCCGGCCTCGCTGTATTCGACATCGAGCGTTTCGCCGGTATGGGTGTGATGGAAAGCCAGACGCCGCGGGCGGGTTGCCGCATGCAGCAGCCGGGGCCAGACCAGAACCGGGGCGGAGAGTGCAGTGAGGGCAAGAAAGCGCCGCCTGCTGGTGGTTTGACCGGCCAATTCTGTGCTCCGTCGGAGGGGCAGCGGGATGGCATCGATTGTTTCAGACATGGCGCATGCGGGGCAAGCCTGATTCGCCGCCCGTCGGTCATTCTGTCGACTCGGATACGCAATCTGCAAAGCGGGTCACATTCAGCCCTGCGTGCCTGCGCCTTTGCGGCATTGCTGTCGGTGCTGCTGTGGTTCCCGGTCGGCGAAGCGGCGCCGCCGCAGCCGGCCGTGGCCGCCGAGCTGCGGTCGCAGGTGCAGCGGCTCGGTGAGGCCGGCGGGATCTATGTGCGCGGTCTTGCCATTGCCTCGGCATCACTGCTCAGCGAATTCTACGCCGCGCGGAACTATGTGCCGGTCTGGACCGGCGAGGCGCGTATCGATGAGCTTTTCGAATTGCTGGCAACCGCCGACAGACACGGTCTTGATCCTCGCGACTACTACCTGCCGCAACTCCGCCAGCTTCGAAAAGAGAACCGGTCGGGAGATGATCCGGCGCTGGCGGCTGCACTCGATCTGCTGCTGACCGAGAGCCTGATCCGCTTTGGATATCACCAGCGTTTTGGCAAGGTAAACCCCGCACGCATGGAGCCCACGTGGAACTTCACCCGCCAGTTCCGGCCGGGACGCGAACCGGTTTCGATGTTGCGGGAAGCGGTCGAAGCACCGTCATTGCAGGGACTGCTCGGAGAGTGGATCGACCGGGCACCGCTCTACCGGGCCCTGCAGAAGGCGCTTGCGGATTATCGGCAAATCGCCAGCGCCGGCGGCTGGCCGATGATCGCAGCCGGCCCCACCCTGCACGAGGGCGATACGGATGCGCGGGTGCCGGATATCCGCCGGCATCTGGGCATAGGCGGCGACCTGCCACCGGCGGCAGAGGCCGCAGATGACCAGCAATACGACGCCGTGCTCGTTGCGGGTGTCCGTGCCTTTCAGGCGCGCCACGCACTGGCGGTGGATGGCGTGCTCGGTGCCGCTACGCTGGCGGCGATGAATGTTCCCGTTGAAACACGTATCGATCAGCTGCGCCTGTCGCTGGAGCGTGCGCGCTGGGTAGCCGATGACACGGCTGGCGAGGTCGTCGTGGTGAACATTGCCGGCTCCGAGGTATTTGCAGCCCGCAATGGCCGGCGTTTCTGGACCCGGCGTGCGGTGGTCGGACGGGTCAACCGGCAGACTCCGGTCTTCAGGGGGTCGATGACCTGGCTGGAGCTGAACCCGACCTGGACCGTGCCGCCGACGATCCTGCGCGAGGATGTGTTGCCGCGTCTGCGGCGTGACCCGGGCTATCTGCAGGAAAACGACCTCAGTGTGATCGATGCCCGTGGCCGGGTCATCGACCCGCTGACGGTCGACTGGCCCCGCGTGGGCAACCACCCGCCGTGGACCCTCCGCCAGGCACCGGGACCGAAGAACTCGCTGGGCCGGATCAAGTTCATGTTCCCGAATCCGCATGCCGTGTTTCTGCACGATACGCCGGCCCGTGGCCTGTTTGAGCGCACCGGGCGCCTGCTCAGTTCGGGTTGCGTGCGCATCGAGGACCCGCTGTCACTGGCGGAAATCCTGCTGGCCGACCCGGATACCTGGAACCAGCAGACCTTGCAGGCGGCGATCGATACCGGGAAAACACGGATTGTGCGTCTGCCACGGCCCTGGCCGGTACTGATCCTGTACTGGACGGCCGAGCTGGATGCGACTGGCCGCGTGCGTTTTCTGCCTGATGTATACGACCGTGACCCGGCCCTGCTGGCCGCGCTGAACGGTGAAGTGAGGCTGGAGTTTCCGCCCGGCTCAGGCTGACTGGCTTGAGCTTCCGGAACCAGCTAAGGTGAGCGCCGATCCGGGTTGGGTATCTGCTGATGAAGCGCATTTTCAGAGCTGTCAAGCTGACTGTCGTACTGGCTTTTCTGGCCGCCTGTGGCGGCGGTGGCAGTTTCGATAACGAGCTGGGTCTGCGCGTCATCAATGCATCGCCCGATGCACCCCCGATCATTTTTCTGGTCGACGGCGTGAGCTGGTTCAGCCTCGATTACAAAGGCGGCGCCGGCTTCAGGTATCTGACGCCCGCTCCCCGGCAGGTCGGGCTGGAGGTGGTACTGCCCGGAGACGATGTCCTCATCGACGAGTCCCGGTCGCTGCTTGCGGGGCGGGAGTACACCACGATTGCCGTTGGCAAGCTCGGCGAGGACGGCAGCTCGACGCTGCAGATGCTGCACGTTGACAACCCGCTTGCCCAGGTGCCGACCGGATCAGTGCGCGTACAGTTCGTACACGCGGCACCAGACACGACGGCCATCGATGTGTACCTGACGGCGCCGACCGACAGCCTGGCCGCCACGACACCATCGTATTCGCTCAGCAATTTCGAGGAGATATCCCCGCAGCTGGATTTTCTGTCGGGGAACTGGCGCATCCGGGTGACGCCTGCTGGCGACAACACGACCGTGCTGTTCGATTCGGGCGAGGTAACGCTGCGTTCTGCGGCGAGCTTCCTGTTTGTCGTCGTTACCAATACGGGAGCCGGGTCCGCGCCGATCTCGCTGTTGACGAATGACGGTCTGTCCAGTGGCGAAGTGCTTGATGTCGCCACTCCATCGGATGTGCGCGTCGTCAACGTATCGCCCGATCTGCCCGCGCTGGAGGCGACCGCAGAGCGTGCCTTGCGCAATGACACCGTTGCGCCGGACCCGCCGCTGTCCTCCCCATGTCCTTACGATCCCACGCTGGCATCCGATGATGTGCTGTGTGTGGCGCCGCCACCGGAAGTCACGCCACTGGTCAGCGGTCTGGGTTACCCGGCCGCCGCCAGTTATGCGAGTCTCGATTTCAGCGTTTCGCCGCCGGCAGGCTACGCATTGCTCAATCTCAGCAACTTCTATGCCTTCAAGGTTGCGGCGACGGCGGCGCCGGAAACGGTGCTGTTTGGTACCAATCTGTCGCTGGTGCAGGGCAGGCGCAACTCGCTGCTGACAGTAGGTCTCGTGCCTGAGCCGGTGAATGGCACGGTCACCGCAAAGATTCTGGCTGTACTGGCTGACGACACCCGGCCGGTGAGGCGAATTGGCAAGCTGCGTATCGTCGATGCTTCAATTGCGGCCGCTACCGTAGACGTTTACATCAAGACGCCGGGTACTGACCTGAACAACGAGACGGCGAGTCTGTCGAGCCTCGGTCTCGGCAGCGCGACGGGCCACCTCCGTTTTGAGCCAGGGCCCTATACGGTGAGCTTCACCACGGCGGGCACCAAGACCGTGCTGGCCAGCGTGGATATCGATGCGTCGAGCGCAAGCGTCCAGACAGTCGTGCTCGTGGATACCGCCCGATCGGTATCCAGTGACGGCACACCACCTGAGGTCATGGTGATCGACGACCTGCCCTGAGAATGGCAGGCCGGTAGCCGGTGGCTGGCTTCAGCTGCCCGGTGCGTTCGGATTATCGAAGCGGAAGCCCCGGCCCTGTACGCTTTCCATCACATCGATGGACAGTCCATCAGCGCGCGTCGCGGTCCATGCATCCACATCAATGGTGATCGGCCCGACATTGACACTGAGGCTGCCGGGTCGCGGCGCTTCGAGTGACATGCCGTGTTTCCAGCTGCCGTTGATCCTGAGGCAGATTGCCTTGCCCGGATTCTTCTCCAGTGCGTTCTGCATGATGTCCATCGCGGCCGGACTGATCCGGATCGCCGGCGGCTTGTCAGCGGCTGGCGGGCTGACACCGAGCACTGTGCCGAGTTCACCGGAGTCGAACATCTCCTTGACGATGTCGCAGCCGCCAACCAGTTCGCCGGCGACATACAGCTGGGGAATCGTCGGCCAGTTGCCGTAGGCCTTGATGCCGTCGCGAATCTCCGCGTTCTGCAGGACATCCACGACCTGGTAGTCGGGCAGGATCATGTCCAGTGCCTCGACGGTCTTCGCTGAAAACCCGCACTGGGGTTGGGCGCGGTTGCCTTTCATGAACAGCACTACGCGGTTTTCACGCAGCAGGCCGTCGATCGCATCGCGAAGTTCGGGGTCAAGGCTCATGGTTGGGTACTTCTGTGCTGAATCAGGTGGAGAAACTGGAGCCGCAGCCACAGGTGGTGGCTGCATTCGGGTTCCGGATCACGAAGCGGGAACCTTCCAGATCTTCCTTGTAGTCGATCTCGGCGCCAGCCAGGTACTGGATGCTCATCGGATCGATGAGCAGGATGACATCCCGGTTCTGTACCTGGGTGTCGCCGTCTTCGAGGTTCTCGTCGAAGGTGAAGCCGTACTGGAAGCCCGAGCAGCCACCGCCTGAAATGAATACGCGCAGCTTCAGATTGGGGTTGGCTTCTTCGGTAATCAGCTGGGCGACTTTGGCCGCCGCCGAGTCGGAAAAAACCAGAGTTGGTGCGCCAGTGGCGAGTTCAGTATCCATAAGCGGCAAGCTAACCGTCAGCCCGCAATGCTGTCAAGGTGAACAGGGTGAAGCTGCCGGGTAATGGGCAGCGCGCGCCGGATGCGACAATAATGCTGCGGTCCGTCGCCGCCGTTTGATGGAGTGTATATGCCGGACAAGGGTTTTCCTCCGCTGCAGATGCTGCGCGTCTGGGGTCTCGCTGATGCCCGCCTGTCGCTGCTCGGCAGCGGGCTGATCAATCGGACCTGGCTGGTTGAGGCGGGCGCAAGCCGCTTCGTCATGCAGCAGCTCAATCCGGTCTTCCCGCCAGTCGTCAACGAGGACATCCGGGTCGTCACAGGCCACTTGCGTGCCAAGGGGCTGATTGCACCCGAGCTGCTCCCGGCGATGGACGGAAGCTACTGGCAGGAATACGAGGGGCATACCTGGCGACTGATGACCTGGGTGGCTGGCACCAGTCACGAGCGGATTACCGCCGCTGCGCAGGCGCAGGAGGCAGGTGCGCTGCTGGCCCGTTTTCACCGGGCTCTGGATGATCTTGTGTACCGGTTCCGCAATACCCGGCCCGGCGTACATGACACGCCGCGACACCTGGCCAGTCTGCAACTCGCCCTCGACGGGCACCGCACCCATCCGCACTACGCTGCGGTCCGTCCGCTGGCCGACGAGATCCTGGCGCTGGCTGCTGCGCTGGAGCCGTTGCCTGCGTTGCCGGACCGGCTCGTGCACGGCGATCCCAAGATCAACAACATTCTTTTCGATCCGGTCAGCGACCGGGCGCTCTGTCTGATCGATCTGGACACGCTTGGCCGCATGCCCCTGCCGCTCGAGCTCGGCGATGCGTTTCGCTCCTGGTGCAACCCGCGCGGCGAGAATGATCAGTCTTCGGCCTTCTCGCTGGAATTCTTCCGCGCAGGAGTCGAGGGCTACGCATCGATTGCCGCGGGCTGGATCACACCGGAAGAATGCAAGTCGATCGTGCCCGCGACACTCACTATCTATGTGGAACTGGCGGCACGTTTCTGTGCCGATGCACTCAACGAGAGTTACTTTGGCTGGGATGCCAGCCGCTACCCGAGCCGCAGCGCGCACAATCAGCTGCGTGCGGCCAGTCAGATCGCAGCTGCACGCTCGCTGCTCGATGTGCGTGGTGCGGCAGAAGAGGTGGTGCGGCGGGTTTTCTCTGGCTGAGGGTGTGTCCCGGACGTGTTGACGCCAATCCTGGCGCGCAGGTGCCATAATCGGCTCGAGTTTCCTCCCGAGGGAGAACGTGTATGCCGTGGTGGGGCTGGATAGTCATTGGAGCATTGCTGCTCGGCGCCGAGCTGATGGTCATTGAGGCCGAGTTCTTTCTGGTCTTCATCGGCGTGGCCGCGCTGATCCTCGGTGGTACGGTGCTGGTGCTGCCGTGGATCCCACTATGGGCGCAGTGGCTGCTGTTTGCCGGCATCGCGCTGGCCTCCATGGTGCTGTTCCGCAAGCGCCTGTACACGGCCCTGCGCGCCCAGGCGCCGGGACTCAAGGACGATTTCGTTGGCGATGAACTGCGCATACCGGAAGTCCTTCCGCCCGGCGAGGTTTGTCGCATGGAGATTCGCGGCTCGACCTGGCAGGTGCGGAATACCGGCAGCGTTTCGATTCCCGCCGGCGGGAAGGCGCGTGTCACGGCGGTTGCGGGCATCGGCCTGCAGGTCGAGGCTGCGCAACAGAAGATTCAGGCATGAACGCACGGGAGTGATCACATGAATTTTGGATTCGGAGTTGGCCTGGCGCTTGCCTTTCTGGCGATCATCGTCCTGCTCAAGACAGCAGTTGTGGTGCCACAGCAGAGTGCATACATCGTGGAGTATCTGGGCAAGTACAGCCGCACGCTGTCGGCCGGGTTTCACATCCTGGTGCCGTTTGTCGAGGTGGTGGCCTACCGGCATTCACTGAAAGAGCAGGCCATCGATATTCCGGAACAGACCTGCATCACAAGGGACAACGTACAGGTCGGCATCGACGGTGTGCTGTACCTGCGTGTGCTCGATCCGCAGCTCACCTCCTATGGCATCACCGATTACATCTTCGCCATCATCCAGCTGGCGCAGACGGCGCTGCGCAGCGAGATTGGCAGGATCGATCTGGACCGTACCTTCGAGGTGCGTGCGGTGATCAATGCCAATGTGGTGGCGGAGCTCGACAAGGCGTCCGAGCCCTGGGGCGTGAAGGTCATGCGCTACGAGATCAAGAACATCAACCCGCCGCACGACGTGCTCTCTGCAATGGAGAAGCAGATGCGCGCCGAGCGGGAGAAGCGCGCGGTGGTGCTTGGCTCTGAAGGTGAACGCGATGCGAAGATCAATGCAGCCGAGGGCGACAAGCAGCGCGTGATCAAGGCCTCCGAGGCGGCCAAGCAGCAGCAGATCAACGAGGCAGAGGGCGAGGCGGCGGCGATTCTCGCGGTGGCAACGGCGACCGCCGAGGGCTTGCGCCAGGTGGCGATCGCCGTGCGTGAACCCGGTGGTGCCGAGGCCATGCAACTGCGCGTGGCAGAGGACTACCTGCTCCAGTTCGGCAATCTCGCCAAGGCCGCTAACACACTGGTCATTCCGGCCAACCTGAGTGATCTGGCCTCGATGATCGCGCTGGCCAAGAACGTGCTGGAAAACAAGACGCCGCGTTCGGGCTGAAGCACGTGACGATCCTTGTGTCAGGAGGCTGCGTGCCATGAGCCGGCTTGAAGTGGGCATGGTCATGGAGCCCTCGGCAGGGTACACGGCGAAGCTGGCAGCCGAGATCGAGGCGATGGGCTTCGATGCCTTGCTCTGTCCCGATACCCAGTGCCTGAGTCCTGATCCATATGGTCAGCTCAGTCTGGCCGCTGCACAAACGAAGCGACTCTTCCTCGGTACCGGTGTCACCAATCCCTGTACCCGTGATTCCTCGGTGACTGCCGGCGCGCTCGCGACTTTGCAGCTCGAGTCCGGTGGCCGTGCGCGCTGTGGCATCGGCCGGGGCGATTCTTCTGCCGCACATATCGGCATGCGCAACGCCACCACGGCTGAGTTGCGCAGCTATATGGAGCAGGTGCGTGCCTATCTGCGTGGCGATGAAGTGATGCGGGGTGAGACCCGTTCCCGCATGCGCTGGATCCAGCCCGGCGAATTGCCGCCGGTGCCGATCGACCTGGCCTGCACGGGTCCCGCCACCATTCGTCTGGCTGCAGATGTCGCCGATCGCGTGAGTTTTGCCGTGGGCAGTGCGCCCGAGCGCATCAAGTGGGCGCTGGAAACCCTGAACGCGCGCCTTGCGGAAACGGGCCGGGATCGGGCCACGCTGAGCGTGGGTGCCTTCGTCAACCTGGTCTGTGATCCGGATGAGCAGCGCGCAATCGAACTCGGCCGGATGATTTCCGGCATGGTCGCGCATTTCGCCGGCATGCGGAATTCACCGACGGAGCACCTGCCGCCGCAACTGAAGGCGCTGGCGGTGCAGATGAAGTCCGGTTACGACATGGCTCGCCACGCACAGCATGACGGCAAACATCTGGGCATGGTCGATGATGCCTTCGTCGACTGGTTTTCGATCTGTGGCCCGCCGGCCAAGTGCCTGGAGCGATTGCAGCTGGTGATCGGACTGGGGCTCGATCACGTCCATATCCTCGGTGGATCGCCGGTCCCGGCACCGCACGGCGCGCGTCAGGCAGCGCTGGTGCAGCAGACCCGTCTGTTCGCCGAACAGGTGTTGCCGGAGTTGCGCTGAAAAAAAAAGGGCGCCAAAGCGCCCTTTCTTGTCTCTGGCCGTTACCAGCCGTTGTCATGCCGTGGTGAAACTCAGTAGTTCACCTTGAAGTTCAGCATGTACTCGGCGGGCGGCAGCGGCGTGCGCATATTCGTGAACCCGTTGGCAAAGAGCCCCGACACATTGTCTTCCTTGTCGGTGATGTTCTTGCCAGTCAGTACGACTTGCCACTTGCGGTCGTCGGCACCAAAGCCGATGAAGCCGTTCAGGCGGGTATAGCTGTCGATCTCGACCAGATTCCGCGCGTCGTTGTAGTAGTTGTCCGAATGGAATACGTCAAGGCCATAGAAGAAGGCCAGGCTGTTTTCAAGCGGGATGCTGTAATCGAATCCGACCTTGCCCTGCCATTTCGGATTTGAGGCCAGCTCGTCGGTCGGCACGGCGCAGGGCGGTGTGGGGTCTGCGTTGCAGGAGTCACCGAGTCCGCCCGGCGGCGACAGCGGATCCACGGAGCCGAAGTCACTCTCCTGGACACCCAGGTTGGCATAGACGTTCAGCCCCTCGATCGGCGCCCAGAGCAGTTCCAGTTCGACGCCATAGACATCGACATCGCCGATATTGGCTGTCGGGAAACCGCCGGCGTTGTTGGTGACGACCTGTTGAATATCGTTGTACATCGCGTAGAAGGCGGCGGCGTTGAAGCGCAGGCGGTTGTCGAAGAAGTCAGCCTTCCAGCCAGCCTCTATGCTGTCGACCGTTTGTGGATCAAAGGGTGTGGCGGCACAGGCCGCAGTCAGATCGCCGAAACACAGCGACTGGAATCCACCTGACTGGTAGCCCTGGGTAAAGCTCAGGTAGACCAGCTGGTTTTCGTTGAGCTGGTAATTGACCGCCAGTTTGCCGGTGACTTCGTCCCAGTTTTCGTTGAGATCCACGGGCCCGCCCTGGCAGAAGATGCCGGTGCAGCTGATCTGGTAGTCCTTGTCATCCTTGGTCCAGCGCAGTCCACCCGTGACTGACAGCGCTTCGGTCAGCTGATAAGTGCCTTCGCCATACACCGCGTAGCTGCGGGTTTGGCTGTTGCTCTCCTCGGCGAAGAGGAAACCGCCGGCTCCGGTATAGGACTGCGAGCCGTCTTCGTCCAGATAGTAAAGGCCCAGTTGCCAGTCAAGGCTGTTGCCCAGCTTGCCAAGCAGCTGGAACTCCTGGCTGATCTGGTCGAGACTGGAGTCAGAGCCGATCAGCAGGCCAGTCGTGCCGGCGCTGTCATCAACGCCGCCGCCTGCCAGGTCGAAGCCGAAGCGGTCATCGACATTGGCGTAGCCCGTGATCGATTTCAGGGTCATGCCGCCGAAGCGGAAACTCAGGGCAAGATTGGCACCATTCTGGTCTGACGCGCCGTAATTCACGCCGTCCGGGTCGAAGTTGGCATAGAAGCCGCCCAGCGGAACGCTGTCTGGCGAGGCAGGGTCGTAAAGGGCATTGGGGCCGGTATTCTGGAACGGGGTATACGGCACGCCGTTATAGCCATCGTTTTCAACGTCCGCTGCCCATGCAGTCACCACGGCGTCGAAGTTCTCGGTGCCGTACCAGTGCAGTTTCGCGCGGGCAGCCTTGTTCTTGTATTCGCCGGGACTTGAGCCCGTCAGCGGATTGTTCTGCCAACCCTCGTTGCGGTTCTCATAGAGCATCGAGATGGACCCGGCCAGGGCCCCTTCCTCGATCGGCCCGCCCACCGATCCGGTGAGCTTGGTGGTTTCATAGTTGCCGATTCCGACCGATACGTTGGCCCAGCGATCGTCACCCGGCGTGCGGGTGATGATCTTGACGGCACCGGCAATGGTGTTGCGCCCGTAAAGGGTCCCCTGCGGGCCGCGCAGCACCTCAAGGCGTTCCACATCCGACAAGTCGAGGTTCACGCTCGCGAGCCGGCCGAAGTAGACGTCATCGAGGTAGATGCCGACCGGTGATTCGGAAACGTTGAACCCCGGGTTCTGCACGCTTGCGCCGCGGGAGTGCAGCTGGATCGCCTGTGCGCCGGCCGTGACGGTATAAGTCTGAAGGTTCGGGATGTTCTGGCCGATGTCCTTGACCATATCGATCTGCCGGTTTTCGATCTGGCTGATATCGAAGGCACTGACCGCGAGCGGCACTTCCTGCAGGTTCTGTTCACGTCGCTGGGCGGTGACGACGATTTCCTCGACGGCAGCGCCGGCCGGCAAGCTGGCGGCGAGGACGGCAATTGCTACAGGCACGGCTACCGATAAACGCTGGTTCATGGCAAAGGAGTCCCCGAATCCGGAAATGCAGGCTCTTAAGATAAGCGATCCGCGTCAGCGAGTCGATTGCCCCGGCGTGCCGGTCATCAGGCCAGCGAGCAGCTAATCATGCCGTCGTCCTGCCAGGGGGAGACCTTGAGCTTCACGCCCATGGCTGCGCCATAACCGAGCAGGCGGGGCGTGGTCCAGGTCTCGTGGATTTCCTGCGATGTCAGATCGAACTGTCCGATCTTGCGGCATTGGGCAAGTACCCAGCCAAAGGGGTCTTTCCAGGTCCGGCTGTTGCCGTCACCGGTGCTGGTCAGCGCCAGCGCATAGTGACAGGCGGTGCGATCGAACAGTGCCACCAGGGCGATTTCCGGGTGGCCGGTTTTCTCGATGATCTGCTTCATGCGCAGGTTGATCGGTGCCATCGTCTTGATGTCGTGGGCGATGTACTCGGCGAGCAGTCCCTGGTTCTTGGCAAACTGGATAGCCAGCAGGTGCGCCTTGACCAGCGGATCGTTCATTTCGTGCGCATAGCCGGCGTGATTGCCGAGCATCTTCAGCAGTATCGACATCGAGAGGCCGAGTTCTGTTTCCCGGCCCTCGAAGCCGCTCAGCGTCTTGTACTGGTTTGCAGTCCCGGCGGCGGCCTTCGGCGCGTGCGGCGGAACTTCGGCGATGACTGGCGAGGCTGCAGGTGCATTGGTCATGACGGGTCCTCCTGAAAGTCTGCATTCTGGTCCGGGTCGCAGCGCAATATTCGCTTGTGTTTGATGCGTGGCCACCGTGCGAACATCGGCTTGCGGGGCGAGCCGTTCGGTGGAACTATGCACCTCAATATCCTGATCCGCTCCTGTTCGCAATATCAAGGAAAAAAACCATGGCGCAGACAACGGCAGCCAGCAACTACGCAGGTGTCTGGGACAACCGGCTGGGCTTCGGCCGGAAGACGGCACTGATCGTTATCGATCTGCTGCAGGGCTACACGCTCAAGGGCGCGCCGTTGTTCGCGCCAGGTGTAGTCAAGGCCGTCAAGGAGATGCCGGAACTCCTGAAACTGGCGCGTCAGCACAAGATGCCGATCATTCACACCCGGGTGTTCTACAACCCGTCCGACTTCATTGATGGCGGCATCTGGATCAAGAAGGCACCGGTGCTGAAGAGCCTGGTGCCGGGTAACAAATTTGCACAGTTCTGCACGGGTGTGGAACCCGGCAAGGGCGAGCTGGTTATCACCAAGAACTACGCGAGCGCCTTCTTCGGTACCTCGCTCGCCGCCACGCTGACTGCAGCCGGCATCGACACGCTGCTGATCACTGGCTGCACGACCTCGGGCTGTATTCGTGCGACGGCAGTGGATACCGTGCAGAACGGCTTCCGGCCGATCGTGATCCGCGAATGCGTCGGCGACCGGCATGACGGCCCGCATGAAGCCAACCTGTTCGACATCAATGCCAAGTATGGCGATGTGATCAGCAAGGCCGAGGCGCTCAAGTACATCCGGAGCCTCAAGTCCGGCAAGAAGGCGCGTTGACAAAAACTGCAAAAGGAAAAGCCATGGTCACCAGAACCGATCGCAGCAAACTCACCCAGAGCCCGCACTATGACTATGTGCCGATCATCGACCGGCCAAAGTTCAAGTTGCCTAAGGGCGCCCGCGTGGCAGTCATCCCGTACATCAATATCGAGCACTTCCCGCACAATATTCCCGGTACGGCAATCATTCCCGGCACACAGCAGTTCAATCCGGATCCGCTGAACTATGGCTGGCGCGATTACGGCAACCGGGTCGGCTTGTGGAGGATGATGGAACTGATGGACCAGATCGGCATGCGTGGCACGGTCTGTCTCAATTCCGAGATCATCCGCGAGTACCCGCGGATCGTGGAGGAGGCCAACAAGCGCAAGTGGGCGTTTATCGGCCACGGCATCAACAATGCGCCGGCCAACTTCCTGTCGGGTATCGACGAGAAGAAGGAACGGGAAATCATCGGCGGCGTGCTCAAGGCAATGGAAAAGGCGATTGGCCGCAAGACCAAGGGCTGGCTCTCGCCCTTCCTGACGCACACCAACAACACGCCGAATATTCTTGCTGATCTCGGCGTCGAGTATCTGTGCGACTACACGGCTGACGACCATCCCTTCCCGTTCAATGTGAAGAAGGGCAGTCTGATTTCCGTGCCGTATACCGTGGAGCTGAACGATATTCCGGCCTTCGCCAATGTCGGTGTCAGTTCCGAGGCCTTTGGCGATATGATTGTCGACCAGTTTGATGTGCTATACAGTGAAGGCGCAGATAACGCCCGCTGCATGCCGATCTGCCTGCATACTTTCTGGGTCGGTCAGCCAAACAAGTTCAAGCACCTCAAGCGGGCTTTTGCGCATATTGCCAGCCACAAGGATGTGTGGCTCACCACCGGCGATGACGTCAACGATTGGTATCGCAAGAAGTAGGAATTGCGGCTGCAGCCGCTCCAACAGACCGGAGTTTCCAAAGATGGCCAAACGCGTACAAGACACCAAGCCCGCGCGCAAAGCGGAAGCGCAGAGCTGGATAAAGGAAAACATTGCGGAGCAGAAGAAGCGCTACGCCGCGATCGTCAAGGAGCAGGATGAGCTTGCACCCCAGCGTGAGAAGTGGGTGGCCGAGTTCCTGCGCATCGTTCAGACCCGGGGCTTCAATGTCAGCGGTGACATGAAGCGGGTGATCAAGCCCAGCGAGATCGCCAAGAAGCCGAAAGGCAAGCACCAGGTTGTTTTTTAAGGAGAAGTCCCCGTGGCACGACCGCATATAGAGCCGTACGTAGAGCTCGACCATCCCTTCAAGAAGTTTGACCTGACCGGCTTCAAGGGCAGTCACTACAAGGTGCTGTCCCTCGACAAGGACACCGGTGCCTGCACGCTCAAAGTCCGCTTTGACGGCGGCTTCAAGCGCAAGCCCGGCCTCAGCTACTCGGATTCCGAGATCTTTGTCCTCAACGGCAAGGTCAAGGTCGGCAAGGAGGTCTGGGTCGAGGGCCACTACGCCTTCATTCCGGCCGGCATGGCGATCGGTGCCATCGAGGTGCCGCAGGGCGCGGAAGTGCTGCTGATGTTCAACGACAGTGAGCCGAGCTTTGCCGAGTCCAGCCGGCATCATCCGCTGACCATGGCGGATGCCTTTGCCTCGGTCAACAGCTATGAAGACCGTCCCTGGGCGCCCGGCAATCTCGTGTCGCCTTCCGTGGCTTCAGGATGCCTGATCAAGGTGCTGCACTATGATCCGCTCACCGAGGCGATCAGCTTCCTGTACTGCATGACCCCGCAGTTTGCCCAGGACAACATCAGCTATCACGACAGCGCTGAAGAGTCGTATCACATCTGGGGTACGTCATGGATGATGCAGTTCGGCGAGCTGCCGACGGGTGGCTACTTCTGGCGTCCGCCGTATATCAACCACGGTTCATTCCGCTGCAAGTACGGCACGATTGCCTTCGGCCGCACTGATTCGATCCTGTTCAACTACTTCCATTTCAATCCGTGGACGAACCCGGACGAGAACAAGCTGCGTGCAGCGGCCAACCTGTATCGCAAGCGCCCGGCACTCTATAACTGGGTGATGTCGGATGGTCACAACCATCCGCATGGTCCGACCGACTTCGAGAATCCTGACTATGTGAACGACCCCCAGGTGCGCCTGCTGCACGGCGAGCCGGTTGGCGGGCATGTCGGCAAGAAGCGGCGGAAGTAGGAGTTTTGCATGACAACCCGTCGTGATTTTGTATCGTCCTTTGCCACCGTCGGCGCCGCGGGCGCAGCGGCACTGGCGATGGGAGCTACCGGTCCGGCGAGAGCCGATGCGCCGGCGGCGCTGGGCACTGCGATGGGCAAGGGGCTTGATGGCCCGTATGTCGACTTGCGTACCGGAAAGGGAAACCAGAACGTCTACGCCCGGATTCAGGGTGATCTGGATTTCGGCAAGGAGAAGCACGGCTGGTACAAGGGTTTTGTATCAGCGGTGCGGCCCGACCAGAAACTCAAGGATCTCTTTGGTTTCGAGGGTTTTGGTTCGGTCAAGCTGGAGCAGATGCCGGATGGTTCCATCCGGCGCATCCTGCGCGAAGTCGGCCTCTATACCGACCTGAAATCGGGTGAAGTGCTCGATGAGTGGTACAACCCGTACATCGATGAGCGGGTTCGCGTGGTGCATGTCGCCAACGATCCCTTCAATTACCTCATCGAGGAATACTTTCCCTTGCCGCCCACGTTCGGCAATCTCAATGCGGAGAAGCCGCCGCGCGTGCCCTTCATCCTGCCCTGGCAGCAACGCGGCAGCCGGCTGGATATGGAGATCCACATCCATCTGAATTACCCGAATGCACTCAAGCCCGATCAGTGGCCGCGCGAGTCGAGCGGCAAGTTCGTCCGGGTCTCGGAGTTCTTCGCGCATCATCTCAATCTCGCGGATGTACAGAATCCGAAGATGACGAAGCTGCCCTATCACGGGGTCTGGAATCGTGTCACGCCGTGGCTGCCGTGGATGCTGATGGGGCAGGCGCCGGGGCACTGCCAGTACGCCTGTTTTATGGGTTCAGGTGAAAGCCTCGAGGAGATCCACTCCCGCAAGGTACTCGACTATGTGGAGAAGCATTACCCCACGTATTTCAAGGCACCTGACAAGTGGTCCGATGTGAGCCTCTCAAGCCTTGAGAACTACGCCCGCGAGCAGAAACCGGCTGCGCCGAAGCCGAAATAACCCCACCCAGGAGCGGCTTCTGTGGGAGCGGCTTGAGCCGCGATCCCATGCATCAAATCGCGGCTGAAGCCGCTCGCACGGCCCAGGGACCCCCATGCCGATTCTGTTTCTTACCATCCTCCTGTCCGGGATGGGATTCGGGTTGATCCTGCCGGGCTTTCCCTTCGTGGCGATGAAGCTGGGCGCCTCATCGGCGGTGGCAACGACGATTATCGGTCTTTACGCCGTTGGCCAGGTGCTGTCGACGCCGATCTGGGGCCGGTTTTCCGATCGTTATGGGCGGAAGCCGCTGCTGCTGATCAGTATCGCCGGCGGGCTGGTCAGCTATCTGATCCTGGCCTTCGCATCGAACCTTTGGATGCTCGGCGCCGGCCGGTTGTTGACGGGATTGATGGGCGGAAGCCTCGCGCTCGCCATGGCCTATGTGTCAGATCTGACCCCGCCTGAGCAGCGCGCAAAATCGATGGGCTATGTGGGCGGCTCGCTGAGCATGGGCTTTATCCTCGGGCCGATGCTCGGCGGTCTGCTCGGCGGCAGGGATGCGGCCAGTGCGACCCTGCTGTGGCCTGGCCTTGCCGCTGTATTCATCAATGCCGTCATGCTGATCGGTGCAACGTTCTTTCTGAAGGAGAGCCTGCCGCCGGAAAAGCGCACAAAGGCCGGCGGCAACAAGGGTCCCGGCGGCTTCGCGGCTTTGCGACTCGTGCTTGCCCGGCCGCTGCTGGCGAGGATCGTCCTGGTCGGCTTCATGGCTTATCTGGCCATGGCGCTGTTCGAATCGATCTTTCCGTTCTGGGCTGGCGCACGTTTTGATTGGGGGCCGCGCCAGATCGGCCTGACCTTTACCTATCTTGGTACCATCGTCGCCATCATCCAGGGTGTGCTCATCGGCCGCCTGGTGCCGATTTTCGGTGAGGGCAGGCTGCTGATTGCGGGGCTGGTCTGCTATATCTCCGGCCTGTTGATCATGACCCAGGCGCCGGTCTGGCCGCTGATGGTCTTTGGTATCAGCTTTACGACAGCCGGCAGTGCGCTGTACATGACGACCGTGACCAGCCTCGTCTCCCAGCAGGCAGGCGAGTCCGAGCGCGGGCTGGTGCTCGGTACCTACAACTCGGGCAGCTGGGCAGGCCGGGCGCTGGGCCCGCCGCTGACCGGGCTGTTGTTCGACGTATTCGGGGTAAATGTCCCGCTATACACCGCGGCGCTGATCTTGTTGCCATGCATTGTTATCCTGCTCGGCATCGTCGCGCGGACCGCAAACAGTCGCTGAGCGCAAATCCGCTTGGCCATGGCCAGCGAAGCGCATATATTCCGGGCAACAAGGTGTCGCATGCCGCGCAAGCCCGGCAGGCCTGAACCATCCAGTTTGAGGAAGTCTGTATGTACATTAATTTCTGGTACCCCATGGCGACCACAGCAGAACTCACCGATCAGCCGCGCAAGGTACGCGCGCTCGGTCAGGATTTTGTGGTGTTCCGGGATTCGCAGGGCAAGGCTCGCTGCCTGGCCAATACCTGTACGCACCGCGGCGGCTCGCTGGCGGGCGGCAAGATCAAGGGCGACTGCATCCAGTGCCCGTATCACGGCTGGCAATTCAACGGCGAGGGCGAATGCCAGAAGATCCCGTCGCTTGGTTCGAAGGCCAACATTCCGGCCCGCACGCGCATCGACGCCTATCCGGTCGACGAGCGCTATGGACTCGTGTTCGCGTTTCTCGGTGATCTGCCCGAGGCGGAACGGCCGCCGATCCTCGAAGTGAAGGAATGGGAGCAGGAAGGCTGGCGGACGACGCTGCAGCACTATCAGCTCAATGGTTACTACGAGCGTTCCATCGAGAACGGTATCGATCCCGCGCATAACGAATATGTGCACGACACCCATGGATTCAGCGGCGAGCGCGAAGAGGAATACAAGATCGGCGACATGCGCATTGAGGATCACGCGCCGTGGGGCCGCGGTTTCTGGCATACCTTCCAGGCGCCACCGTTGCAGGGTGATCTGAAGAAATACCGTGCTGGTGAGGGTTCCCTCGATGCGGGGACCGGATATCACGGCACCAACCAGGTCTGGACGTTTATTCACCCGGGGCCGAATTTCTTTATCCACCAGTATCTCTATGAGCGGCCGATAGACGAGAAGACCACCCATCTCTACCTCGTCTGCGCACGAAACTTCTCGCTGGAAGAAAAGACCGATGCCTACGTCATCGAGCGCAACCAGTACGTGGCCAACCAGGATGTGAAGATCATCGAGGAATTGCATCCGATGGTGACGCCGGACAAGAACACCAAGGAGTTCATGGTTCCGTCTGACCAGGTGATCCTCGACTACCGGGCCAAGCAGAAGGAATGGGCCGCCAAGGGCTGGAAAATCGACATGCTGGCCGTCGCAGCCAATGGTGGGCGGGCCGCATATGCCGTGCCGAGTCCGGCACGCCGTCGCCAGAAGGGCTGGGTGCTGGATGCCATACCGCTGGTGGATCCGGCGAGGTATGCCGACAAGCGCGACGAGATCAAGGCAGTCGTCTGAGCCGGGTTCAGGGGAGTCACGCATGGATCGCCGAGATGAGGGTGCCGGTATCGACCGGCGCGAGCTGATCCGCAATAGTGCGGCGTTTGCTGCGATGGGCACGCTGGTGGGACGGATTGCAGCAGCCGCTGAAGGTGAACCGCTGCAGAAAGCCGCCGGCCAGCAGCCTACGGTGCTCATCACCGGCGCCAGCCGGGGAATCGGCCTGGAGTTCGCCCGACAATACGCGGGGCGCGACTGGCGGGTGATCGCAACTTGTCGCAATCCTGGCAGCGCTGAAGCCCTCCAGGCGCTGAAGGCGCAACATGAGAACCTCATCATCGAGCCTCTGGATGTGGTCGATCATGCCGGTATCGACGCCCTCGCCGCACGCTATGCAAACCAGTCCATAGATATCCTGCTTAACAATGCCGGCATCGGCGGCGGCATGGAAAACCAGCTGTTTGGCCGGCTGAACTATGCAACCTTCAACGAGGTGATGGCTGTCAATGCGGTCGGTCCGATGAAGGTCTGCGAGGCCTTTGTCAAACATGTCGAGGCGAGTCGTCTGCGCAAGATGATCACGGTCTCGAGTAACCAGGGCTCGATTGGCAGCGTCGATGCCGCGCGTCTGTACTGGTATCGGTCGAGCAAGTCGGCGGTGAACATGCTGATGGTCAATCTGGCATTTCAGATGAAGAGTCGCGGCATCGTTGTCGGACTGGTCACGCCGGGCATGACCGATACTGATTTCATGAAAGGTCTGCCGAAGAGGATGCTGCGTCCGGTTGCCGATGCGGTGACTGACATGGCGCGCGAGATAGACCGGTTTGACCTGTCCATGACCGGTCAGTTTCTGGATACCAAAGGCCAGATCATTCCCTGGTAAAGCCGGGGTTTCTCCAGGAGAGTCACGATGAACCGAAGATACAGCCGCAGCTTCACGCTGCTTGCCGCACTGTGTGTGGCGATTGTTGCCAGCGCGACGGCACGCGCTGATGACTATGTGCCGACGGTGCTGGTGACCGGTGCCAACCGCGGTATCGGCCTGGAGTTGACGCGACAATATGCAGCGCGGGGCTGGCAGGTGATTGCCACGGCGCGCAAGCCCGCCGAGGCAACGGAACTCAAGGCAATTGCGGCAGACAGTGAGGGCAAGGTCAGCATCGAGACGCTCGATGTCACCGACTTTGCTGCCATCGATGCGCTGGCGGCGAAATACAAGGACAAGCCTGTCGATGTGCTGTTCAACAATGCGGGGATTACCGGTGGCGGCAGCAACCAGCTGTTCGCCAGGAACATGGAATGGCCGACTTACGAAATGGTCCTGCGCACCAATGTCATCGGCCCGCTGAAGATGGCGGAAGCCTTTCTGCCCAATGTACTGGCGAGCCAGCAGAAGAAGATCAGCAACGTATCGAGCAGTCAGGGTTCGATCGCTGATACGAAGAACGCGATGCTGTATTTCTATCGTCCGAGCAAGGCTGCGCTCAACATGGAGATGCACCTGCTGGCGATCCAGCTCAAGAGCCAGGGCATTTCAGTGGCCCTGATCGATCCGGGTCCGGTGGATACGGACATGATGAAGATGCTGCCGAAAAAGATGCTGCGTCCGGTGGAAACAGCTGGCAGCGACCTGATCCGCATCACGGATCAGCTCAGCCTGGAAAATACCGGGACCTTCTGGACCTTCGATGGCAGCGTTCTGCCCTGGTAGAGGCAGGAGCGGCTAAAGCCGCTCCTGCCTCCAGCTGCCCTTACAGGTCGTCTTAGCCGGGGTATTGCGCGAGACCGGCGAGTGAGCGCTTGACGCCGGTTTCGGCCTTCGCGCCGAGGGTGCCGGTCTGCATGTCGAATTTCGCAACCGTACCGGTGAAGAAATTGCCGAGCAGCAGTACGCCGGGTTCCTGCAGCGGTATGACGGTCGCCCAGCCGGGTCCGGGCAGATCCCAGCTCTTGATGACTTCCGCATTGGCCTTCAGGTGATCGAGCTTGAAGCCGGTCTTGAAGTTCGCCTTGATGTACAGCAGCGTGCCATCCGGCAAGTGCTGCGCCAGCAAGGCCATTTCGCCAGCGCCCGGCTGCAGCGTGATCAGGTCGGGCAGCTGTTTGTCGGCGACGATGTCGTACTGGAAAACCCGCGTACCGGTCTCCGACACATAAACCAGGGTCCTGTTGTCAGGAGCGAGGCTTGCGGTGGTAACACCGAGGAAACCGGCCATGCCACCGTGGGTCTCGGTCGCATATTCTTTCAGCAGCTTGCCATCCGGCGTGAACTTGAAGACGTGCCCGTCACCAAAAAGGTCACTGCCCGGCATCTTCGCCAGAGTCGTGCCGAGCGGCCGTTCCGGCGGCAGCTTGATGGTGTTGCCGACCAGGTGCTCGCCCAACAGGATGTTGCCATCGGCGGTGAAATTCACGTTCGAGAAGGCCCGGTCCGCGAATCTTATCCGCGGCAGCTCTTTTCCGTCCGGGCCATAGCGCAGCACGGTATGTGTATTGGTGTCGAAAGCCCACAGGGTCTTGTCAGGACCGAAGCGGAGTCCGCTGATCAGGTGGGTGGTGCCGGCGGTCCAGAGCACGCCCTTTTCGTTGAGGTTGCTGTCGTACTGGATGATCCGGCCGTCGCCGGCATGGTCGTCGTCGGCGCGGTTGAGCAGGGTAGCGCCGACGAAAATGTCGCCCTTTGCGAAGGGCTTGATGGTGGATACGTTAGCCATGGGTGTTTCTCCGGACCTGTAGACAGACTGGCCATTCTACAGGGCGGATTCCGCCGTCATCAGTCCTTGCCGAAAGGCCGGCCGGGTTGCCCGTTACGTGGCCGGCACACTATGCTTCGCGCATGGATAGCCAGATTTACAACGTCAACGTCCTTGCCCGCACCACGCTGCCGACCCCGGCCGAGGTCAAGGCGCGGTATCCGCTGACCCCCGCGCTGGAGGGTTTTGTGCTGCGCAACCGGCGCACCCTGCAGAACATCATCGATGCGCGCGATCCGCGCCTGTTTGTGGTCGTCGGACCCTGTTCGGTCCACGATGTCGCTGCGGCGATGGATTATGCCAGGCGGCTCAAGCCACTGGCCGATGCGCTCAGCGATACGCTGGTACTGGTCATGCGCGTCTATTTCGAGAAGCCGCGCACCACGGTCGGCTGGAAGGGCCTGATCAACGACCCGGACATGGACGATTCCTTTCATATCGAGAAGGGAATCGGCATCGCGCGCAAGCTGCTGCTCGACCTCGCTGAACTCGGGCTGCCAACCGCTACCGAGGCGCTCGATCCGATCATGCCGCAATATCTGGGTGACCTGATTACCTGGAACGCGATCGGCGCGCGCACGACCGAATCCCAGACGCATCGGGAGATGGCGAGCGGACTGTCCACGCCTGTCGGTTTCAAGAATGGTACGGATGGTTCGCTGATGGTCGCCATCAATGCGCTCAAGTCAGCACGCCAGCCACATCATTTTCTCGGCATCAACGAGGATGGCCGCTCGGCTGTCATGCAGACGCGCGGCAACAACTATGGTCATGTCGTGCTGCGTGGTGGTGCCGGACGTACCAATTACGATTCGGTGAGCGTGGCCCTGTGCGAACAGGCCCTGCACAAGGCCGGTCTGCCGGAACGCATCGTGATCGACTGCAGCCACGGCAATTCGAACAAGGATCCGGCGCTGCAGCCGCTGGTGGCCCGCGACTGCATCGAGCAGATCGTCAATGGCAACAAGTCGATTATCGGCCTCATGCTGGAAAGCAATATCGAGGCCGGCAACCAGGAGATTCCCGCCGACCGCAGCCGGTTGCGTTACGGTGTTTCAGTGACCGACGGCTGCATCGATTGGGCAAGCACCGAGAAGACCCTGCGCGAACTCGCGCTCCTGCTGCGTCCGGTAATGCAGGCCCGCAAGAGCGCCTGAGCGCAGTATCCCGCGAGTCCGGGCGCCTTCAGCGCAGCACGACGGTCTTGCTGCCGTTGACGAATACGCGGTGTTCGATATGCAGCTTCACGGCCCGCGCCAGCGTGATTGACTCCACATCCCGGCCGGTCGCTGCGAGGTCATCGGGCGACATGGTGTGGTCCGCGCGCTCAACCGTCTGTTCGATGATTGGCCCCTCATCCAGATCCGCCGTCACATAGTGTGCCGTGGCACCGATCAGCTTGACGCCACGCCGGTGCGCTTCGTGGTAGGGCTTCGCACCCTTGAAGCCGGGCAGGAAGGAGTGGTGAATGTTGATGATGCGTCCCGGGTATTGCGCGCAGATCGCCGGTGACAGGATCTGCATGTAGCGGGCAAGCACGATCAGTTCGGCCTTCGTGTCGCCCGCGATATCCATCAGGCGTTCTTCGGCCTCCTGCCTCGTTTCTGCCGACACAGGTATATGGAAATACGGCACCTTGTGCCAGCTGGCAAGACCAGCCAGATCCATGTGGTTCGAGACGATGGCCGGAATCGCCATCTTCAGGGCGCCGGTACGGTAGCGGTACAGCAGGTCGTTGAGGCAGTGATCGTAGCGCGAAGCCATTATCAGCACCCGTGGCAATACCGCCGTATCGTGTACCTGCCACTCAATGCCGAACTTCTGCGCGATATCCGCAAAGCCGGCGCCAAAGCCGGAGCGCGAGAAACTGCCGTCCGGTGAGGCAAAGCGGGTTCGCATGAAGAATGTGCCGGTATCGCGGTCACCGAAATGGGATGACTCTTCGATGAAGTATTTCCGGGAGGTCAGGTAGCCAGCGACTGCCGCCACGATGCCGATCTTGTCCGGGCAGACAACCGTCAGAATGTATGAAGGCGCGGGATTGTTCATGTCATGCTCTGTGTCTGCGTGCGGAAATGGTAGCAGGATCGACGCGGCTGCCGGGATTGGTCAGAATCCCGCCAGGAACAGGATCACCGCCATGAATGACAGGCAAATCGATGAGGCCCGGAGCTTTCTGGCTGCCTGGCCGGATACCCGGACAGTCGAGCTGCTGTTGCCAGACCTCAACGGCATTCTGCGCGGTAAACGCATCGGCCGCCGTGAACTGCTGTCACTCTGGCGTGACGGTATTGCTTTTCCGGCTACCGGCATCCTCCTCGACAGCCGCGGCGCGCTGATCGACGGCCTGCGCTATGGCTCGGATGACGGTGATCCCGATCATGTCTGTCGCCCGGTTCCCGGTTCGCTGGCGCCGGTACCCTGGGCGAAGACCCGTCCCGGCCAGTGCCTGGTTGCGCTGGAACACCGCGATGGCCAGCCATTTTTCGCTGATGGCCGGCATGTGCTGGCCGCAGTACTCGGCCGTTTCGCTGCACTCGGTCTCACGCCCGTGGTTGCCGTGGAGTTCGAGTTCTACCTGCTGGATGACACCACCGGCGAAGTGCCGCGGGCGCGGCAGGGGCGGGTGCCGGGCACCCAGCGCCGGCCGTCCGGGCCGCGAGTCTACAGCCTTGAGGATCTGCACGATCTGGATCCGCTGTTTTCGGAAATCATGGCGGCCTGCGAAACGCAGCGCATTCCGGCCGGCAGCATCGTGTCGGAATATGGCGCTGGCCAGTTCGAGGTCAACCTCCACCATGTTGCTGATGCCGTTGCCGCCTGTGATCACGCGATCCTGCTGCGGCGTCTGATCCGCGGCGTTGCGCGGAAACATGGCCTCGCTGCGACCTTCATGGCGAAACCCTTCGCAGACATCGATGGTTCCGGCATGCACGTGCACCTCAGCCTCGTGGATCGCGAGGGACACAACGTGTTTGCGCCTCAGCCGCCGGTTTCAGCGCCGGAGAGGTACGCGCAGATTCTCCGGCATGCCGTCGGCGGCCTGCTCGCGGCGATACCGGAATCCCTGGCCATCTTTGCGCCGAACGCAAATTCCTACCGGCGCATCCGGCCGGGCTGCTTTGCGCCCATCGCACCGAACTGGGGTGTCAATCATCGCCACGTCGCGGTGCGTATCCCTGTGTCGGACGACCAGAACCTGCGTCTGGAGCACCGTGTCGCCGGTGCGGATTGCAATCCCTATCTGGCAATGGCGGCAATCCTCGCTGGTGTACATGCCGGACTGACCCGGAACATCGAGCCGCCGCGCATGATCCGTGAGGGCGAAGTGATGGAAGAGGCGACCAGGCTGTCGCCGCGCTGGGAGTCCGCGCTCGACGCCTTTGATGCCGGGACACTGTTGCCGGAGTATCTGGGCACCGAGTTCTGCCGCGTGTTCAGCCTCGCGCGCCGGCATGAGGCGGAAGCCTTTCACGCGCAGGTCAGCAACCTGGACTACGAGTGGTATCTGGGGACGATCTGATATCAGCCAGGGGGAATGATGCGCCCGGCCCCGGCGAAATGCGTGCGCCAGTACGGGGTGCTGAAGTCATCGAGGGAAACGCGGCTGCCGCCATTGGGCGCATGCACGAAGCGGCCTTCGCCGAGGTAGATGGCCACGTGCGACGTCCTGCTGCGGTCGCGGAAGAACAGCAGGTCGCCGGCGACCGCCTCTTCAAGCGTCAGCGGGGTTGATGCGGCGAGTTGTTCGGCCGCCGTGCGCGGCAGTTTGAGGCCGACATTGGAATAGGCGTATTGCACCAGGCCACTGCAGTCGAAGCCGGCCGGCGTGCTGCCGCCCCACAGATAGGGCACCCCGACCATCTGCATCGCCGTGAATACGACCTGTGTGCGCAGCGGGTCAGGCAGCGGACTAAAGGGTGGCGAGACAGGGATGGGTATCCGGGTTACCGGGTCCGGAGCCTGGGGGGGTCCGGCGCACCCCGCCAGAAAGAGTCCGGCAACACAGACGGCCGGCGCTGCATGCCGACAAAGCCACGCGTAAAGCGGGCGCTGGTGCTGATGGTTGTCCCGGCCTGTGCCCATCCGGCCTCCCCGATTCCACGCCAATCTTAACCCGTTGACCCTGCTGTACTGCGCCTGATGGGGTCACATAAGTACGTTCCGGGCCACGAAATCGCAATCCGGTCCCGGTTTCTCCCCTATAATTCGCGACCTTTCGTTTCCCCGGCACCCCCGATGAATATCTCCGTGACCAAACCGACCGACAAGCTGCGCAATATTGCCATCATCGCGCACGTCGATCATGGCAAGACCACGCTGGTCGACAAGCTGCTGCGCCAGTCCGGCACCCTGGACGCGCGCTTCCAGCTACCCGACCGGGCCATGGACTCGAATGACCTGGAGAAAGAGCGCGGCATAACGATTCTTGCCAAGAATACCGCAATCACCTGGGGCGACTACTTCATCAACATCATCGATACGCCCGGCCATGCCGATTTCGGTGGCGAGGTCGAGCGCGTGCTGTCGATGGCTGACAGCGTGCTGCTCCTCGTCGATGCCGTCGACGGGCCGATGCCGCAGACCCGCTTTGTCACGCAGAAGGCCTTTGCCTTCGGTTTCACGCCGATCGTCGTGATCAACAAGATCGACCGCGATGGTGCGCGCCCGGGCTGGGCGCTGGATGCAACCTTCGAACTCTTTGACCGGCTGGGCGCGACCAATGCCCAGCTCGACTTCCCGGTCATCTACGCATCGGCGCTGAACGGCTACGCGGGTCTTGAGTCCACCGTGCGTTCAGGTGACATGACGCCGCTCTTCGAGGCCATCGTCAAGCACGTCGCGCCGCCGAAAGTCGATCCGGACGGTCCCCTGCAGTTGCAGGTTTCCAGTCTCGATTACGACTCCTACGTGGGCATGCTCGGCATCGGCCGCATCACCCGCGGCCGGGCGGTTGCCGGCACGACCGTGAGCATCGTCGGTGCGAACGGCAAGGTGCGAAGCGGGCGCCTGGGTGAGTTGTACGGCTTCCTCGGTCTCAACCGCTACAAGGTGGAATCGGCCAGCGCCGGCGATATCGTTGTGTTCAGCGGCATCGAGGAACTCTTTATCTCTGATACCGTCTGCGACCGCGAAGTGCCGGAAGGACTGCCGCCGCTCAAGGTGGATGAACCGACCATCAGCATGACCTTCTGCGTGAACAAGTCGCCGTTCGCCGGCAAGGAAGGCAAGTTCCTGACCAGTCGCCATATCAAGGAGCGGCTTGAGCGCGAGCTGAAACACAACGTGGCATTGCGCGTGGAATCCACCGAGGATCCGGACAAGTTCAAGGTGTCCGGCCGCGGCGAGCTGCATCTGTCGATCCTCATCGAGAACATGCGTCGCGAAGGCTATGAGCTGGCCGTTTCCCGGCCCGAGGTGATCGAGCAGGAGATCGACGGCGTCGTCTGCGAACCCTGGGAACAGCTCACGGTTGATTTCGAGGAACAGTTCCAGGGCGCCGTGATGAGCCGCCTTGCCGAGCGCAAGGGCGAACTGCTGAGCATGACGCCGGATGGCACCGGTCGCCTGCGTCTTGAATACCGTATTCCGGCCCGCGGACTGATCGGCTTCCGTACCGAATACCTGACCTGCACCTCGGGTACCGGGCTCATCTATCACGTCTTTGACAACTACGCTCGCCGCGTTCCGGCCTCGATCGGGCAGCGTAATAATGGTGTGCTGATTTCCATGGTAGCGGGCAAGGCACTGGCTTATGCGCTGTTCAACCTGCAGGAACGCGGCCGCCTGTTCATCGGCCATGGCGAGCCGGTCTATGAAGGTATGATCTGCGGTATACACAGCCGGGGCAGTGACCTGGTCGTCAACCCGACCAAGGCCAAGCAGCTGACCAATATCCGCGCCGCCGGAACGGATGAGGACCTGTTGCTGACCCCGCCGATACGCCTGTCCCTCGAGCAGGCACTGGAGTTCATCGACGATGATGAGCTCGTCGAGGTAACGCCCGCAAGTATCCGTTTACGCAAGAAATTATTGCTGGAAACCGATCGTCGCCGGGAGTCCCGTCAACGCGCCTGATCGCTTTGCTACTGCCGTCAGGAAGCACACACGAGCCAGAGAACGATGTCTGAATATCACGGTCCCGTCCGCGAAATGCTGTTTGTGATCCGCGAGCTTGCGGGCCTGGACCGGATCGCGCGCCTGCCCGGGTGTGAAGAAGCGACGCCGGATCTTGCCGAAGCAATCCTTGAGCAGGCAGCACAGCTTGCCGGTGGCGTCATTGCACCAACCAACACCATCGGCGACCGCCAGGGCAGCCGGGTCGAGAACGACAGCGTCATCGTTCCTGAAGAATTCAAGACTGCCTATCATGAGTATCAGTCGGGTGGCTGGGCTGGCGTGACCGCGCCCGCCGAGTATGGCGGGCAGGGCCTGCCGTTTCTGCTCGGCGTCGCCGTCGAGGAGATGTGGTGCTCGGCAAATCTCGCCTGGTCGCTCTGCCCCTTGCTGACCGAGGGCGCTGCCCGTGCCATCGAGGCCCATGCTTCGGAAGCGCTGCGCAAGGCGTATCTGCCGAAGATGGTGGCGGGCGAGTGGACCGGCACCATGAACCTGACCGAGCCGCAGGCCGGCTCGGATCTCGCGGCCCTGCGTACCCAGGCGGTTCCCGAGGGCGATCACTACCGGATCACGGGGCAGAAGATCTTCATCACCTGGGGCGACCACGACATGACGGAGAACGTCGTGCATCTGGTGCTCGCACGGTTGCCGGACGCGCCGCCCGGCGTGCGCGGTATCTCGCTGTTTCTGGCGCCGAAGTTCCTGCTGAAGGCCGACGGCACACCCGGCGAGCGCAATACCGTGCGGCCGGTATCGGTGGAGCACAAGCTCGGCATACACGGCAGTCCCACCTGCGTGATGGCCTTCGAGAACGCGGTCGGCTATCTGGTCGGCGAACTCAACAACGGCCTCCCCGCGATGTTCACCATGATGAATCACGCCCGGCTCGGCGTGGGTCTCGAAGGCGTGGCGGTCGCCGAGCGGGCCTATCAACAGGCGCGTGACTACGCGCGCGAGCGTGTACAGGGCAAGGTGCCCGGGCAGAAGGGGCGGGTGGCGATCATGCAGCACGCCGATGTGCGGCGCATGCTGCTGACGATGAAGGCCTATATAGAGGCGATGCGCAGCATCGCCTATGTCACCGCTGCCGACCTCGATATCAGTCTGCGGCATGCTGACGCGGCAACACGCGCCCTGCATCAGGCTCGCGTCGACCTGATGATTCCGGTGGTCAAGGGCTGGTCGACCGAGGTCGGCCAGTTGCTGACCTCGCTGGGCGTGCAGATACACGGCGGCATGGGCTATGCCGAAGAAACCGGTGCCGCCCAGTATCTGCGCGATGCGCGCATCACCACGATCTACGAAGGCACCACCGGCATTCAGGCCAATGACCTGGTTGCGCGCAAGATCCTGCGCGATGGCGGGGCTTCGCTGACGGCTTTGCTCGCGGAAATGCAGGCCACCGATGCGGATCTCGCCCGCCATCCGGCGCTCGCAGCGGTGCGCAAGGCGCATGCCGAAGGCTGCGCCAGCGTGGAGGCGGCCGGCCGATGGCTCGCTGCAAACCACGCGAAGAATCCGGCGGTACCGGGTGCGGTCGCTTACAGCATGCTGATGCTGCTCGGCACGGTCACCGGTGGCTGGCAACTGGCGCGCGCGGCAGTCATCGCCAGCGAGAAACTGGCAGCGGGTGGTGCGGAGAATGCTGCCGAGAAAGACTTCCTCGCGGCAAAACTGATCACCGCTGACTTCTACGCCGGACAGTTCTCGCCGCTGGCCACGGCTTACCTGCGTGCGATCGAGGCGGGGGCCGACGCGCTGGTGGCCTTTCCTGACAGTCAGTTCTGAGGGGTCCCGGGCCGAAAGTTTCGAAGTAGATAACGGGAGCCGCACGAACTCACGACTTTCGTGGCTCGACAGCAGCAATCAGGCGCCGGTAGGGTTGCTGTCACGTTATGGAAGAAACCCCTGACCTCCAACCCGGCAGTTTCGAGCCCGTCCGCGGCCGCCTCAAGGAAAAGTTCCGATGACAGCACCCGAGCGGTCCAGGAAAAATCGTCAGCAGCCGCCGCAGGACCTGGCGCGGCGGGTCGGCGCGCTGATTGAAGGGCTGTCCATCGTCCGGGTTCTCAAGGCTGACAACCACGAGATCGTCGTCGAGCTGTCCGACGGCACACGCTTGTTCGTGCGCACCGACGGTGAGTTGGAAATTTCCGTTACCTGAATGAAATTCATCGGGGCATCGTCCCCGCGCGTCGGTGCCTCCCGGAATGACCACCATGCAACAACCACGGAACCCCCTGCACGGCATCACCCTCGAAGTGATGGTCAAGGAACTGGTGGCTTGCCTGGGCTGGGAAGAACTCGGTCGGCGCATTCCGGTTCGCTGCTTCAACAACGATCCGAGCGTGGCATCAAGCCTCACCTTCCTGCGCCGGACACCCTGGGCGCGCAGCAAGGTCGAGGAACTCTATCTCATCATGCAGCGCGAGCGTCGGACCTGACCAGGTTGCTAGCTCTGCCAGAGGGGCTTCGACTGCCCGAACACCACGATCAGGGTCAGATCTTCCTCGATATCGAAGAACGAGTGTTCCGAGGTGGCCTTGACGTAGAGGATGCTGCCCGGTACGGCTTCGTGGTCCTGCCCGGCCACCCGCAACCTGGCGCGACCGCTGATCACGAAATAGACCTCGTCCTCGAGGTGCGGGGCCTGCATGTCGCGGGCGCCGGCCGGCAGCCGGTATACAGCGCAGGACAGGGTCGGGACGCGCAGAAACTCCAGAAACCGGGGTTCCGTGCCAGCCACCCGTGTGGCCAGTTCATCGACCTTGAATACCTGCCAGGCGTCGTCGCTCATGTCTCTCTCCGCATCGCGATGCTTTCATGATCGGCCAAAGCAGGGGCATCGGGCAAGCCACTTTCGGGTCTCTGCGGGCAACAGAGTGATAGCCGTACCCGGCTACACGTATAAACTATGCGGCCCAAAAGCCAGGTGACACACCCGATGCCGCAGGGCAGGGTGTTGAGGAGTTCCAGACCATGAGCAGCGACAAGCGGCCCGCCGGACAGCCGAAACCGGGATTTACCACGCGACAGGTGCATGCCGGTGTAGAGCCTGACCCGTTGACCGGCGCGATTCTCACGCCGATCTACCAGACCACGACCTACGTGCAGGAGTCGGTGGATCGCTATCTGGCCAAGGGTTATTCCTATTCGCGCTCGGCGAATCCCACGGTGCGTGCGCTGGAGCAGAAGCTCACCGATCTCGAGGGCGGCAGCGACTGCATTTGCTTCGGTACCGGCATGGCCGCCATCAACGGTCTGTTCCTCGCCTTTCTGAGTGCCGGCGATCACGCAATCGTTTCGGATGTGGTCTATGGTGGTACATACCGGCTGAGCACGAAGATTTTCTCCCGTTTCGGTGTGGAGTTTTCCTTCGTGGATACTTCCGATACCGACGCCGTGCGCAAGGCGATCCGCGGCAACACGAAGCTGATCCTCACCGAGACGCCGGCCAACCCCACGCTCAAGCTCACCGATCTGCAGGCGGTTTCCGTTCTGGCACGCGAGCGCGGGATTCCGCACGCCGTGGATAACACTTTCCTGACCCCGTACTACCAGCGGCCGCTGGAACTGGGCGCGGACATGGTCGTACACAGCACCACGAAGTATTTCGACGGGCACAACGCCACGGTTGGCGGTGCGGTGGTCGTCAGCAATGAGGCGCAGGCGAACGCTATCCGCTTCATCATGAATGCGACCGGCATGATCATGTCGCCGCAGGTGGCCTGGCTGACCTTGCAGGGCTGCAAGACCCTGTCGGTGCGCATGGACCGGCAGGCAGCGAATGCGATGGCGATTGCGAAGTATCTGGAGTCGCACCCGAAGGTCGCACAGGTCGGCTACCCTGGGCTCAAGAGCTTTCCTCAGCATGAACTGGCCAGGCGCCAGGCTTCCGGTTTCGGCGCGATGATCTGGTTCGAGGTCAAGGGTGGCATGGCGGCCGGCAAGACGCTGATGGATCGCATCAAGCTGTGGACGCTGGCCGAAAACCTCGGTTCCGTGGAGTCCCTGATCACCCACCCGGTGACCATGACCCATGCGGATGTGGAGGAGGCCGAGCGACGCCGGGTCGGGATCACCGATGGCCTGGTACGCCTGTCGGTGGGCCTGGAAGATGCCGACGACCTGATCTACGCACTGCGCAAGGCCCTGGGAGATTGACCGGCGGGGCTTGAAAATGCCGGCATCGTCCCTACATCTGCCTCATGCGCGACGCGCCTTGCGTGGCGCGACAACCCCTGAGGAGGATGCAGTATGACGCTGGTAAGTTGGAGCCCCTTGCGCGAACTGGACGACCTTTTCAATCAGTACAGCCGTGTACTGGGCCGCTCGGCGACACCCGCTGCCGAAGCGCGCGAGAGCGGCGTTGAATGGCGGCCGGTGGCCAATATCTCGGAGACGCCTGATGCCTACCTGATCCGGGCCGAGTTGCCGGAGGTCGAGAAGAAAGATATCGATGTTTCGGTACACGAGGGCGTGATCACGATTCGCGGTGAACGTCGGCTGGAGACCCGCGAAGACAAGGAAAAGCATCACCGGATCGAGTCGTTTTATGGCAGCTTTGCCCGCAGCTTCAGTCTGCCGGCGGATGTCGATGAGGCGAAGATCCAGGCCGATGCGAAGGACGGTGTGCTGACGGTGCGCCTGCCGAAGACCGAGGCGAAGAAGCCGAGACCCATTGAGGTCCAGGTGCGCTGAAGAAAAGGGAGCGAAAGCTCCCTTTTTATTCGCTGCTGCGCTGCTTCGTTTGACTTATGCAGATGCGGTTTGACCGAATCTGTTTTTGCTTTCTGATCCACGTCTGAAAGGTGAACACCGTCGGTGTTCACCACCCGTCACCCGGCTAAGGTTGCCCCAGGTTGAGGAATCGCAATGGGCCGCGGTTTCGCTTCAGGTGGTAACGCATGAGTTTTTTCCGTGCAATTCTCGTATCTGCCCTGCTGCTGCAGGCGGGGGCCGCGGTGGCAGATGAGACCGACGGTGTGGCTGCTGCGAGGTTTTCAGCAGGCATGCAGATTCCGGTGCGAGTTGCGAAAGATCCGGTGCTGGGTTATCTGCCGGCGCTGCTTCCGCAGCCCCGGGAAAATTTGCCGTCTGACCAGAGTGGCCTCGATGAAGTGGTGACGGTGAGTACGCGGGAATTCGAGATCCGGCACCTGCTCAGTGTTTTTCTGGAGCAGAGTACTGCGACGGTACGCCGGGTCGGTGGGGCTTTCCTGCCCGAGGAACCACAACCGGGCCTGCAGTTCCGTATCGATCCCGCTACCGATGAAGTCTATGTTGGCTGGCGTTTCAAGTTCTGAGCCGCATCCGGATTTCCTGCTCCTGACCATCCGCGCCGACACCCCCGGCGGCAAAGCACCGGTACAATGAGCCGATAGCGCCATTTTCCGGCGCGCAGGGGGCGTTGCACTGTCCATGCCCGTTTCGCGGCTTCCATCCATGCGCCTTGTTTCCGGAATGCCGGGACTGCTGCTCGTCCTGCTCGGCGTCTGCGGCACGGCTGCGGGAGCGGATATCGCTGCAGCGCCGTTGCGCGACCAGTTTGGCAATACCGATAGTCTGGCCAGCCACCAGGGCAAGGTGGTCGTTGCGATAGTGGTCGATGTGCGGCGACTGTCGACAATTCAGCGTTGGGGAGAAGAGCTGGGAAAACGCCACCCCGATCTGCATTTTCTGAATGTGGCCGAAATGCCGGCCGAGGGTCGGGTCGACATAGCCCGGGTAAATGCAACCGTGCAGAAGCGGGTGCCAGCTACCGTGCCGGTACTCATCGATATCGAGCGTCGCTGGGCGACCGGTTATGGCCTGGATACGGCCGCACCGAACCTGCTGGTTTTTGATCGCGAGGGCAAACTGGCTGGCCAGGTGCGCGGCCGCTTCAGTGCTGAACGGGCTGCCGGCATCACGGCCATCATCGAAGCCCTGCTTGCACAATGAGCGGCACGACGAACAGTGATGTGCTGCTGGTCGGTGGCGGACTCGCCAACTGCCTGATCGCGCTCCGGCTGCACGCGTTGCGGCCGGATCTCCGGGTGACCCTGCTCGAAGCAGGCCCCGCACCGGGTGGCAATCACACCTGGTCTTTTCATGGCAGCGACCTGCAGGCGGCGGAACGCGAGTGGTTGCTGCCGCTGGCCAGCCATTCCTGGCAGCACTATGAGGTGTGTTTCCCGGAACGGCAGCGACGCATTTCCGGGGCGTACTACTCGCTGAGTTCGGAAAGACTGAAGCAGGCGGTGATGGCCTTGCCTGGCGTAGATATCCGCTGTGGCGTACGAGCCGTGCAGCTCGGGCCGCAGGCGGTGCAGCTTGACGACGGACAGACGCTTCGCGCCGGACTGGTGATCGACGGGCGCGGAGCCGGGGCAGGTGACAGCGCGGGACTGGTGCTGCGCTACCAGAAATTCCTCGGTCAGGAGCTGGTACTCGCGGGCCCTCACGGCCTGACCGGTCCGTTGCTCATGGATGCAACCGTGGCGCAGGCAGACGGTTACCGCTTCGTCTACCTGCTGCCCTTCGGTCCTGACCGGCTGCTGGTTGAAGACACGTACTACAGCGATACGCCGGCGCTCGATGCGCCTGCGCTGCGACTTAATATCAACAGCTATGTACGGGCGCGGGGCTGGGTGGTGCAGGCGATGACTCGGGAAGAACGCGGCGTACTGCCAATCGTGCTCGATGTGGAATTCGACCTCTTCTGGCCACCGGCCGATGCGACCTTGCCGCGTGCGGGCCTGCACGCCGGGCTGTTCCATCACACCACCGGCTATTCACTGCCGGAAGCAGCATCGCTCGCCGATGACCTGGCCGGTGTCACCGATCTGCACAGTGCGAACATCGGCCCCAGGATCCGTGACCGCGCCCGGCGTCGCTGGCAGGAGCAGCGCCTGTACCGGATGCTGAATCGCATGCTGTTTCTTGCCGCCGCTCCCGGGGAGCGCTACCGCGTGCTGCAGCATTTCTACCGCTTGCCGCAGCCGGTGATCGAACGGTTTTATGCCGGCAGGACCAGCATCAATGACGCCCGGCAGATCCTCAGCGGCCGGCCACCAGTGCCGGTGATTCGTGCCTTGCGCAGTCTGCTGCCCTCGGCTGTCGGGGGAGGTGCGGCATGAGGCCTGCACCCGCCGTTGCGGTCATCGGTGCGGGCTTCGGCGGCCTGGCGCTGGCCATCCGGCTGCAGTCAGCCGGCATACGCACCATCCTGCTGGAGCGGCGTGACCGGCCCGGCGGTCGCGCCTACGTCTATGAGCAGGATGGCTTCCGCTTCGATGCCGGCCCAACCGTGGTCACCGCACCGAATGCGATCGAGGAGCTGTTCGAGCTCGGCGGCAGGGCAATCGGCGACTATGTGGAGATGCTGCCGGTCGATCCCTTCTACCGCCTGATCTGGCAGGACGGGGTCAGCCTGGACTACAACGCCGATGTGGATGCGGTAGCGAGCGCGATAGCGCGCATCAATCCCGCTGATGCAGACGGTTACCGCCGCTTTCTGGAATTTTCCGAAGCCGTTTTCCGCGAGGGCTATCTGAAACTGGGTACCGTCCCCTTTCAGGATGTATGGAGCATGGTGCGGGTGGTGCCGCAGCTCATTCGCCTGAAGAGTCACCGCTCGGTTTACGGTGTCGTGTCGGATTTCATGCGCGATCCCCATCTGCGCCAGGCCTTCAGCTTTCAGTCGCTGCTGATCGGCGGCAATCCGTTCCACGTACCGTCCATCTATGCGCTGATCCATGCACTGGAGCGTCGCTGGGGGGTGTACTTCCCGCGTGGTGGTACCGGCGCGCTGGTCGAGGCTCTGGCAAAGCTGTTCCAGGACCTGGGTGGTGAAATCCGTCTCAACTGCCCGGTCGAAGAGATACAGGTACGCAACGGTGTCGTGACTGGTGTGGCGGTATCCGGAGGGAGCAGCATCATGGTTGATGCGGTAGCGAGCAATGCCGATGTGGTGCATACCTATGCCAGCCTGCTGGCTGGTACCGATCGTGGGCGGGCGATGGCAAAACGCCTGGCTCGCGGTCGGTACAGCAGTTCCCTGTTCGTCGTGCATTTCGGCCTGAAGCGGCAGTATCCCGAGATCGCCCATCACACGGTGTTGTTCGGTCCGCGTTACCGGGAACTGCTGGCGGACATCTTCGAGCGGGGCATACTGGCAGACGATTTTTCCCTGTACCTGCACAATCCATCCGCCAGCGATCCGACTCTCGCGCCACCGGGTCACGCCGGCTTTTATGCGCTGGCGCCCGTGCCGAACCTCGGCAAGGCGCCGATCGACTGGAGCACGATGGGCCCCGTGTATCGGGACCGGATCCTGAGCGCCCTCGAGAAGCAGCTGATGCCCGGACTGCGCGAAAACCTGGTCACATCAAGGATCTTCACGCCGGAAGATTTCCGGACCGAGCTCAATGCCCACCTCGGTTCCGCATTTTCGCTGGAGCCGGTACTCACGCAGAGCGCCTGGTTTCGGGTGCACAATCGCGACGACCGGATCCGCAACCTCTACTTTGTCGGTGCCGGTACCCATCCGGGCGCTGGTATTCCCGGCGTGGTGGGTTCGGCGAAGGCGACGGCCGGACTGATGCTTGCCGATCTCGGGGTGCGTTGATATGGATGCAGTCGTCGCCAACAGCAGGGAAATGATCCGTCTGGGTTCACGGAGCTTCGCGTTGGCGGCGAAGCTCTTCGATGCCGATACGCGGCACCACGCCTACATGCTCTATGCATGGTGCCGCTACTGCGACGACCAGATCGACGGGCAGAATCTCGGCATGCATTCGGCGCCCGAATCAGCGAGGCCGCAGCCTGCGCCTGGTCCGGGATCCGCTCCGCATGATCCTGCAGTGCGACTGGAACACCTGCGTACGGCAACTCGCCGGGCTTTTGCCGGAGAAAGCCTTGCGGACCCGGTCTTCATCGGCTTGCAGCGGGTCAGCAAGGATTGCGGGATTCCGGAGCGCCATGCGCTGGAGTTGCTGGCCGGATTCGAAATGGATGTGAGCGGCCACGAGTACCGCAGCTTTGACGATACCCTGCTGTACTGCTATCGGGTCGCCGGCGTGGTCGGGGTGATGATGGCGCAGATCATGGGCGTGCGCGATGCTCCCACCCTGCAGCGGGCAGCGGATCTGGGCATCGCTTTTCAGCTGACCAATATTGCCCGGGATGTGCTCGATGATGCCGGCAACGGACGATGCTATCTGCCTGCATCGTGGCTGGCCGAGTCGGGGATTTCTTCCCTGACGCTGAGTCGCCCCGAAAACCGTCCGGCAGTTGCGCGTGTGGTGGCCCGTCTGCTGGATGAGGCCGAGCGCTATTACCGGTCGGCAGATTGTGGCCTCAAGGCGCTGCCTTTCAGGTCGGCGTGGGCGGTGGCAGCTGCGTTGGGTATCTACCGCGCGATCGGCCGGCTGGTGACCGGACGCGGTGTGCGCGCCTGGGACAGCCGGGTCGTCGTCAGCACGCCGCGCAAACTCCGGGAACTGGTGGTCGGTGCCGGATCCGCGCTGCGTGCGGTCGTGTTCGACCGGTGGCTCACCAGCATGCCGCGGTCCCGCGATCTCTGGACCATTCCCGAACCCTGATGACCACCGGCCTGTCGTCTGTGTCCCGTGATATCCGGGTGCTTTTTGCCGCGCGGATCGTACGACTGTTCGCCTATGGTTTCGTATCGGTGGTGCTGGCGCTCTACCTTGCCGCGCGCGGACTCAGCGACTGGGGTATCGGCCTGCTGCTTTCAGCGACCCTGCTGGGTGATGCGGCGATCACGCTCTGGCTGACCACCATCGCCGATCGCTTTGGCCGGCGACGAATTCTGCTGCTCGGCGCAACACTGATGGTGCTGGCCGGCACGGTATTTGTCCTGACCGATGAGCCCCTGTTGCTGGCGCTGGCGGCAATCATCGGTGTCATCAGTCCAAGCGGATACGAGATCGGTCCGTTTCTTTCCGTCGAGCAGGCAGCGCTGACAGGTCTTGTTCCCGGCCGGAACCGCACCCGCTTGTTCGCCTGGTATCACCTCGCCGGATCACTCGCGACCGCGGCGGGCTCGCTGGCCGGCGGCTGGCTCGCATTCGGCTTGCAGAAAACGGGCATGACGGCACTCGGCGCCTATCAAAGCGTGTTGACGACCTACGCCGTGCTTGGCGGTGTGCTGGTGTTGCTGTTCCTGCGCCTGTCCGCGCAGGTTGAAGTACAGGTGGCAGCGGACTTGCCGCAACGGCGCTTTGGCCTGCACCGTTCGCGCGGTGTGGTGATGCGTCTCAGTGCGCTGTTTGCCGTCGACGCCTTTGCCGGCGGCTTCGTGATCCAGAGCCTGCTCGCCTACTGGTTTTATCTGCGCTTCGGGATCAGTGAAGCGGTACTGGGCAGCGTGTTCTTCGTTGCCAACCTGCTGGCCGGCATGTCGGCACTGCTGGCCAGCCGTCTGGCGGCGCGCTTCGGCCTCATCAACACGATGGTCTTCACGCATCTGCCCTCGAACATCCTGTTGTGCCTGGTGCCCTTCATGCCGACCCTGTCCTGGGCGCTTGCCGTGCTGCTGGTGCGTTTCACGATTTCGCAGATGGATGTGCCGACGCGACAGTCCTACACCATGGCGGTGGTCGACCCGGACGAACGCTCGGCGGCTTCCGGGATTACCACGATTGCGCGTTCGCTGGGCGCGGCGCTGTCGCCGGCACTCAGCGGGGCACTGCTGGCCACGTCACTGCACGCGCCATTCCTGCTGGCCGGCGGCCTCAAGATCATTTACGACCTCGCGCTCTGGCGCAGTTTCAGGGCGCTGAAACCGGGCGAAGAATAGGGGCAGCCTTGTCGAAGGATCTGCCCCGTCCGGGCAAGTGGCCCGATACGTTGGACGTTTTCAGGACTGGCGTTTGCCGACAATTCCCGACTTGCCGAAGAAGCCTGCCGCAACCGTGCCTTCCAGCGAGTCGCCGTCGATGACGACTTCACCGTTCATCTTCATCGGAAACGGCGAGGTCATCTCCATCTGCCAGGTGAATGTGTTGCCGTCCAGCTTGCCATTGGTGAGTTCAATGGTCCCCAGCATGTTGGTGCTCGTGCCGGTGACGACATTGCCGTCGCTTTTCAGGTCCATCACGGACGGCTGGTCGCCCATCGGCGTCTTGCTGATGCAGTCCCACTTTCCATCGATGCTGCTCATGGTGATTCTCTCTCCTGTGCTGTCTGGATGCCGGGCCGGTGTCGCGCGGCGCCGTTTGCATGATCCGGTTATTGGATTCCGGAACAATTGACCTGAGTCATGGAGGAAATCCCTCGTGCCGTTTACGCCCCTGTGCGACTTCAGTGCTGCACGAGGCGGCGGGCGAGCAGGTGGCTGATCGCGAGGGCCAGCAGTCCGGTGAGGAACAGGCCGGCGCAACGTGGCAGCAGGGCCAGCAAGGGCTCGCCGCGCCAGAACAGGCCGCTGTAGGCTTCGAGTGCCCAGGTGTTGGGTGTGATCCAGCCCAGTGTTTGCAGCCAGGCCGGCATGAAGAAGCGCGGCACCATGCTGCCGCCGACAGCCGACATGATGAGAATCACGACCGTGGGCAGGATCTGCGCCTGGGCGCGTGTGCGGCAGGCCGTGACGAGGAGGAGACCCAGACCTGCGGCGAGCACTGCAGCGCTGAAGGAGATCAGCAACCATGCGCCGAAGTTGCCGGGCACATCCACGCCATAGAGCAGCCAGGCGACCGCAAAGATCACCGTGCCCTGCACCATGCCTTGCACTACCAGGAAAATGAATCGGCCATTCACCACGACCGTCATGCCGCCCGGCCCGGCGGCGATGCGGTCGAGAATGCCTGCCGCCTGGTCGTCGAGTATGCCCACCGCATTCTGGGCGGCGGCAAACAGCAGGAACATGAAGGCCACCGCGCCGGCATAGTAGGCGATGTGGTTGAGTGCGGCCGTCTGTCCGGCGACGTTCTCGTGTTCCAGCAGTTCCTCGAAAGACCAGCCGCCGCGCTGTCCTTTACTGGCCGATTCGCGCAGCTCGGCCAGACCCGTATCTATTTCTGCCTGCTGCCGGGGTGAAAACTCCGTGAACTCGGTGCCGATGAGTTCGGCAACACGGCCGATGGCAAGATCCGGCAGCGCTTTAAAGTAGGCGCGTTGCAGTTGCCCGCTCAGCACCGTGGCGGCCACATTGCGCGAGGGATCGACAAGCAGCAGCAGTGGCGGGGCAGCGAGACCTGCCGCCGTCGCCAGCGATTCACCGTCGGCGCGCACGATCAGCGCGACGTCGGCGGTGCCCCTGCGTACCAGGTCGAGCGCCGCGTTGCGGTCGGGTACACCGGGAATGACGGTTACGGTCGCTTCGCTGTTCAGCGCCGCAAGCAGGCGGATCGAGTCGGCGCTTTGCACTTCGTCGACGATGGCGACATGGACCTGGACCTGGTCGCTGGCCGCAGTGGCGAAGATTTCTGCAAAGATGAGGAAGAACACCGCCGGCACGAACAGGCTGAGCAGCAGCGCGCCACGATCATGCAACAGCTGGAGCAGGGCCGCCCTGAAGATCGTCAGCGTCATTCGTGCGGCACCTGTCCGGTGAGTTCGATATAGACACCGTGCAATCCCGGTTGCCGGATGCGCAGTTCGGCGATGTCTGCACCGGCGTTGATGAGCTGGCTGCGCAGTTCCGGCAAGTGCTCGAGACCGCTGCCCAGGCGACCGATCCAGACCCGCGCTTCGTTGGTCGGTGCCAGCCTGGCGTCGCGCAATGCGTCGCGGATCGACGGGGCAGGTTCCGCCGCCAGCATCAGCACGATTTCCTGGTCGCTGCCGAACAGCCGGCCGATCAGCCGTGCGAGGCTGTCCTCGGCGCGTACCGCCCCTGCAGACATCAGTGCGACGCGATCGGCCAGCGCTTCTGCCTCGACCAGGTCGTGGGTCGTCATGATCAGGCTCATGCCGGTCTTCCGCAGCCGGTCGAGTACCTGGTGTACTTCACTGCGTGCGACCGGATCAAGTCCGACCGTCGGCTCATCGAGCAGCAGCAGGTCCGGGCGGTGCAGGGTGCCGGCCGCGATGTTGATCCGGCGCTGCATGCCGCCGGACAGGGTGGAAACCACATCGCCGGCACGTGCAGCGAGGCCCGACCACTCGAGCGTGTCGGCCACGGCGACTTGCAGGTCGGTTCGTTGCAGGCCGGCCAGTCGGCCAAACAGTTCCAGATTGTGGCGCACGCTGAGCTGGGTCCAGAGTGCGATCGACTGCGGCACAAAACCGGTCCGGCGCCGGACTGCCGGGTCCGCCGGATCGCCGCCAGCGATGCGGATGCTGCCGTCATCAAGCCGGATGCGGCCGCAGAGCGCACGCAGCAGCGTGGTCTTGCCTGCACCGTTCGGCCCGAGCAGCACGAGGATCTCGCCGCTGCAGGCGGTCAGGTCAGCGCCGGAGAGCGCGGCGTGTACGCCAAAGCGGCGCCGCGCCGAGCGCACCACCACCAGGGGTTCGCCGCGAGGAAGTGCTGACACGGAGCGCGCGGCTCAGAGGCCGAAGCGCGCAAACAGATCGCGTTTCGGGCCGGGCAGGCGAGCCTTGAGAAAGCGGCCCAGCAGTTTTCCGGTGGTCATCCAGGCGATACGCCGGCCGCTTTGCCGGTTGTCGAGCATCTGCTCGACCAGCCAGGGTGTCGAGGTTTCCACATAGTCGCAGAGGATGTTGAGGATGGGCCGGATCTTCTGCCACTCCGCAGGATCGATCTGCTTCTGTTCCTCAAACCAGTTCTCGGTGATGAGCATGCCGGGGCTGATGGCGCCGATGATGATGTCAGGGTTCTTGTTCTCCTGAACGAGATACCTGGTCAGCAGCCAGTCGGCAGCTTTCGTGGCGCTGTACACGCCCATGTTCGGTGTGAGCCGCTTGCCATCGAAGCTGCCGCCGAGCATGTTGTAGAGGGCCCCAGACCCCTGCTTTCCAAAGCCCTGAATCGCTACCTGCGAGCCGAACACGCTGCCCTTGAAATTTCCATCGACCAGCGTGTGCACCAGGTCCTCGGGCATTTCGTGCACTTCGTAACGCGAGCTCGCGCGGCCGGCATTGTTGATCCAGAAGTCCACGCGGCCGAAGCTGGTGACGGCATGGTCCCACAGCGCCTGTACATCGGCCTTGCGGGTGACATCGCAGGTCGTGCCGGCGACTCTTGCCGGCCCGGTCGAGGCCAGTTCGCTGACCGCCTTGTCCACATCCGCCTGCTTGCGGCTTGAAACCACGACGTTGTGTCCGCGCTTCAGGAATTCAACGGCGAGGCCACGACCGATGCCGCGCGTGCTGCCCGTTATGACGACGTTCACCGTGTGGCCTGCTTCCGGCAATCGTCGAGAATGCGATCCAGATGGTTGGCGGTGATCTGCTGCCACTCGAGCTTCATCCATGGGCTGAAGCGCTCGGGACTGGCTGCAATTTCGAGATCCAGGTCGGCCGGTGTAATCCAGCGGATCGCGGCGATTTCCAGAGGGTCGGTGAGGATGGTCCCGGACGCGTGGCCGGCATAGACGTAGCACAGCTCGTGCTCGGAACCGACGCTGCCGAAGGCTGCCTGATAGCGAAACTTGTACAGGAAGCCGAGCCGGCACTCGAGGCGCAGTTCTTCCCGCACGCGGCGCTTTGCAGCCCCCTCGGTGGTTTCACCCGGTCGCGGATGACTGCAGCAGCTGTTGGACCAGAACCCGGGCCACAGCATCTTGCCCGCCGCGCGTTCCTGTATCAGGACCTTGCCGTCGGCATCAAACAGAAACACCGAGAAGGCGCGGTGCAGGATACCTGCACCCAGATGGCATTCGGTTTTTGCCATGGTGCCGATCTCGCGGTCTTCCTCATCGACCAGTATCAGCTGGTCTTCCGTCACCGCAGTTTGCGCCAGACCGCTCACGACTTCCTGCCTGCGGTGACGGTCATGGTGCGGAATCCCTGACGTTCGATGGCAGTCTGAATATCCATGTTGTTGTCGTTGCAAAGGGCGATCATCGCGCCGCCGCCGCCGCCGCCGGTCAGTTTGGCACCGGCTGCACCGGCCTTGCGCGCAAGGCCGATCAGCCGTTCGAGTTCCGGGGTTGATACCTGCAGTGCATTCAGCAGGCCCTGGTTGATGTTCATGAGGTCACCAAGCGTAGCGATATCGTTGTCCTGGATTGCCGAGACTGCCTGCAGTACCAGCGCGTCGATGTCATCGAATATTTTTTCATAGAGACGCGGGTTGCGTTGCCGTGCTTCGGCGACACTGGCCACGGTACGGGCGGTGAGGCCCTCGTGGTGCGTCATGCCGACGACCAGCTTCAGTGGTGCAGGAATATTCAGCGTTTCGATCAGCGGTGGTGCGCCGCGACGGTAGACCAGCGGTGTGCCCAATGTGGCCATGGTGTTGTCGATGCCGCTGGGCTGGCCATGCGCGATCTGTTCCGACAGCCAGGCCAGTTCGTTCACTTCCGTATCGCCGAGACCAAGCCGGAAATGCAGGTCCAGCGCGCGGACGATCGCCACAGCCAGGGCTGCCGAGCCGCCGAGACCCATGCCGCGCGGCACATCCGGAAACACTTCGATGCGCAGCTTGCGTGTCGCGAGGCCCAGCTTGTCGAGAATCGCACCGGCCGCGCGTTCAAAGGAACGGCGCTGCTCGGCGGGTTTGGCGAGCTGGTATTCGACGCCCCAGCGCGGGATCAGCAGTTCGACGCCACGTTCACCATCCTCGACGACCGCGCGGATGGTGAGGGGGATCGGCAGCGCGATGGCATGCCGGCCATGCACCACGGCATGCTCACCGAGCAGGATGACCTTGCCGTAGCCGATGCCGACGCCGGCCTCTGGTTCACGCCGCGTGGACGTGCCGGCAACGGGAGCCGGCTGCCGGACCTCGGCAAGGATCTGCTCTGCTTTCCATACCTTGATCTCGCCGCTCTGGAGGACGCGCTCGAGCACTTCGTTGAACAGCTCCGGCGGCGCACCGGCGGCCTTGACCACGCTGCGTGCGTGCAGCGTCATGTGGCCGGTCTGGATGCCATCGGTGGCCAGCGCGCGCAGCGCGGCGAAGTTCTGCGCCAGGCCCACCGCGGCCATCACCTCGGCGAGCTCGGTGGCGGTCTCGGCACCGAGCAGGCGCAGGTTCATCGCCACGCCGGGGTTCGACTCGAGAGGGCCGCCGACGATGCCGACCTTCATCGGCATTTCGATGCGCCCGCAGAGGTTGCCGGCTTCATCCTTCCACCACTCGGTGAGCGAGCCATAACGCCCGTGACGTGCCGCATAGGCGTGCGCGCCGGCTTCGATGGCACGCCAGTCGTTTCCGGTTGCGAGCGCCACGGCATCGACGCCGTTCATGATGCCCTTGTTATGCGTCGCCGCCCGGTAGGGATCGGCGTGGGCAAAATCGGCTGCGATGATGATGCCGTCGCGTACCCGTTCACCGGCATAACCCTTGCCGGCCAGTTGTGCCACCGGCAGCACGACTTCCGCGCGTGCGAGGGCCCGGTCGGCAAGATTCGACAGGATGCGCAGGAACACGGTGCCTTCGGTGATCTGCTCGATCAGCGAGGCCACGCCCTCGCACATGCCGTTGACGAGATTGGCGCCCATCGCATCGCGGGTATCGACGAGCAGGTGCACGACCAGCATCTCGCCGGGCATCGAGCGCAACGGATAGGAGCGTACTTCCAGATCTACCGCGCCGCCACCGCGCGCCACCATCCGCGGATGGAAGCTGTTGGCCAGGTCGAGAATTTCCTGCTTGCGTTCGAGCACGGCGGCATGGGCTGCCGGCAGGTTGGGTACCTCCAGTACCTGGATCTGGCCGATCAGGATCGGCGGGGTGGAGGAGGTGGCAAAACCACCGGATTCACGCGCCAGCTTGGCGGTTGCGCTGATGGCAGCGACGATCGAGGGTTCCTCGACCGCCATCGGCACCACATAGTCCTTGCCGTTGATCAGGAAGTTGAGGCCGAGGCCGATGGGGATGCCGAGTACGCCGATGACGTTCTCTATCATCTTGTCGGCGGCTTGCAGGTCGAGCGTCGTCTGGCCGCTGGACAGGCGGTCAAAATCAGCATCGCTGAGCAGGCCGCGTTCGTGTACGGCGCGTACGCGTTCGGCGACGCTCATCTTGTAGAAGTGCGGGATGCGGGATCGGGTCACGGGGCGCCCTTCGGTGACTGTTCAGGATTGGCGGTCTACAGGCGCTCCGCATGGCCGCGAATGCGCACCATAACCGTATCAGGAATGCCCGCGCGCTGCCACGTTTCCGGGCTGTATCAGGCTGCCCCGTTGCATTTCGCCGACGCTGTCCGGGGCGTTAACATGATCCCGGTTTCAGGCAGCAGGTGGCGGCATGGCGGATGACAGGGTCTGGCTGAAGGAGTATCCACCCGGTGTTCCGACCGGCATCGAGCTGGATCCCCGCGAAACGCTGGCAGCGATGCTCGACCGCGCCTGCGCCCGGTACGCGCCGCAACCGGCCTTCAGCAACATGGGCCGCACGCTCAGCTACGCGGAGTTTGATGCATTGACCCGCTGCTTTGCGGCCTGGTTGCAAAGCCTGCCGGAAGTTTCGCCTGGCGATCGCGTCGCCATCATGTTGCCGAACGTGCTGCAGTATCCGGTCGCACTGTTCGGTACCTGGCGTGCCGGTCTGGTGGTGGTCAACGTCAATCCGCTCTACACCGCGAACGAGCTCGAGCATCAGCTCACCGACAGTGGCGCGAAAGTGCTGGTGGTGCTCAGCCAGAGCGCCGGGACCTACAACGAGATAGCGGCGCATACCGGGGTACGGCATGTACTGGTCACCGGTATCGGTGATCTGCTCGGCGCACTGCGCGGTTCGCTGGTCAACTTTGTCGTCCGTTATCTGCGGCGCATGGGTGGCGCTTCGGTGCCGGGCGCTGCGGGCTGGTCAGACGTGATGGCGCGGACTCCGGCGGATTACCGCCCGCCGCCGGCGCTTGCCGGCGACGATCTGGCCTGTCTGCAGTACACGGGTGGTACGACGGGCCGTTCGCGCGGTGCGATGCTCACGCACGGCAACCTGCTTGCCAATGTGCGTCAGATCAACAGCTGGTTTGCCGGCCTCAACGTGCCAGGCGAGGAAATCGTCATCACGCCGTTGCCGCTCTATCACGTGTATGCGCTGACCTGTAACTGCCTCGCCTATCTGGAAATCGGTGCTCACGATGTGCTGATCACCGATCCGCGCGACATGAAGCGCTTCATCGCCGAACTGCGTCGCTGGAAATTCACGGCGATATCCGGTGTGAATACGCTGTACCAGGCGTTGCTGCAGCAGCCGGATTTCGCGAAGGTGGATTTCTCGGCGGTCCGCCTCGTCTCGGCGGGCGGCATGGCCGTGATGCCGGCAACGGCAAAGCGCTGGCGTGAACTTACCGGGACGACAATTCATGAGGGCTACGGACTCTCGGAGACTTCACCGGTGGTCTGTTCCAACCCGGCAAACCAGCGCGAGTTCAACGCGAGCATCGGCCTGCCGCTGCCCGGCACGCTGGTCAGCCTGCGCGATGATGAGGGTGCGGTGGTTGCACCTGGTGAGCCAGGCGAACTCTGCATGCAGGGACCGCAGTTGATGCGCGGTTACTGGAACGATCCGGGCGCAACAGCGTCAGCGATGACCAGTGACGGTTTTTTCCGTACCGGTGATATCGCGAAGATGGATGAGCGCGGCTACTTCTTCATCGTCGACCGCAAGAAGGACATGATTGATGTGGCCGGCCTCAAGGTCTATCCGAACGAAGTCGAGGCCGAGATCACCCGTCATCCGGACGTGATCGAGGCCGCATGCATTGGTATCCCCGATGAGCGCACGGGGGAGGCGGTAAAACTGTTTGTCGTGACGCGGCAGGGCGTCCGTCTCGACAGGGATGAAGTGCGCGAGTTCCTGCGCGAGCGGCTCGCGCCCTACAAGATCCCGCGCCATGTCGAGTTCCGTCAGTCACTGCCCAAGTCGAACGTCGGCAAGATCCTGCGTCGCGAATTGCGCGATCAAGGGGGCGTCCCCTTGATCGTTTCATAAGCGAAACTATGCTGTCCGCGCGCGTTGAATCGCCGTATCGTGTATCCAAGCCCGGGTCCGCACCTTGGGCGAGTTCCTCTTCCAGGGGACAACGACGAAGCCCGCGCAAGCGGGCTTTTTTTATGCGCTGCAGAGACGCAAGAAAATCTGATTAAACATAAATTTGTGGATACGCGCAGCGGAGATCATTTCGGATGTAAATCCATTCTTACACCCGAAAAATGCTCTGTTAGTTTCCTTGTCAACTTCCCTCCACAAAGCAAAACGACTGGGGCGAAGCCGCGGTAAAGATTGCTGGCCGGACTCGGCTGGTAGAGATCCGGACCATCGGTATCTCAGATAGATAGCGACTAAAGGCAAACGAACCGCGACAAAAGAGCGAACGGGGAATCAAAGCCACACCAGGTGCGAGCCTGGGCCGGAAAGCCACGGGTCTGATGCCGAACAGCTGAGTTGTTCAGATCGCCAGGCTGCAAATCCCACAGGCCTATTGTGTATTTTTGAATGGGAGACTTTCAATGAAGACGATAAGACACAGGAAGCTACTTGGACTGGTAGCGGTCCTCGGCGTGCTTGCTGGCGGAGTAGTCAGCGCAGCGCCCACGACCTACACCTTGCAATCAGTGGAGTGGCGATTCGGTATTGTTATCGGCTCAGTGTTCGTCGTTGATAACGGACTGCCCGCCGGTTATACCAATCACCTCGTCGGCACCTGCGACGGTTGTGGTATCGCGACCGCGACGAATGATGGCTTCGGGAATATCGCTCTGGAGCACGGCAGTCTCGCGGCCTATGGAGATACCACGGGCAATGGGCTCTTCACGGTCTGTAACAGCACGACAGTCGGCCAGTGCCCGGTCACGTCAACCGGTGGCTCCAAGATTGGCTTCACTTTCGGCGGCAATGGCACGACCACGCTGACACCTGGCGGCAAGGCAGGTTGGTCAGCCACTGACACGACTGCGCTGATCTGGAACCAGGCCTATTGCATCGACTCAATCGGTGCAAATTGCGGTACTGGCGCCACGAAGGACCAGTTTGGTGGTCCCAATGCGCCTGGCGGGACGATAAACTGGTCCAACGGGGTGCAGGGCAATGGCGCAGCAAGCCTGGTTGATCAGAGCCAACCGACCTCCACTCCTGGCCTCGAACCGTGGAACGTCGGGAACGGTGGGCAGACCGGCTCAGGCGGCAGTGCGGTCAGAAACAGCATGTGCTGCGCCCTGGCCGTCTGGGAAGACGCAACTGGCCTCCACATCACGCGGCAGGTTGACCTGGCGGCATCCTTCCTGCCCAACGTCTTCCAGAGTTACACCCTGAACTATTCGGTTGTCCCGGTACCGGGCGCTGTGTGGCTGTTTGGTTCGGCCCTCGGTGCCCTCGGCTGGGCGCGTCGTCGCGCGGCCTGAGTGCCATCTGACCAGTCGCTGATCAGCTGGTGACCAAGAAACCCCGCTTCGGCGGGGTTTTTCTTTGGGCGCGGCTCTGCCTTGTCGAAGCGGGTCAGTTCATTTGATAATTCGGCGCCTGCAATCCTGTATCGTCGAACGCTTGGCGTTTCTGCCGCGATCGCAAGGAAGAAGTTCGTGCCATACAAGCGGAGATTCAACAAGGCATTGGCACTGGCCGAATTCCAGACCGCACAGGAAATCCAGGCGTTCATCGGCCTGTTTCTCGGGACCCTGGCAGAGCACTTCGGTGGTGAGACGACGCTCAATCACCTGCGCATCGGCAGTTACATCGGGCTGAAGAGTCTCTATGTGGGCGATGCAACCAGCAACAAGGACATTGCCGAGACGCTGGGTATATCCCGCCCGACGGTGTCGCGTATCGTGCATGAATTCATTGAGCAGAAATGGGTGCGTGAGCGAGTGCATCCGGAGGATGGGCGCAGGCGGATCATCGAGATCATGCCTGGTCACCCTGCATCGGACCGCTTCGAGCGCGATTTTCGCCGCCTCCTGAACACGCTCTTGAAGCGTTATGAGGAGCACGGAATCATTATCCTCGATCCCAATAAGCCAGGTTTCTAGCCGAGGCGCGGGACAGGGCGAAACCTTTTCACGCCTTAGCGCGGCGCCAGCGCCCGCTCCGCTGCCGCCCAGTGATCGGCATCGATCCAGGTTGCGGTGAAGCCCAGTTCTTCCTGGGTGACCAGCCGTTCGTGCAATACATGCCGACTTGCCAGTGTGAGCGCCTTGTAGGCACGCAATACCTGTACCGGCCGATCCAGAAACGGCTGGATAAAAGCTGCAGTACAGGCCGTCAGCGTTTCATCGCCGGTACAGACGCGCTGCACCAGACCAAGTTGCAGAGCCTCTCCAGCCGGTATGCGTCGCGATTCCAGCAGTATCTGCAGCCCGCGCGCCGTACCCAGCGCCGCGAGCAGGTCGATACCGCCGCCCCACGCGGTCGTGACATTGAGCTGGGCCTGCAGGAAGCCGAGTTCAGTCCGGGCAGTGGCAATGCGCAGGTCACAGGCCATCGCCAGTTCGGCACCGCCGCCCAGCGCATGCCCGTTGAGTGCGGCGATGACCGGTACCGGAAACTGCCGCACTTGTTGAAGGGCGGCGCGTCCGCGTCGTGACATCGCAAGCGTGTCGGTCTCGCTGCGTACCGCCTCGAGTTCGCGCAGGTCGCCCCCGGCCGCGAAACAACGGTCACCGCTGGCTGTCAGGACCGCGCATTTCAGCGTGGCATCCGTGGCATGTTCCGCGAAGGCATTGCCGATCCGGTCGAGCAGCTCCAGTGACAGCGCATTGCGCTTGTCAGGCCGGTTGATGATGACCCGCAGCGTGTCGCCGCGGCGTTCGGTCAGCAGGATCTTGTCGGTCACCGGATGTCGCTCAGAAGTAGAGTCGCATCACGCATTCGCTGACGCAGGCCGGCCGTTCCTGGCCTTCGACCTCGACGGAATATTCCTCGACGAGTTCGATGCTGCCTTTGGCTTCTTCAGCCGATACCAGCTTGCAGTGGGCACGAATCCGGCTGTCGACCACCACCGCATTCGGAAAGCGCAGCTTGTTGATGCCGTAGTTGATCACGCGCTTTACGCCAGGCACGAGCGGCTTGCTCTCATCCACGAGTCCGCGCAGCAGCGGGTAGAGGGACAGGGTCAGATAACCGTGCGCGATGGTCTTGCCGTATGGCGATTCGCTTGCTGCACGGCGGGGATCGATGTGGATCCATTGTTTATCGCGCGTTGCGGCGGCAAAGGCATCGATCATCGCCTGGTCGACGGTGAGCCAGTCGCTGGTATGAATTTCCTGGCCGACTTTTGACTTCAGGTCGGCAAGCGCTTGGGCGAGGGCCATGTTGAGGAACTCCCTGTCAAGGTATGGCGGGAAAACTGACGCAGTGCAAAGATGCTAGCAGACGTTGTACGGCTGTGCCGGCTCCGGTCAGTTGCCGGGCCGCGGCGTTGCTGCCGCAGGCTATATAATCTGCGCGAAAAGGGGACGCTACCCTTTTCGGGAGTCGCGCATGTCACGGATACCGATCGTCTTGGTCCTCGCTCTGGCGCTTGGCGCCTGCAGCAGTCCGCCAGTCAAGCCACCCTCAGGCAGCAGCGGGAGCGCGCAGGGTTCAGCTTCCGGGTCCCAGGCCGGTTCAACTTCAGGTGCCCGGTCCGGTACTCAGGCCGGCACCCAGGCCGGCACCCAGTCCGGCACTGAGGCGGGTGCAAAAAGCGGACAGGATTCGACTGGCCAGTCGATGGGTAGCGGCGGCGGGTCGGATGCCAGCGATGCTGAAGTGGCCTTTGAAAAATCGCTTGGTGACTTCGATGGCGAAATCGGCGGCGAACGCGCGGCGATGGCCAAGGCGGGCGCCGGCTCGGGGCGCGCTGCCGAAAGTCGCGAGGCGGGCGATTCCTCTGCCGTGAAGGCGGCCGGTCGCGGTATCGCGGTGGACGGGTCGGGAAGCGGTGCTGATCTGCCGTCGCCGCAGGGCCGGGGCGAGGGCCGCCGCGGCGTCGATGCCGGGGATGGTATCGAAGGTGGCATGCCGGCCGGTGCCGAAGAAGGCAGTGAGGCGGGTGCGGGCAAGAACCGGAGTGCTGGCAGTGGCGCGGAGTCGCCGTCCGCCGAGGCCGGCAAGGTGGCGAAGATTCCCGATGACATTCCCACCGACCTGTCGGCTGAAGACCAGGTTGCGAAACAGATCCGCGAGGCGGCACAGGCGGAAACCGATCCGAAGATCCGCGACGCCCTCTGGAACGAATATCGCAAGCAGATGGGACTGAAAACGAAATGAGCCTCGAGCTGTGCTCCTTCACGAACGGGCGCATGCCACGCACGCTGGTGGTATTCCTCTTGCTGCCTTGCTTCATCAGTGCCTGCTCGACCGCTCGTACCATCGACTACAAGGAAGCTGCGCTCGTGCGTGCGGCTGCCGAAGTGCCGGATGCCGAACGCCTCGATGTTGGCATCATCCTCTTCGATCCAGGCACCAGTGCCGACAGTCTGGCCGATGAGAAGAAGCTGATCTTTCCCGATGTGCGCCAGGCAGAGGCGCGTTACATGCCCTATCACCTGAAGACCACGCTTGAGTCCAGCGGCTACTGGGGTTCGGTGTGGGTGGTGCCACAGCGTTCCGATGCGGTGGACCTGACGGTCACGGGGCGCATCGATCTGTCTGACGGACTGGATGTCAGCGTACATATCGGTGCCTGGGATGCCACCGGCCGCGAATGGCTGAACAAGGCCTATACAGTGCAGGTGCCGGAAAAGGCCTATTCGAAAATCCGCGAGCCAGGGCAGGATCCCTATCAGACGCTCTACAACGAAATCGCCAACGACCTGCTGGCGATTCGCCAGAAGATGTCGGCGAGCGAGCTCCGTACGCTGCGCAACGTGGCCGAACTGCGCTACGGGGCGCAGCTCGTACCGGAGGCCTTCGCCGGCCTGCTGGAGCAGGACCGCGCGGGTATCTACAAGCTGCGGCGCCTGCCGGCCACGGACGATCCGATGGTCAGCCGCATGCACGCGGTCAGGGAGCGCGAATACACCCTCGTCGATACCCTGAACGAGTACTACGCCAACCTCTATTACGAAATCGGCAAGCCCTATGAAGACTGGCGCAAGATGTCGCGCGAGGAAGTGATCCGCTATCGGGATCTGAAACGCTCGGCATTCGTGCGCGGTTCGGCGGGTGCACTGGCAATCCTGGCCGCGATCATCTACGAGGGTTCTGGCGGTGATAACAGTGCGATCACCATGACCGGCGTGATGGGAGGCATCGAAGGCATCAAGAGCGGACTGGGCAAGAATACCGAGGCCAACGTCAGCCGCGAGTCGCTGAAGGAACTCGGCGGCTCCTTCAATTCCGAAGCGGAATCCGTGGTCGTCGAAGTCGAAGGCCAGACGCGTCGTCTGACCGGTACGGCCGAGGAGCGCTATCAGGAATGGCGCCGGCTGCTTCGCGAAATCTATTCCGCAGAAACCGGTACCCCTGGCGTCGATGCCGCAGAAGCTGCGGTCATCAGCCCGCCCGCCGGGTAGTTTCCGCAGCGCATGTCAGAACTTGCCGCGGGTCTGGTGCTGGCCGGGCGCTTTCGTCTGATCCGCGTGCTCGGTCGTGGCGGCAGCGCTGAAGTCTGGCTGGCCGAAGATCCGGTGCTTGCCACCGAGGTCGCGCTGAAGATCATTCCTGCGGCTGATGCAGCAGCGGCGTGCCGACTGGCCGATGCGCTGCGCAGCGATCTCCGGACTTTGCAGCGGCTCGTGCATCCGGGCATCGTGAATATCCATGCCGTATATGTGGATGGCGCGCGCTGCTGCATTTCCATGGAGGCGGTCATCGGCACCGATGCCGGTGGACTGCGAGGCACTGCCTGGCAGACCATCGTTGCGGCCGTGCTCGAAGTGGTCGACGCACTCCAGTACGCGCATGCACAAGGCGTGGTCCACGGTGATCTGAAAGCCGGCAATCTGCTTTGCGACAGCGCAGGTCATTGGCGATTGTGTGATTTCCGGATGGCGGCGCTCGGCGCGGACGGTGCGGTGTCGCTGTCGGCGGTGAGTCCGCAGCAACTGGACGGCGCGCCACCGACGGTCAGCGATGATGTCCATGCGCTCGGCGCACTGCTCCATGACCTGCTGTCGGGTGCGCCACCCCTGCATCCGGGCATCACCCCGGCGCGCATACGCACCGAGGTTCCGGGCCGCCTCGGTGTCGATGGTTCGGGCCAGGCACTGCCGCTGGCGCTGGTCCAGCTGGTTGCCGCGCTGCTGGAAAAGTCGCCGGCCCGTCGGCCGGCTGGCATGCCTGCAGTACGGGCGGTACTTGAGGAAATATTGCGGGACGATGAGCAGCTGCCTGGACGCGGCTCTGTCGATGGCCCGGCCACGATAGCGGCTCCTCGGCGGCTGCGTCGCCCAGGTGCGGCCGGTCTGCCCGCCTGGCTGGTCTATGCCGGCGGCCTTGTGCTGCTGGCGTGTCTGGCCGGTGTGCTGTTTATCCTGCCGAAGCTGGTCAGCGAACGCCCGGTGGTTCTTCCGCCGCCGCCTGTGGCCGCAGCACCGGAATCAGCAGCACTGCCACCGCCGCCGGAAACGGTTGCGGAACCTGAGCCGGCGCCGGCACCGGCACAGGCACAGGCACAGGCACAGGAATCGCCACCCGCACCCGTCGTGGCTGAGGCGCCGGCCAAAGCACCGCCACCGGCGCCGCACAAAGAGTTGCCAGTGGTCGACAGCTCCGCCGCTGATTTCGAGCGCGCGCTGTCGCGCGGACTGGGCGCGCTGGCTGCCGGACGACTCGCGGAAGCGCGACAGGCCATCGACGTCGCGACGGGGCTGCGGCCCGGAGATCCGGGTGCGAAAAATGCGCTCGCGCAACTGGTCGCCGAAGAGCGGCGCGAGCGTATCGCAACATTGGAGGCAGAAGCACGGAAGCTGGAGGCGGCTGAACAGTGGCAGGGTGCAGTCTCCCGATATGAAGCGATGCTGGGTATCGATGCCAATCTGCTCGGTGCGCAAAAGGGCCTCGCTGCAGCGCAGGCGCGCGCAAGCCTGAACCAGCAGCTTGAACAGGCGCTGGCGCGTGCCGACCGCTTCAACGACGATGCGATCGCAGGCCCGGCACGGCAGCTCGTGGCGCAGGCTGCTGCCGTGCCGGCACCCGGCCCGGTGTTGAGCGCGCAGATCGAGCGGCTTGAGGTACAGCTGAAGATCGCAGCGCAGCCGGTGCCCGTACAATTCGAATCCGACAACCAGACCAATGTGGTGATCTACAAGATCGGCACGCTCGGCGTGTTCAGCAGCCGTACGCTGGACCTGCGGCCCGGGCGCTACGTGGTGGTCGGCACGCGCGATGGCTACCGTGATGTCCGGCGCAACATCCGTGTGGATCCGGCCGGCAACATGCCGCCGGTGGTGATCCGTTGTGAGGAAGCGATTTGAGTCCCGCCATCGTCGTTCATGATGCTTCGGGCACGCGCCGATTTGGCGAAGCCGACCTGCCGCTGCGCATCGGTACCGGCCCGGCGGCGGCGATCCGGCTGCCGGGTCCGGTCGCCGACCAGAGTCATGCGCTGATCGGGTTGCTCGAAGGCCGGCCCTTCCTGCAACCCACCGGCGCGCAGGTCACCGTCAATGAGCTGCCGCTCACCGGGACGCGCTGGCTCGGCGATGGCGATGAGATCGGTATCGGCAGCGCCCGCATCCGCTGCGCCTTCGGTACTGATGCGCTCGAATTCAGGCTGCGCTTCAGCGGTGTGGATTACGACACGCTGCCGCCCGATGAAGCAGTGCCGGAACTTGCCGGGCCGGCAACAGAGGCTTCAGCACCCGTAGCGCCCGTCAGGGCGCTCAAGCGTCGCGCGAGTCCGCGCTGGCGTGCGCCGGCGATCTGGGCCGCGCTGCTCATGCTCGCGGTGTGCGCGTTCTGGTTGCTGACCTCGCGGGCGGTGCTGATCGTTGCAGATCCGCCGGTGGCCGTCCTCGATGTGCAGGGCGTTCCGGACCTGCGTTTTGCCGGTCGTTATCTGCTGCGGCCCGGGTCTTATGCCGTGACTGCGACGGCAGAAGGCTATGCGCCTGGCAACATCAGCATCGAGGTGACGGATGCGCCCAGCCAGGATTTCAGCCTGCGGCTGGAGCGATTGCCGGGTCAGCTGGTGGTCAGCACCACACCCGCCGTCTCTGCCGAGGTCACCATCGACGGCGTGAGCGCAGGGCGTACGCCGACACGCGCCATCGAAGTAAAAGCCGGCAGCCACAAGCTGCATGTCACAGCTCCGCGTTACCAGGCCTACGAGACGGAACTGGCGGTGGAGGGCGGCGGTGTTCTGCAGGCCATCGAGGCGCGGCTGGTGCCTGACTGGGCCGAGGTGACGGTCAACACGGTGCCGGAGGGTGCTGCCATCCTTGTCGATGGCGTGCCGGCGGGAACGACGCCCGCGAAGCTGGAATTGCTGGCTGGTGAGCGTACGCTCAGCTTCGAGAAAGACGGCTTCAAGACACTCAGGCACCGGGTTGCGGCAGTGGCCAACCGGCCGCAGCAGCTTGACGTGCTGAAGCTGGAACAGGCCGATGGTCTGGTGCGCATCCTCAGCGAACCACCGGGCGCGACGGTGACGGTAGCCGGCCGCTATCGCGGTGTGACGCCACTGGAGACCGGTCTGCCGCCCGGCCGCAGCTATACGGTGGCGCTGAGCAAACCAGGCTACGAAGCGGTGTCGCGCAGCGTGGACCTGGTCAACAGCCGGGGTGCGACGCTGCGCGTCGAACTCGTTGCGCGCATCGGCGTGGTCCGCGTCAGCAGCGAGCCGGCCGATGCCGAACTGCTGGTCGATGGCAATTCGGTTGGAACCGGACCGCGCGAACTGTCGCTGCCGGCTTTTGCGCATCGCTTCGAGTTTCGCAAACCCGGCTTTGTGCCCCATGTCACCGAGGTGACGCCGCAGCCGGGCCAGCCTCAGGCAGTCACAGCCACGCTGCTGACGCCGCAGCAGGCGGTGATCGCGGCGACGCCGCGCACCGTGACGACTTCGCAGGGCCTGGAAATGCGCCTGGTCCGGCCGGGTGAGTTTCGCATGGGCGCACCGCGTCGCGAGCAGGGCCGGCGGGCCAACGAGACCGAGCGCGATGTGCGGCTGACGCGCGCTTTCTATATCGCGACGCGCGAGGTGACGAACACCCAGTACCGCGCCTTCCAGCCGAAGCACACTTCCGGCGCGGAGAAGTATCAGCAGCTGGCTGCTGGCAGTCACCCGGTGGTGATGTTGAGCTGGCAGGATGCTGCGGCTTACTGCAACTGGCTCAGCGACCAGGAGCAGCGTCCGCATGCCTATGCCGAGCTTGGCGGGCAGCTGGTGCTGGTCACGCCGGTCAACACGGGCTACCGTCTGCCCACCGAAGCCGAGTGGGAGTGGGTTGCACGCTACAACGGGGGTGGCGGCAGTCGCCGTTATCCCTGGGGTGATGCGATGCCGCCGCCGGCCGGGGCGGGAAACTATGCCGACCGCACTGCACAGGGTGTGGTGGCGAATGTGCTCGCCGGCTACAGCGACGGTTATGCCGTGACGGCGCCGGTCGGCAGCTTCAGCCCCGGTCCGCTGGGCCTCTTTGATCTGGGCGGCAACGTTGCCGAATGGGTGAACGACCGTTACACCGTTTATCCCTCCGGCGGACCGCTGGCTGTCGATCCCACCGGGCCGTCTGACGGGCAGTATCATGTGATCCGTGGTTCAGGCTGGCGCCACAGTGGCATCAGCGAGCTGCGCCTGTCGTATCGCGATTTCGGCGACAGCGGCCGTCTCGATGTCGGCTTCCGGATCGCGCGCACGGCAGATGACAAAGAGCGATAGGCCATGTTGAGCAAAGTCTGGCGCACAGTGCTGGTGATCGCACTCGGCCTGGGCCTCACCTGGGCGGCCGGCCGTATCGGCAGCGGCCCGCCTTCCGTGCTGAAGCTCGATTCAGCGACAGAAGCGGCGGCGACCGGCACGGCCGGTGCCGCGGCCGGAAAAACCGGCGCCGAGCCGGTCACGGACCTCTCCACCGCCGAGGTTGAAGCTGAACTGAAGAACGTCGAGAAGGTGCTGAGCGGCGGCCTGGATCCCGGTGAAGTGGCGGCCGACAAGCCGCTGCCTGCCGATCTCGGTGTCGCCCTGCCTTCGGATATCTGAATCTGCCGACCGGAAGCCACGCCATGCAAAGAACCTTCTCTGCCGAGTTCGTCTTTCAGCTGTTTTCGCTGCTGCTGTCCGTGCTGCTGGTACATGCGGTCTACGTCACCCTGGTCTGGCCGAACGCGCAGGCGGTGATCGACCAGAACCGGCAGATGGTGAAACAGGATGCGAGCTACACGCCGCAGCGTTCCTGGTACATCGTGCTCAAGGATTACGAACAGGAATCCTGTTTCGTGCTCGGTCTGTGGGCGCTCTCGATCATGGGTTACAAGGCGCGCAACGTCAGTCGCGAGCGGCAGATCCTCGATCAGGAGCTGGTGCCGATCGCCGAAGGCGTGCGCATCCTGCCCGAGGATACGCGCAACTACATTCGCCAGATCCAGGCACTGCCGGCGGCTGATCAGGGCCTGTTGCTGCCGCGCGCGCTGCTCAATGCCCTGCAGCGCTTTGGCGCCACCCACAATGTGCAGGATGCGTCTTCTTCCGCACACACGGTGGTGATGTCGGGTGGCGAGCAGCTCGAGGCCGAGCTGTCGATGGTCCGCTATATTCTCTGGGCGATTCCGTCGATCGGATTCATCGGTACGGTGCGCGGTATCGGCGATGCGCTGAGCGTGGCCAACAAGGCGGTTTCCGGTGACATCAGCGGCGTTACCGAGAGTCTGGGCGTGGCTTTCAACTCCACGCTGGTCGCGCTGCTGATCAGTATCCTGCTGATGTTTCTCGTCCACCAGCTCCAGCTGCTGCAGGAGCGGCTGTCATTTGAAACGGAAAACTATCTAGACGAGCACCTGATCCGCCACCTGCAGGTGAGCTGATCCGGTGGACACCATGCCGCTTGTCAGCCCGCCTCTGGCCATCGACCTGAACGATGCGGCCGTTGCGGTCGCGAACGAGGCGGGTCTGCTGCACGTCGAGCCCGCCTGTGTCGTGGTTGCGGACGGGCCGGCGCGCTTTGGGACGGCTGCCCTGCCGGTACTCAAGCGCTGGCCGAGGCTGACCAGCGTGCGTTACTGGCGCGACCTGACGGCAACACCGCTGCCGAGGCCATTGCGCGCCTTCGAGTCGAATGCCGAGATCGTCGGCGCACATCTGCGGCGGCTGTGGCTGCGCTATGGCACCAGCAACCAGCAGGGCATCGTCGGTGCCACGCCACCCTGGTGGACGCCTGAACAGATTGCGGCGTTGATCGGCATATGCCGCGAATATGACGTGCCGATACTCGGACTGGTCGATGCGTCGGTGGCCGCGGTGCGCAACGAGTACCCGGGGCGTGAGCTGCTGCAGATCGATGCCGGCCTGCACACGCTGACGCTGACGCATATGCGCCAGAACGGACAGGTCAGCCTCGGCGAGCGCGAGTTCTTTCCGTCCCTGGGCATCGAATCGCTGCAGCGGCTGGCGACCGAACTGATCGCGCGGCGTTTCATCGAGTACAGCCGCTTCGATCCGCTGCACAGCGCGGAAATGGAACAGGCGCTGTTCAACCATTTGCCGGACTGGCTGGGGCGGGTGGCGCGCGATGTCGATGCGCGCCTCGAACTCAAGTCCGGAAACGACAGGTTTCGCGCGACCATTGACGCCGCTGATTTCAAGGAACGCATGGCAGCGGCCTGCGAGCCGTTGTTGCAGCGTCTGCGGTCGCGGATCGTGATGCGAGGCCCGCATGTGGTGCAGGTTCCGCAGCGGCTGACCGACTTTCCCGGCGTGATCGAGTGCCTGATGCGCCTGCAGGAATGCGAAATCCATGTCCTTGAGCCAGGTGCCGCCGCATTGGGCGCCCTGAGCCGGATCGAGCCACGCTGGGGTGTGGAGCCGGTGGTACAGACCGAACTGCCGTGGGACCGGCCGCCGGTTGCGCGGGCCACGGCCAGTGTCGTCCCGGCAGAGCGCAGCGAGCGTGCGGCAAGCCATCTGCTCGCCGGCCATCGCGCCTTCCGTCTGGGGGCAGAGCCACTCCGCATCGGTACCGGCGTCACTGCAGACGAGTGGGGTGTGGCGCTGGATAGCGGGCTGCGCGGGGTTTCCCGTCATCACTGTACGGTGCGCACCGAGAACGGCACGCTGATGCTCTTCGATCACAGCCGCTTCGGTACCTTGCTGAACGGGCACCGCGTGGATTCGGCAGCGGTCCTCAAGGCGGGCGACGTGATCACGCTGGGCACGCCGCCGGTCGAGCTGCGGCTCATTGCCGAAGTGTCCGGAAATGGCGCGTAGGTCCTTCAACGTCTTCAATCTCGCCTTTCTGGATGTGATGGCCTGCGGTCTGGGCGCGACGATCCTGTTCCTGATGATCATCAGTGCCCAGGTCCGGCTGAAAGCCGAACGCGCCAGCGAGGAACTGCTGGCCGAAGCCGGCAGTCTCGAACAGCAACTCAAGGAGGCGCGCGACAATCTCTCGCGTCTGCAGGCCAGTCCGGTCAGCTCACCGGAGGCTGCCGCGGCGCAGATTGAAAAACTGCGCCAGCAGATTGCAGACATGCGTGCGAAGGTGGCGTCGCAGTCCGGCGACAGCGTCGCGCAGAAAGAAAGCCCGGAGCAGCTGCGCGCCGACATACAGCGCCTGGAGGAAGGCATGGGCCGGCTCACGGCCAGTCAGCAGACCACGGGCTCGGGCGGCCGGGTACGCAGCTTTACCGGTGACGGCAACCGCCAGTACCTGACCGGCATGCAGATGGGCGGCAAGCGCGTGGTCATCCTCGTCGATGCCTCGGCCAGCATGCTGGCGCGGACCTATGTGAACGTGGTCCGCTACCGGGCGATGCCTGACAGCCGCAAACGCACAGCGCCGAAGTGGCGGCAGGTGGTCGCCGCGGTGGACTGGCTGACCACGCAGTTCGCCGCCGGCACCCGGTTCCAGATCTATGTGTTCAACGAAGAGGCGCACAGCGTGGTGGCCGGCAGTGACGGCAACTGGCTGGAAGCCGGAGCTGCCGGCACGCTGGAGCAGGCCGTGAGCGAGCTGCGCAAGGTGGTGCCGGAAAAGGGCACGAGCCTGGTCAATGCCTTCGCAGCCCTGCAGCAGCTCAAGCCCGCACCGGACAATATCTATCTGCTGACCGATGGCCTGCCAACCCAGGGCAAGCAGGCGCCCGGTGGTGTCACACAGGTAAAACCTTCCCAGCGCGCGACCTTCTTCAATCAGGCCGTGCGTGAGCTGCCGGGCCGTGCACCGGTGAATGTGCTGCTGTATCCGATGGATGGCGATCCGGATGCCGCCGGTTTCTTCTGGCGGCTGGCCATCGCCAGCAAGGGTTCGTTCCTTACACCGTCGCGGGACTGGCCATGAGACGGCGACGACGCGAGCCCGCTGACAACCTGAACCTGTCGTTTCTGGACGCGATTTCCTGCGGCTTTGGTGCCGTGATCCTGCTGCTGGTGATCACCATGCGCTTCGAACCGGCTTCGATCCAGACGACCCGCGAGGAAGCCCTGGCGGTCATCGCGAGCCTCGAGAAAAAGCTCGCGGAGGCCCAGGCACAGACGGCGATTCTTGCCAGCCAGATGTCGGGACCGCGTGGCGATGACCAGCAAACGATTGCAGCGCTGCAGGCCGAGCTGACCCGGATCCGTGGCCAGTTCCGGCCGACCAGGGCACCGGTACCGGATACGGCCGAAGAGGGCGAACTGAAGGCGGCCCGGCAGCGTCTGACCGAGGAAATGCGCCGCCTGCTCGCGAATTACCGTCCCGCGCCGAAAGACACCACGGTCGGCGGCATTCCGGTGGACAGCGAGTACATCATCTTCGTTATCGACACCTCGGGCAGCATGTACCAGGGGCCCTGGCAGCTGGTGCTGCGGAAGATCAGCGAGACGCTGAGCGTCTATCCGAAGCTGCGCGGCATCCAGGTGATGAACGACGAGGGCAAGTACATGTTCTCGAGCTACGCCGGGAAGTGGATGCCGGATACCCCCGGCGTGCGCAAGAACATCATCAGCCGGCTGGCGAACTGGAATCCCTACAGCGATTCAAGTCCGGTCGAGGGTATCGTCGAGGCGATCAACTCGTACTATGAACCCGGGCGCAAGATCAGCATCTATATCTATGGCGATGACTTCCCGCAGGGCCAGGTGGAAGCGGTGGCACGCTATGTGGACCGGATCAACAGTGCCGGCAAGGATGGCGAGCGGCTGGTGCGCATCCATGCGGTGGGCTTCCCGACCCAGTTTGCCGGTGGCCAGGATCGCAACGGCACGCGCTTTGCCAATCTCATGCGCGTGCTGTGCGAACGCAATGGCGGGAGCTTTGTGGCCCTGACGACACTTTGACAACCGAAGGAGACGACGTATGAGCGAGCCGGAAAAACTTGCGAGGCGACGCTGCAAACCCTGTGAAGGCGGCGTTCCGCCGCTGGGCCAGGCCGCGGTTGCTGAACTGCGTCGTGCGCTGCATGCGGACTGGACACTGTCCGCCGACGGCAAGTGGCTGGTGCGCAGCGTTGCGTTTGAAAACTATGCGCGCACGCTGGGTTTCGTCAATGCGGTCGGCTGGATCGCGGAGTCGGAGGACCACCACCCCGACCTCGAGGTGGTGTGGGGCAAGTGCACCGTGAAGTGGTCGACTCATGCGGTAGACGGGCTCACCGAAAACGACTTCATCTGTGCCGCAAAAGTCGACCAGCTCCTGGTCTGAAGCGCCCTGCCTCAGAAGTTGTAGCGGAAAGTCGCACCCCAGGTGCGCGGATCGCCGAGGAAGGCGTTGAAGGTCTGTGTCGATCCGGCGCCCGTGCCTTCACCCTGCAGTGGGGCATCGAAAGCGACCTGCAGATATTCGCGATCGAAGAGGTTGCGTCCCCACAGTTCGAATTGCCAGCGCTTGTCGTCGGGCCCGAAGCCGATCCGGCCATTCCAGACCATGTAGGACCTCTGGTCCTTCTCGACATCGAGGTCAGAGCCGGTATTCATGTCGCCATTGAAGCGGAAGTTGAGATTCAGAAAGCCGCGCATGCCGCTGCCCACAGCCTGCTCCCAGGTTGCCGAACCGGTGGCGCTCCAGAAGGGCGCATTGGTCAGCCGCTGGTTGCGCAGTACCGGATCGGAAACATCGTTGTCGTAGCGCGTGTCGGCATAGGTCAGGCCGCCGGCCAGCGTGAGCTCATCGAGTGGACGCGTCTGTGCTTCGATTTCCACGCCCTTGCTGGTGACGCCGCCGATGTTGGAGACGACAAAATTGGTGCCGGTAAACGCATTCAGCTGGAAATCGTCGAACTCGTTCCAGAAGGCTGCAATGTTGAGCTGCACCGTATCGAGCAGCATGCCCTTGGCGCCGACTTCCCAGGCATCGACCGTTTCAGGATCAAACTCCAGCTGGCTGGCAGCCGGCGGCGTACCGGTGAAGGGATTGCTGAGCCCGGCACGGTCCAGATTGAAGCCACCGGCCTTGTAGCCCCGGCCGTATGAGGCATAGCCGAGCCAGCCCGAGCTGAAATCATGGGCGTAGCCCAGCGTTCCGGTGACTTCGTCATCCTTGTGTGTGGCGCTGTAATTTCCATCGACCAGCGACGAGAACAACGGCAGGCAGCCAAAGCGCAGGGCAGTCTGTGCGGTTGCGCCGGTGAGGATGCCGAGCGATATGCGTTGCGCAATGATGTCGCAGGCCTGGTTGTCAGACGCAATCGCGGCGTCCATGTCCTTGTCTTCGGAGGTGTAACGCAGGCCGAGCGTGATCCGGGACTTGTCGTTGAGGTTCCAGATGTTGTGGGTGAACACCGCCCAGCTGTCGGTGTCCTGTCCGAAGTCATCACTGATGGCACCATCGCCATCCGTGAATACCGTGCCGGGCGCGAGGCCGGTGAACAGCGTCAATGCGCCTGGCGGTCCGCCGCCCGCCTGGATCAGGCCGTTGGCGAAGGGCTCGTAAGCGGGACCGGTGCGCACGGCATCGCGTACGTCGAGCTTCTCGTTGAGATAGTACAGGCCGACCAGCCAGTCGACTGACCCGGCCGATCCGGCCAGACGCAATTCCTGGCTGAAGGTCCTGAACTGGTTGCCGTAGGTGCCGCCTTGCCGGTAGAGGATGTCGGCATTCGTGAAGTCGATGTCCTGGGACCGGTCTGCATCCCAGTCACGGTATGCCGTGATCGAGGTGAGCGTCATGCCGCCCATGTCCCAGTTCAGTTCGGCCGACACGCCCCATTCATCGGTGCCCTGGTCGTAACCACGGTTCGTGTTGGCATACATTTCGCGATCGTAGGGGCGGGCAGGGCTGATCACGGTGCCGCCGAGCATACCGATCAGCGCGGCGGTCGGACCGGCCTTCCAGGTGACTGCCGCACAGCAGGCCTCATCATGATGTGCGACATCGGCGATCACGCGCAGGCTCAGTGCATCGCTGAGCTGGCTCGACAGCTGGCCGCGCAGCAGATAACGGTCGCGGTCGTTGTACTCGGTGCCGGTCGACAGCTCGTCGATGAACCCGTCGCGCTGCGTGACTGTGCCATCAAGCCGCAGTGCGAGCTTGTCGCCGCTGACCGGGCCGGTGATACCGCCGCTCAGACGCCAGTAGCCGTAGTTGCCGGCGCTGAGGTCGGTATAGGCATGCATTTCCTCCGCGTCGGGACCCTTGGTGATGATGTTGATGAGGCCGGCCGAGGCATTCTTGCCGAACAGGGTGCCCTGTGGTCCCCGCAGCACTTCGATCCGTTCGACATCGCCGAGATCGGTCAGCGCCACATTGTTCCGATTGCGGTAGACGCCATCGATGAAAACCGCGACCGACGATTCGAGGCCGAGGTTGTCGCCTGTCGTACCTACACCCCGGATGCGCGCCGTGGTGCCGGCAGACTCCGATTGCGTGCTGGTGAGCACGAGGCTCGGCGAGAGGATGGTGAGGTCGCGGATGTCTTCTATGCCCGCGATCTGCAGGGTTTTCGCGGAGTACGCCGAGATCGCGATCGGTACGTCCTCGATGCTCTGCACACGCTTCTGTGCGGTGACGATGATTTCTTCGATGGGCTGGTTCGCGGCCACTGCCGGAGCGGGCAAGGCCAGCGGCAGGCAAAGGACGATGGCGGCGGAAACTTTCGATGCGGGGTGCGTTGCTGCAGGCATGACAGGCTCCCTGTGTGCAGAGAAAAATGTCCGGGCAGTGCAAAACGTCGTGCTTCGAGCATATCACGAGGCTGTGTGGTGTTCGCTACATGTACAGGCCTGCAGTTGAAGTTGGCGTTTGGCCGGACCGGCGCTAAAGTCCCCGCTTCAATAACGGGAGAACACCATGTCAGGGCTTTTCTTTGCGCTTGCCGTCCTGCTGAGTTTTGCGGTGAGCGCAGCGCCGCTGGACCTCAAGACCCCTGAAGGACAGATTGCAGCCTTGCGCCGCATCCAGTGCTCGGAGGTCGATGGCAAGCCGGTGACTTTCTACTGGAAAGGCGTTGCCTACAGTCGCGTGCCGGGAGAACCGGACCGCCTGCTGTTCCGCGTAGAGGGCATGAATACCCGTCATTGCGGGCCGCTGGCCAATGCAAAGAGCAAGGTCGATTTCCGTCTGGTTACCCGTGAAATCCTGCTCTACGAGGACCCGGCGAGCGGCGAGGTTCTCAAGACCTGGTCCAATCCGTGGACCGGCAAGACGGTTGAAGTGGTGCAGGTGGCCAACGATCCGGTGAATGGCAACTACTCGGTGGTCGGGCGCGACGGGAAGCCGGTCAATCTGCCTTTCGAGGTGCTGGGCAAGCAGTGGTGGCTGAGCACGCCGGTGCCGCTCTTTTATCCCAACCCGCTGGCTGGCGACTACCAGCAGTACATCGGTGGCACCTACCATGCGACCGAGCTGTTCAATTTCTTTGGCGATATCGACGATCTCAACGACCGCAAGCGTGATACCGCCCGAACTGCTGTGAGCTGGCAGCGTCTGTCGTCGTGGCTGCCATGGATGGAAATGGGTGATCGGGCGGGGATGCTGTATTTCCATACAGCCGGCCGCAAGCTCGACAAGTTGGATGATCTGTCGGCGACGATGAAAGCCGAGATCAACAGCAACTATGCCGAATACCGCAATCCGCCGCCGCTCGATGACCAGCGTCCCAACGAGACCAGCTGGACTTATTTCAAGAAGCAGATCGATGCGAGGAAGCCATGAACGTGTCTGATACTGCATCCCGCGAAGTGCCGGTGCGCAATCCGCGCACCGGCCAGGCTGACTACCGTATTTCGCTGGCCGGTGCCGACGAGATCACGGCTGTGGCCGGTCGCCTGAGAGCGAACCAGGTGGCCTGGTCTGCGGCAGGTCCGGCACACCGTGCCGAAGTCATCAAGGCGTGGTCGGCGCGCCTGCTCGCGGCCCCCGGTCCGGTGCTTGATGCGCTGGTGACCGATACGGGCCGGCATCTGGTGGCCCAGCGCGAGATCAATACCCTGGGTGGCATGGTGGCCGGCAATGTGGCGCTGGCGAAATCCGCATTGGTCGAGTCGCCCGAGCGGCCTTCCATCGCGCCGGGGATCCATGCACAGACACAGCTGTTGCCCTATGCGCTCGTCGGTGTGATCAGTCCGTGGAACTTTCCCTTCCTGCTGTCGATGCTGGACACGATTCCGGCGCTGCTCGCCGGTTGTGCGGTGATCGTCAAGCCGAGTGAAGTGACGCCACGTTTTATCGCGCCGCTGATGGCGAGTCTGGCGGAATTTCCGGAGCTCGCCGGTGTCTGCGCTTTCATCACCGGCGACGGCGCAACAGGTGCCGCCCTCATCGAACACGCGGATGCGATCTGTTTTACCGGTAGCGTGGCGACCGGCCGCAAGGTTGCGGCGGCCTGTGCGCAACGCTTCATCCCGGCCTTTCTGGAGCTTGGCGGCAAGGACCCGGCCATCGTACTGGCCTCTGCTGATCCGGACCGGGCTGCGGCGATCGTGTTACGCGCTTCCGTGCAGGCTACGGGACAGGCTTGCCAGTCGATCGAGCGCATCTATGTGGATGCACGGATCAGCAAGGAATTTGTCACGCGTCTCATCGCGCGTGCGGATGCGGTGCCGCTCAATTGGCCGGACAGCCGGCGGGGTCAGATCGGCCCGCTGATCTTTGCCCGTCAGGCAGACATCATCGCGGCGCAACTGGCCGATGCGGTGGGGAAGGGCGCCCGTATCGAGACCGGCGGCGAGATCGAGCGGCATGGCGGCGGCTACTGGCTGCGGCCCACGGTCGTGACCGGCGTGACGCATGACATGTCGTTGATGACCGAGGAGACTTTTGGGCCGGTGCTTCCGGTGATGAGCTTTCGCACAGCCGATGAAGCGGTGCGGTTGGCCAACGACTCGGTCTACGGGCTGTCGGCGGCCGTGTTCGGCGACGAGGCCGAAGCGCTGGCCATCGCACGACAGCTCTTTGTCGGTGCAGTCAGCATCAACGACGGCGGGCTGACCGGCGAGGCCTTCGATGTCGACAAGAATGCCTTCCGGCTGTCGGGCATGGGCGCATCGCGAATGGGCGCTTCCGGGCTGCTGCGCTTTGTGCGCAAGAAAGCCCTTCTCATTCAGCGCGGCGTGGCGAAGGACATGAGCGCTTTCGAGGAATCCACTTCCTCCTAGAACATCGAGTTGTTGCTGGAGGGGTCCAGCTCGGCTGCGACCTTCTTCCGGCTGGGAATGAAATCGCCGGTGATCATCTGGTCGTAGGACATGCCGGGGCCGACCATCGGGTACACGCCCGCATCCGGATCGATGATGACTTCCAAGAATGCCGGTCCCGGAAAACTGATGAACTCGTGGATGACTTTGGGCACATCCGCCTTGCTGTCGAGGCGCACGGCATAGTCGAAACCGTCGGCCTGGGCGGCGCGCACGAAGTCCTTGCGGTGCAAGGACTTGTCGGTCGCCGACAGGCGGCCCTGGTAGTAGAGCTTCTGCCACTGCTTCACCATGCCGTCGCCGAAGTTGTTGAGCACGACGATCTTGATCGGCAACTTGTAGGTCGTGACGGTTTCGAGTTCGCCGAGGTTCATGCGAATGCTCGCATCCCCGTCGATGTCGATGACCAGCCGTTCCGGGTGGGCAAACTGCGCGCCGATCGCCGCCGGCAGACCAAAGCCCATGGTGCCCATGCTGCCGGAGGTGAGCCACAGCCGCGGTTCGCGGAAATCAAAGTACTGCGCGGACCACATCTGGTGCTGGCCGACGCCGCTGGTGATGATGGCATTGCCGCGCGTGTGCCGGTTGATCTGTTCGATGATGTAGTTGGGCTGGATCAGCGGACTGGCCCGGTCGTAGTCCATCGCATAGGTGCGCTTGAGATCGTCAAGTTCCCGGTGCCAGGCGCTGAAGTCGGTGCGCAGCGCATGGCTGTCGGCCCAGGCAATCAGCTGGCGCAGATCACGGTCGAGCAGGCCGACGTTGTGCCAGTCCGCCGCCTTGACCTTGCCGATCTCGCAGGGATCGATATCGAAGTGTGCGACCTTGAGGGCCTTCGGCGCGAACTTGTCCGGCACGGCAGCCACGCGGTCGTCGAAGCGGGCGCCGATCGCGATCAGGAAGTCGCAGTCATCGACCGCATAGTTTGCGGCAGCAGCACCATGCATGCCCAGCATGCGCAGCGCCAGCGGGTCGGTCGTGTCGCAGGCGCCTATGCCCATGAGCGTTGTGGTCACCGGTATGCCAAAGCGTGCGGCGAAGGCGCGCAGGGCTGCAGACGCGTTGGCGCTGACCACGCCGCCACCGGCGTAGATCAGCGGGCGGTGCGAGGCGCGCAGGATGTCGAAGAACGACTTTGCGGCACTGGCCGGGATCTCGCTGCCGATCGCCGCATCGATGCGCTTGCGGTAGGCATCGATGGGCAGCCGGCCGGCACCCTGGAACTCGCCGACCCAGTTCTGTACGTCTTTGGGCACATCGATGACCACGGGCCCGGGCCGGCCCATCGCCGCAATCTCGAAGGCCGTGCGCACCGTTTCCTCGAGCTGATGCGGATCGGTGACCAGGAACACGTGTTTTGCAACCGAGCCCATGATCGCCGAGACCGGTGCCTCCTGAAAGGCATCGGTGCCGATGACATTGGTCGGTACCTGGCCACAGATCACGACGATCGGCACCGAGTCGGCCAGCGAGTCGCGGATCGGCGTAACGGTATTGGTGGCCCCCGGGCCGGAGGTGACCATGCAGACGCCGACGCGACCGCTGGCGCGGGCGTAACCGGCCGCCATGAACCCCGCACCCTGCTCGTTGGCAGGCACGATCAGCGGCAGCGGCGGTACGCCGTTTTCATCGCGGTGTTCATCGTTATAGCGGAACACGGCGTCGTAGGTCGGCAGAATGGCACCACCGCTATAGCCGAATACCGTCTGCACGCCCTCATCGACGAGTACCTGGACGATGATTTCAGCACCCGTCATGCGCTTGCCGGCAAGCGGGTGGGGTCTGGATTCGGCGGTCTGGGTCCGTGTTGTCATAAAGTTGTGTTCAGGGTGATGATCGCGACGCAGCAGGAACGGTCTTCCAGTCTCTCAACAGCTCTCAAACAAGTGGACCGCAAGACTGCTCAGGAGTTTTAACCAACTACTCCCGCATTGCAATAGAAGTGGATCTGGGCGAGTATTCCCGACCCGTTTTTTTTTCCTCAATTGCCTGCCGGTTGTCCGATGCGCCACATTATTTCCATCCTGTTGCGGAACGAGGCCGGTGCGCTGACCCGGGTTGCCGCGCTGTTTTCGACCCGCGGCTACAACATCGAATCCCTGAACGTCGCGCCGACCGAGGATCCGCTCGTGTCGCGCCTGACCCTGGTGACGCTCGGTTCTGATCATGTCGTCCGCCAGATCAACAACCAGCTGCTGAAACTCATCGATGTGGTCAGCATCTTTGACCTCACCGAGGGGGATCACATCGAGCGTGAACTGCTGTTGCTCAAGCTCCGGGTAGAGGACAAGGAACTGGAGCGCATGCGGGAGCTGGTGCAGACAGAGGGCGCGCGCATACTCGATGACCGGCTCGACAGCTATACGCTCGAGCTGACGGGTGCAGCGGCCCGCCTCGACAACTTCATCAACCGCGCGGCCGTGCACGCGGAAATTCGCTCTGTGGTGCGCAGTGGACCGCTGGCTGTAAGACGCGGGGCACCGGCTCATTCGAGCGCGACGTGACGGCCCGGAGTGCCGGCCAATGACGCCAGAGGCACAACAGTCACGTAGCCGGAACGCTGCACTGCGCGGCGCAGGCCGGATCGTGCTCAAGATCGGTTCCTCGCTGCTCGTCGATCGCGAATCGGGCCGGCTCAATCGCGCCTGGCTTGAATCCATCGCCGATGAACTGGCCCGCCTTCAGGCCCGCGACCAGCAGGTGCTGGTGGTGTCTTCCGGGGCGATTGCGCTGGGCCGGCAGTATCTCGGCATGAAGCGCGATCAGCGGCGTCTGGAAGAAGCACAGGCTGCCGCTGCCGCTGGCCAGGTCCTGCTCGCACACGCCTATCAGGATCTGCTTGAGCCGCGTGGCATCAAGATTGCCCAGGTGCTGCTCACGCTCGACGATACCGAGAACCGTCGTCGCTATCTCAATGCCCGGAATACGCTGGAGACCCTCTTGCGGCTGAAGGTGATACCGGTCATCAACGAGAACGACACGGTGGCCACCCAGGAGATCCGCTACGGCGACAATGACCGTCTCGGTGCGCGCGTGGCCGAGATGACCAGTGCCGATGTGCTCGTGCTGCTGTCGGATGTCGATGGTCTCTACGACGGTGATCCGACCCTGAAGTCGGGCGCCACGCTGATCCCGGAAGTGCGCGAACTCACGCCAGCCATCGAGGCGCTGGCCGGTGCTTCGGCCACCGAGTATGGCTCCGGCGGCATGGTGACCAAGCTGGTGGCCGCGCGGATCTGCATGAATGCCGGCTGCGCGACGGTGATCGCCAGTGGCCGCCGGCTGTTTCCGCTGCAGGCCATCGAGGACGGTGCCGCCTGTACCTGGTTTCTGCCGGCGCGCACGCCGCGGCAGGCGCGCAAGCAGTGGATCGCCGGTACGCTCGTGCCGCGCGGCAGCCTGACCATCGATGCGGGTGCCGAGCGCGCACTGCGCGGAGGCAGCAGCCTGCTGCCGGTCGGCGTGGTTGAAGTCAGTGGCGATTTTCAGCCCGGTGATGCGGTGCTGGTGCGCAATGGTGAGGGCCGCGATCTGGCGCGCGGGCTGGTGACCTGCTCCAGCGAGGAGGCACGGCGCATCCGTGGGCGGCGCAGTGAGGAACTCGCCGCGCTGCTGGGCTACAGTGGCCGCGAAGAACTGATCCACCGCGACAACCTCGCCCTGCTGGACAACTGAGCCACACAATCATGAGTACAACACCGAAAGCGTTGCCGGATACCAATACCGCCGGGGATCTCGCCGCGGCGATGCGCGCGCTCGGGCGGCAGGCCCGCGAGGCGGCACGCGAGCTGGCGCGGACCAGCACTGCACAGAAGACGCAGGCGCTGCTGGCAGCCGCCGCGGCGATCCGCGTGCAGCGTGAGCAGATTCTCGCCGCCAATGCCCGCGACATGGCGGCCGCACAGAAACGGAATCTCTCGGCGGCGCTGCTCGACCGCCTCGCGCTTGACGCGAAGCGTGTCGAGGCGATGGCTGCGGGCATCGAAGCGGTTGCGGCATTGCCGGACCCGGTCGGTACCGTCATTGCGGAATGGACGCGTCCGAACGGGCTGCGCATCCAGCGGGTCCGCGTACCGCTGGGCGTGATCGGCATCATCTATGAAAGCCGGCCGAACGTCACGGCCGATGCCGGAGCCCTGTGCCTGAAGTCCGGCAATGCCGTGATCCTGCGTGGTGGTTCGGAAAGTTTTCACTCGAGCCATGCAATCCACGCGGCGCTTGTGGCTGGTCTGCGTGCCGGCGGCTTGCCGGAGACCGCCATCCAGATGGTGCCGACAGCGAGTCGGGATGCGGTCGGTTATCTGCTGGCAAACATGCAGGAATTCATCGATGTCATCGTGCCCCGTGGCGGCAAGAGCCTGATCGCGCGCGTCCAAGCCGATGCGCGTGTGCCGGTGATGGGCCATCTCGAGGGCCTGTGTCACGTCTATGTGCACCGTTCCGCAGATCTGGCGATGGCGAGGGACGTGGTGCTGAACGCCAAGATGCGGCGCACCGGCATCTGCGGTGCCGCTGAAACCCTGCTGATCGACCGCGACTGTCTGGCGACGCACTGGAAGCAGATTGCCGATGCACTTGTGACTGCCGGTTGTGAACTGCGCGGCGATGCCGAGCTGTGTGCGCTCGATGCCCGCGTCAGGCCGGCGACCGAGGCCGACTGGAGTACCGAATATCTGGACGCGATCCTGGCCTGTCGCGTGGTCAGCGATATCGATGCGGCCATTGCGCACATCACGCGCTACGGTTCGGGTCATACCGAGTCGATCATTGCCAGTGATGCCAGGGCCGCGGAACAGTTCCTGCATGATCTGGACAGCGCGATCCTGCTGCACAACGCCTCGACGCAGTTTGCCGACGGCGGCGAGTTCGGCATGGGCGCGGAAATCGGTATCGCGACGGGCCGGATCCACGCCCGCGGTCCGGTCGGCGCCGAGCAGCTCACCAGCTACAAGTATCTGGTCCATGGTACCGGCCAGACCCGGCCCAAATAGGCGTGCCGGCGACGGCGCGCATGCAATTTGACCTGATCGTCATCGGCGGCGGCATCAACGGGGCGGGGATTGCCCGTGATGCCGCGCTGCGCGGCCTGCGTACCTGTCTGGTCGAGAGGGCCGATCTCTGCAGCAGCACCACGCGCTGGTCGAGCCGGTTGATCCACGGCGGGCTGCGCTATCTCGAGTTCGGCGAGCTCGGGCTGGTACACGAGTCGCTGCAGGAGCGCGCCAACCTCTTGCGTAACGCCGGCCATCTGGTCCGGCCGCTGCCACTGCTCATTCCCGTTTTCGCGCACAGCCGGCGCGGCATGAACACCATCGATTTTGGCCTCTGGGTCTACGACCTGCTGTCGATTGGCGGTGTGCTGCCTGGCCATCGACGCCTGTCGCGTGACGCGGCTCTGGCGGAGGTGCCGGCGCTGAATCCGCAGGGACTCGATGGCGGCATCCTGTATCACGATGCACAGGTCACTTTCGTCGAGCGGCTGGTGGTGGAGAATGCGCTGGCCGCGCGGGCGGCGGGGGCAACGATCCGCACCTACACGACGGTCGAGCGCATCGTGCTGGAGGGCAACCAGGTGCAGGGAGTGATGGTGCGCGACAGCCGCAGCGGCCGACAGGAAAGCATTACTGCGCCCGCCATCGTCAACGCCGCCGGTCCCTGGGTAGATCGCGTTCTGGCCGGTGCCGACTGTCCCATGCCGCGATTCATGGGCCCGACCAAGGGCACGCACATCGTGCTGCGCCGCTTTGCCGGCATGTCTGATGTGGCCTGTTATGCCGAAGCGCGCAGCGATGGCCGGCCGTTTTTCATCCTGCCGTGGAACGGCCTGGTGCTGATCGGTACCACGGATACGCGGTGCGATGCTGATCCGGCAAGTGTGCATGCCGAGGAGGGCGAGATCGCCTATCTGCTTGCCGAGACCAGCCATGTTTTTCCGGGGGCCGGACTCGGGCGCGACGATGTGCTGTATGCCTACAGCGGTCTGCGCCCGCTCCCCCGTCAGGGACTGCGCGAGACCGCATCGATCACGCGTCGTCACCAGATCCGTCATCACGGGCGGACGGCGCGCGGTCTGTATTCGGTCATCGGCGGCAAGATCACGACCTACCGGCACCTGGCCGAGGAAGCGGTCGATCAGGTCGTGCACCGTCTGGGTATGCGAGCGCCGCCATGTACGACCGCTGAGCTGGCATTGCCGGGCGGCGGTGGCAGCCGCGAAGATCTTCTGGCTGAACTTGCCCGGGTACCGGGACTCACTGCCGCCAGTCAGGCGCATCTGGTCGATGTCTATGGTGTGCGTGCGCCAGCGGTCGCCGCCTTGACGATCGGTCACCCGGATCTGGCCGAGCCCATCTGCAGCTGGAGTGCCGCCATTGCGGCCGAAGTCGTGTTTGCCGTGCGGCAGGAATTTGCGCTTGGAATGGCCGACATCCTGTTGCGTCGCTGTATGGCCGGCTTGGGCCCCGACCTCGGCCGCGCGGCCCTGGAACTCGCGCTGCCGGTGGCGACGAAATATCTGGGCTGGGATGCCGCGCGCCTGACTGAAGAGCGGGAGGCCTTTGAAGCTGAGATCCGCGTACTGGAATCCGGCCCGCCCGCGGATCCAGTATCTGCCCCATAAGGCGAATGCGTGCCGATGCCCAGCTTTTTGCGGCCAGATCAGGCAGAGTTATGTCATGTACATGCCACTGACACGCAGCATCCGGGTGCTCGGGCTGTCCTTGCTGATGGTCCAGCCGGGCCTGGCTGCGGAAGACGATGCCGGTGCCGGGCCGCCGACGCCGCCTGCCGAAGTGCCGGCCACTCAGTGCACCAAGTCGGGTGCCGACGCGGACCGGTGGATCGACGAGGTTCAGCGTGGCGTCTATTCAGGCGTGTGCGGTGCGGCCGCCTGGTTTGACGGACTTTTCGGCAATCCGCGCTACGACCAGGACTCGAACGAGACTTACGGCCGGCTCGGCCTCTACGAGACGCTGGACCGGCGCGACAATCTCGATACACGACTCAAGCTCAGGGCGCGCCTGGCGCTTCCGGCCCTGCAGAACCGGGCACGGCTCACCCTGGGCCGCGGTGATGAGCAGGAACTGGTCGAGGAGCGGCCTGGCAATACCGAGAATCCCCAGCCCGCCGCGTTGCAGACGGGTACCGATGATGCCTGGCTGCTTGGTCTGGGTTACTCGAAGCAGGACGACCTGGAAAACGGCTTCGACTTCGGTGTCGGGGTGCGACTGCGTTTTCCGGTCGATCCCTACGTCAAGGCCACTTACAGGCACAACTTCATCTTTGACCCCAGGAACATGGTGCGCTTCCGCGAGACGCCCTTCTGGCGCGACAGCCGCGGCTTCGGTGCAACGACCCAGCTCGCATTTGATCACCTCGTGAGTTCCACCCTGCTGCTGCGCTGGAACAACAGCGGCACCATTGCCGAGGACACCACCGGCGTGGACTGGGGAACCAGCGCTGCGGTCTACCAGAGTTTTGGCGGACGCCGGGCCATCAGCTATACGGCCCTGCTGCGCGGTGAAACAGGTGCAGACGTGCCCATACAGAATTATGGTGTCGAGGTTCGTTATCGCCAGCAGGTCTTCCGGCGCTGGCTGTTCATCGATCTGCTGTCTTCGCTGACCTGGCCACGCGAGACGCTGGACGAGAAGCGGGAAATCAACCCCGGCATCGGCGTGGGTTTCGAGATGTTCTTCGGACCGACGCCGGACAACCAGTTGCGCTGATGCCGGACCAGGCCGCGCATATCCTGCGTAGCGTGTTCGGCTACGACGGTTTCCGTCCGCCCCAGGATGAGGTGGTTGCCAGCCTGATCGCTGGTGAGGACGCCCTCGTGCTGATGCCGACCGGCGGCGGAAAGTCCCTGTGCTACCAGATTCCGGCGCTGGTCCGTTACGGCACCGGCGTCGTGATCTCGCCGCTGATCTCCCTGATGCAGGACCAGGTGGCAGCGCTTTGCCAGCAAGGCGTGCGCGCTGCCTTCCTGAACTCGACACTGCGCCCCGACGAGGTTCGCCGGGTAGAGCGCGAGTTGCGCGCCGGCGAGCTCGATCTGCTCTATGTCGCGCCCGAACGGCTGATGATGGAGCGCATGCTCGAGCTGCTCGACGCGGTTCCGATCGCCCTGTTTGCCATCGACGAGGCGCATTGCGTGTCGCAGTGGGGTCATGACTTCCGGCCCGAGTACCTGCAGCTCTCGGTACTGCACGAGCGTTATCCGGAGGTGCCGCGCATCGCACTGACGGCCACCGCAGACGAACGTACGCGGCAGGAAATCATCAGCCGGCTCGGGCTCGACGAAGCGCAGCTGTTCGTCAGCAGCTTCGACCGGCCGAACATCCGCTACCGCCTGCACGAGGGCCAGGCCAACGCTCGTGAGCAGCTGCTGCGTTTCATCCGTGATGAACACCCGGGCGAGGCCGGCATCGTCTACTGCCTGTCCCGGCAAAAAGTGGATGACCTGGCCGCCTGGCTCGGCAGCAAGGGCGTGCCGGCGCTGCCCTACCATGCGGGCCTCAGTGCCGACGTGCGCAGCGCCAACCAGTCGCGATTCATCAGCGAAGAAGGCCTGGTCATGGCGGCGACCATCGCCTTCGGCATGGGCATCGACAAATCCAATGTGCGCTTTGTTGCCCACCTGAGCCTGCCGAAGAGCGTGGAGGCCTACTACCAGGAAACGGGTCGTGCCGGGCGCGATGGCCTGCCGGCCGACGCCTGGATGAGCTACGGCCTGCAGGACGTGATCATGCTGCGGCAGATGATGGCCGAATCGACCGCGGACGATGCGCACAAGCGCGTCGAGCGCCACAAGCTTGATGCGATGCTCGGCCTCTGCGAGCTGACCGGCTGTCGCCGCCAGGCGCTGCTGGCCTACCTCGGCGAGACGCTGCCCGCACCCTGTGGCAACTGCGACAACTGCCTCACGCCGCCCGAGACCTGGGATGCGACGCTGGCGGCGCAGAAGGCGCTGTCCTGCGTGCACCGCACCGGTCAGCGCTTTGGCGTGATGTATCTGATCGATGTGCTGCTGGGCAAGGATGACGAGCGGATCCGCCGCTTTGGCCATGACCGGATCTCGACCTTCGGCATCGGTACGGAAATCGGTGCGACGGCCTGGCGCGGAATCTTTCGCCAGCTCATTGCGCGCGGTCTGCTCAGCGTCGATGTGGACGGGCACGGCGGCCTGCACCTGACGGACGCCTGCCGTGCCGTGCTGCGCGGTGAGGAGCAGCTGTGGCTGCGGCGCGAAGCGCCGGCGGCCAGAAGCCGGGCGAAGCGCGGTGCCGCAAGGTCCGGCAGCAGTGTGGCGGGCAGTTTCTCCACGGCCGCGGACCGTGAGCTCTGGGAAGCGCTGCGCGAGTTGCGCATGAGGCTGGCCAAAGCCCAGAACGTGCCGCCCTATGTGGTATTCCACGACGCGACGCTGGCGGAAATGGTGCGTCAGCGGCCGACAGATCGTGAGGCGCTCGCCACGCTCTCGGGGATCGGCGAGCGCAAGCTGGCGGCCTACGGCGAAGATTTCCTGCAGCTGATCAGGGCAACCGGCAGTCCGGAGCCGGGTTGATCGCATCCGGGCTGAGCGGGGTTGGTCTGTGCGCCGCGCCTACGCAGCAGCATCGAACTCGAAGTGCAGCCAGTGCTTGCCACTCGTATCGTGCTCGAAGACCTTCCATTCCCGGGCCGCATTCCAGCAGATGATCAGTGATCGCAGTCTCTCGCCGTGCGGGCCGAGCAGCGCGCGCAGCTTTTTCGAGGTTCTGACATCGGTCCGCGATGGCGAAGTGTGTCCGTCATGTACCGGGTGGTTGTGATACTGCCGGATCTCGTCGCAGCCGAGCCGCTCGACGTGTTCCTTCCAGCGCGCCGGATTGTCGGCTGCCGAGCAGCGCATCGGTGAACCGATCGAGGCGGTGACGCGTACCGCGATGCCCTGGCGCATGAATGCGGTGACGAAAACTTCGCGCCGCTCGCGGAACATGCCGACCGAAAGTGCTTCCTCCAGGTCGCGGAGCGGCCGGCCGGCGAGTTCGTATGCCTTCTTGAAGTGTTCGCCCTGCTGCCGTTCACGGTAGCCGGCAAAGATCGCGGCAATGCGCCGGTCCAGTTGCCGGAGTTCACGGCGGATGGTTGCGCGGCGCGCCGAGCCGTTGCGGTATGCGGAAAAGAAGCTTCGCCACAGGAAGTGCAGCGGCAGCGGCAGCAGGAGGAGGGCGGCAAGCGCCAGGGCCAGTCCGCTGCGGTAATTGCCGGCGCTGAAGGCCAGGGCAACTGCGGCGATGACCGTCGGCAGCATGATCGCCACATGCTGCCGACGGGTCAGCGGACCCAGTTCAGCCTGCAGAACCTCGTATCGGGACACGGGTTCGGCAGAGACGACTACATGTTCCGGATCAGGGCGTCGCCGAACTCGGAGCACTTCACTTCGCGGGCGCCATCCATCAGTCGCGCAAAGTCGTAGGTTACGGTCTTGTCGCCGATGGTCTTGTCCATCGCGTTGATGATGCTGTCGGCGGCTTCCGTCCAGCCCATGTAGCGCAGCATCATTTCGCCGGACAGGATCACCGAACCCGGATTGACCTTGTCGAGGTCGGCATACTTCGGTGCGGTGCCGTGGGTGGCCTCGAACACGGCATGACCGGTCATGTAGTTGACGTTGCCACCCGGCGCGATGCCGATACCGCCGATCTGGGCGGCCAGCGCGTCGGACAGGTAGTCGCCGTTGAGGTTCATCGTGGCGATCACGTCAAACTCGGCCGGGCGGGTCAGCACCTGCTGCAGCGTGATGTCGGCGATGGCGTCCTTGATGAGTATCGCGCCCTTCGCCAGTGCAGCTTTCTGCTCTTCGTTGGCGGCCTTTTCGCCCTTGTCGGCCTTGGTGCGTTCCCACTGGTCCCAGGTGTAGACCTTGCTGCCGAATTCGCGTTCTGCAACCGCATAGCTCCAGTTGCGGAAGGCGCCTTCGGTGTACTTCATGATGTTGCCCTTGTGCACGATCGTGACGCTCTTGCGCTTGTTGGCAATCGCATACTCGATCGTCGCGCGGAACAGCCGCTCGGTGCCTTCCTGCGAAATCGCCTTGATGCCGATGCCCGAAGTGTTCGGGAAGCGGATCTTGCCGTACTCCTTCGGGAAGTTGGCCTTGAACAGTTCGAGGAACTTCCTGTTGGCTTCGGTGCCCGCTTCAAACTCGATGCCGGCATAGATGTCTTCGGTGTTCTCGCGGAAGATCACCATGTCCACTTCTTCCGGTTTCCTGACCGGCGAGGGTACGCCCTTGAACCAGCGCACCGGGCGCAGGCAGACGTAGAGGTCGAGCATCTGGCGGAGCGCGACGTTCAGCGAGCGGATACCGCCACCGATCGGCGTCGTCAGCGGGCCCTTGATCGAAACCAGGTATTCGCGGCAGGCATCGACGGTGGCGTCCGGCAGCCAGGTGTTGTAGTTGTCCCAGGCTTTCTGGCCGGCGAAGACTTCCAGCCAGTGAATCTTGCGCTTGCCGCCGTAGGCCTTGGCGACCGCGGCATCAAGTACACGCACCGAGGCGCGCCAGATGTCGGGGCCGGTGCCATCGCCTTCGATGAACGGGATGATCGGGTTGTTCGGGACCGTCAGCTTGCCGTTGCTGATGGTGATCTTGGCGCCGCCCGCAGGTGCGCTGAGCTTTGGTTCTGCCATCTTGGGTTCCTTGGGGAAACAGCTTCGCGAAGCCGGGGATTATCGCAGTCCGGCATCCCGCCCGTAAACGTCTGGCCGGAAATTGACCTCGCCTGTAGGTGTTACCCACGATGTCAGGTAGACGATATAGACCGGAATCGGTCTCGGGAGGGTGACGTTCCGGGTTCTGGTCCGGTCCGCGACGCCGGCCGGCAGCGGCGTTCCCTCGAGCAGCAGCCTGACCAGCTCCTCCGGCTGCTCCAGGCGGATGCAGCCTGAACTCAGTGTCCGGCTCGACAGATCGAACAGTCGTCGCGACGGTGTGTCGTGCAGGTAGATGTCGAATGTATTGGTCATCGTCAGCTTGTAGCGGCCGAGGCTGTTGAGCGGACCCGGTTTCTGCAGCAGCCGGTAGGGAAAGCGCTCCGGGCTGACGTGCTGCCAGTCGATCTTCCGGGCATCCATTTCGCGGGCATCCGGGCCGCTGCCGCGAAACACACGGATGCCGAGCCGGCTGAAAAAGTCGGGATCGACCTGCTGGGCGGGCAGCAGGTCTTCAACGGCGATGGTCGGTGGCACGGACCAGGACGGATTGACGACGATCTGCCGCACTTCGTCCTGGAAGCTCGGTGTGGGCCGGCTCGGATGGCCGGCGATGACCTTCATGCGCAGCACTGTCTCGCGGTGGTCCACGTACTCGAGTGAACCCTCGGGTACGTTGATCCACAGATAGCGCGGTCCGGGGTCGCGCGGCAGCCAGTTCCAGCGCGTGATCGTGGCCTGCAGCTGCTGCATGCGCGCCGCGACGGGCACGTTCAGCGCCGCGCGCGTGCGCTCGTCCAGCTGGCCCGACTCTGGCAGCGCGTGGCGGCGCTGAAAAGACTGCAGCGCCTGTTGCAGGGGGGTATCAAAGAACCAGGCATCGGCAGTTGCCGGTATGCCGCTGAAATCACCGCCGATGCGCAGGCGATCACGCAGCAGGGCGACTCGCTCATCGCGTTGTCCGGCCTGCGGCATCGTGCCAGCGGGGATTTCCGGCCAGCCACCCGCAGCGGCGATCTCCCGGTAACGGGCGAGTGCCTCGCGCAGCCGCACGGCCTCGGGCCGTTGCGATTCGCCGGCGGTATCGGGTGCAAGCGGGATGTGCCAGGCCGGATCCCGGGCTGGTACCAGGGCCGGTACCTCGGGTGGTGCGGCCCAGGCCGCTGTATTCAGCAGCAGCGCGAGGGCCAGTATGCTGGCCCGCAATTCGGTGGCCTCTCAGCCGGTGCGGCGGAAGCGGCGCCGTGCGGCCAGTCCACCGAGAGCAGTCCCGAGCAGCCAGATGCTGGCCGGCAGCGGCACAGCGCTGATATTCACCTGCGCGTCGATGAATGTCGGGGTGAAGGCCTGCTTGTTGGGCAGATAGTTGGCGAAGCTGCTGGCCAAAATGCTCGCATCCTGAAGATCGAGAACTGTCGGGCTGCCGGGGGAGGTGACGCCAATTGCTGTGAAGCTGAATATACCGACCGTACCGGTATCAGCAGCCTTGTTGAAACCGAGGCGTACTGTCTGGGTATTGCCACTCGTGGTGACCGTCGGCGAGTAGATAAAGCCGAGACCAGTCGTCAGGCTGAAGCCATCGTAGCGCAACAGGGTCTGGTCAAAGCTCACCCTGATTTCGCCACCGTGCTGTCCCGGGTGTGTGCCCGGTACTTCCGCAGCATTGAGTGCCAGGTTTACGGTAAAGGCGCTGTTCTGCTGCACTGTGCCAGCAGAGGGCATGAGAGCGAGACTGGCAGCCTGCGCGGCAGTACCGGTAACGATCAGCAGCAGCGTGGCAGTCAGGCGTTGGATTTTTTGCATGGCGTTTCTCGCGTAAACAAGCCGGTCAGGGGTTGATGACAGATGTGCCGATCACTTCGCGGAGCAGGCCTATATCCTTGATGCGGCCCTGTCCCTCGACTGTGACATCAATGATGTGAGCGATGCCGCGCGGGCCACCCTGTTCACCCACCAGTGCGCCCTGCACGAAGCTCTGGGCCGCGTTGACATTGCTCGTGAACTGCCCCGGTTGTGAAATCAGATCCGCACCACTCACCGTGCCACCGGCACCGAAGCTGTAAGCGGGGTTGGTCCAGCTGCCGGTCCAGGTCGGGTTGGTGCCGAAGGCGATGGTCATGGAGCCGACCGTGGCGGGGTCCACCCCCATCGCCCCTGCAAAGTTCAGGCTGACGTTGCCCGCGTTGAGCGTGTCGAGCCCCGCCTGGCTGGTGGCAACGCCCCATGCAAAACGACCTGACCGGGCGCTTTCGAGCGTGCCGTGGGCCCACAGATCAGAGGCGATCAGGGCCTGCCCCTCGCCATCCTGTTCCATGCTGGCATTCAGGTAAGAAAGGATATCTCCCTCGCTGCCGCTAGCGCGGATATAACCCGGACCGTCGGCATAGGTGGTCATCGCGACCGACTCGATGTTTTCTCCGCCGCTTTCCGGGGCGATGCTGAAGCGGGTGCTGTCGGGCGCCATGTCAAAGCGTCCGAACGCCGTGTCCTCTGCGTCATCCGTGAAAGCGGTGCCACTGACGATGGTTGCAAATCCGCAAGGCGTTCCGGGCGTGCAGCTGCCGAGCGGTGGCTCGGGCGGAACCGCTGCGAGCAGCGGCTGGCACTGCCCGGTGCGCGCATCGCAGATCTCGCGATCCGGTATGGGCTGTTGCGACGGGTCTTCCGTAAAGCCGGCCGCCGGTGCCACGCTGGCCCACGGTCCCCAGCAGAGCACCGAGTCCGCTGCACCGGGTCCTGCACAGGGATCAACGGCCGCGATCCGGGCGGGCGCAGCGGCGACAGGCAGCGCCGCGGCCTGGGCAAGCTGGTCCTTGCAGTCATTGATCACCTGCTTCGGCGCAGCCTTGGGGTCGGTCGCCCAGCGCTCGATCAGGGCGGCGCAGTCGGCATCGGACTGGGGTGCGCCGGCTGCCGTCGCCGCCAGTGGTGAAGCGAACAAGAACAGAACGGTCAACAGACTGAAGGTCTTCATGCTGGTCTTCCCCGGGGCACCGCTGTAGCGCGGCTTGCCCTCGTTATATTTATTGCCTGTCCATCCAGGGACAGCTGTTTATCTTTCTACACCGAATCGTGTCGCAGGTCACCGGTTGCGTACTTTTGTGTGAACTGCGTCACATTTTCCATAAGCTGTCTATTTGACTTTCTGTCTCAGAAATTACGCGCCAGGCCGAGATTGACGACGTCGCGATCGTATTCATAGATCGCGACATTCGAATCGTTGTTCGTGTGCACCCAGCTGCCGAGCAACACCCAGTTCTGCAATGCATTGCTGCGGAACTCGTGCTGAAAACCCAGGGTCAGACGGATTTCGTCCTCGTCGCGCACTGTCGGCGCGAATGGCGCGGGCTCCGGTCCGTCGAATTCGTAGTTCCGGTAATTGACCCGCGCGTATACCGAGCCACCCTGCCAGGCATCAACGATGACGCCGAGCATCAGGTCCGGCGTGTTGTAACCGAAACGATCATCGTCGGCATTGAAGTCGGCATAGCCGATGCCGCCCTGTACGCCGATCGTATGGTTCCGGAAGTAGTGGGTGATGACTGCATTTGCGCTCAGGTACACGCCGTCCCGCCCGTCTTCATCATTGTCGTGATAGCGGCGATCGGTTGCGATGCCATCCAGCGACAGCTCGGTGTTGCTGCTCAGGTCCCAGGTGATGTTCGGGTTCAGCGTCGTGAACCAGGCGAGGTTGCTGCCACCGAGAAAGATCTGGTCACCCTGCAGCGCGATGCCGGCGCGCCAGTGGCCGGATACCACCCAGGCGGGACCGGTGCGCAGGGTCAGGATGCCGAGGTTGTAGTCGCTCTCATCGGCGTAGGCGCGGTAGTAGGCGTTGGCCTGGCTCTGCCACAGGAAATATCCCTGCTGTTCACCGGCATCGAAACGCCGGCCCGGATTCCAGGTGTGGGCGATGCCGGGGCTGATGACCATCCCGAAGTCGTCCTTCTCCTGTGATTCGGGCAGCACGAGTGCAGGGTTGCCGTTGATGTCGATGATGTCGCGTGTGGGTCCGACGTTGACGTTGGAGTCATACATCAGGCCGGCATAGATCGAGGGCGTCCAGGTATGCCGGGCCGTGTTTTTCTTCTGGTCGGCGTCGATCTGGGCCAGGAAGGCGAGGACCGTCGCGCGCACCGTCGGCGGCGTGTTCGGGTCGTCGGCTACGCGCTGTGCTTCCTCGCGTGCCTTGGGATAGTCCTCGGACAGGTAGTACACCCGGGCCAGTTCAAGCCGCGCCCGGCTCAGGCTCGGGTTCGTGGTCAGCAGGCTGGTCAGGCGTTCCCGTGCCGTACGCAGCTTGTTCTGGTCGATCGCCTGCATGGCCTGGTCAAAGTCGTCCTGCAGATCGTCGGCGAGCAGCGGCGTACAGATCAGCAGAAGAGCCAGGAAGGGGGCTGGCGACAATCGGCGCAAGAGCTTGCTTTCCATAATCCTTTTTGTTCTAGTCGCAAACACTTGTACACAGTACTTGATGACGATCCACAGCTCAAATTAACCATGTCGGCTTTTGTCAAAGCAACTCTCCGGCTGCTTGCCGTCTGCCTGCTCGGCGCAGGCCAGAATGCGGCGCAGGCCTTTCCGGCAGACCTGTTCGGCTATGCCCAGGAACCCCAGCAACGGCTGGCGGATTTCCCCCAATGGCTGCGGGTGCTCGAACGCCATCTGGCTGACGACCTGCAGGATGGAGACTGCGCTGCACGGACGATCAACCGTTGTCATATGGCCGAGTGGCGGCGCTTCATCGACCAGACTCGCCGGCTGCCCGCAGGCGAGCAGCTGAAGGCCGTAAACCTCTATGCGAACAGTCGTGACTACGTGCTCGATCTGCAGAACTATGGCGTCGAGGACTACTGGGCAATCCCGCGCGAGTTCCTGAACAACGGTGGCGACTGCGAGGACTACGCCATCACCAAGTTCTTCTCGCTGCGCTGGCTCGGCCTGCCGGACGATGACATGCGCCTGGTGATCGTGCAGGACACCAATCTGCGCGTGCCCCATGCGGTGCTGGCGGTTGCGCGCGGTGCCGACGTGTTCATTCTCGACAACCAGGTGCAGGCGGTGCTTTCGCAGCGGGATGTCGTCCACTACGCGCCGGTGTTTTCCATCAATGAATCCCATTGGTGGATTCACGTCCCGCGTACGCCATGACCGAGCAGCGAAATATCCGCCGGTCGGTGATGGCGGCCATTCTGGCGCTGGTCGTGCTGGTGGGCGCCGGCGGAGTGCTGATCAACATATATATAGAGAACGAACGACAGCGCGACCTCCTGCAATGGGAGACGCGCCTCGGCCTGGTGGCCGACAGCAAGGCCGATGCGCTGTCCCGGTCGCTGGCTGCCGATCAGCGCGATCTGCGCGAACTGGCCAACAACGCATCGCTGCAGCTCTACCTGTGGCAGCTGGTGCGCGCGCGTCAGCAGACGCCGGATGGCGCGCAGGTCGAGTCGGCGCAGCAAGCCTATCTGCGCAACCTCATGCTCGCAGCGGCCGAGCGTGGCGGCTATATGCCCGATCCCGCTGCCCGCGTTCCGGCCAACCTGCCGCGTTCGCTCAGTTACGGCCTGGCGCTGCTCGATGCCGAACTGCGGCCGGTGGTGGTCACATCGGGTCTCGGCGAGCTGGCGGACAGCTATGGTGACGTGATGCGTCACGCACTCGCGAACCCCGGCACGACGCTGGTCGATCTGCGGCTTGATGCCCAGGACCGCGCCGTCGTGGTGATCGCGGTATCGGTGGCTGCGGTGTCGGGTTCCCTGACCGGTGGCGGCCCGCCCAACGGCGTGCTCATCGGTGTGCGCAGCGCCGAGCAGGAACTCTATCCGCTGCTCAGTCGCGGGCCGGCCTTTGCCGAAGAGAGTGAAACCCTGCTGGTGGCGCGCCATGACGACACCATCGTCTTCCTTTCGCCGACCCAGGATGGCGGCGCGCCTCTGCGCCGCAGCCTGCCGATCGAGCGTTCCGATCTTGCTGAAGTTGCCGCCGTGCTGTCGCCGGGCCGGTTCGTGAGCCTCGACAACTATCGCGGTGTGCCGGTATTGCAGGTCAGCCGGCGGATCCGTGGCCTGGTATCTGCCGGCGAGCCGTGGGTGCTGATTCAGGGTGTCAACGCGAAGGATGCCTTGAGCACGGCTGATGAGCGCCGGCGCTTTCTGCTCGCGACGCTGTCCCTGCTGCTGTTCAGTATCGCGACGCTATCAGTGGCGGCGTGGCGCCACGGCAGCAGCGTGCGCGCACGGCATCAGGCGGAAGAGCTGCGCAGCAAGGCTGCCAAGCTGCAGAAGCAGACCGATCTGCTGCATACGATTACCGACAATATCGATGTGCTGACCGTGCTGATGAACCGCGACCAGGAAGTGGTGTTTACCAACCAGGCCACGGCGAATGCGGCAAAAAACACGATAGCCGGCATGGTCGGCAGCCGGATCAGCGCGATATTCGGCACAAACATGGCAGCCGAGATCGCCGCGCTCAGCGACGAAGCGCGCCGGCGGCGTGTGCCGGTACAGCGCGTCATGCAGCTGCAGATCGATTCCACGCTGGGCAGTTACCAGGCCAGCTTCATACCGGTCGAGCGGATCGGCGAGCGAAGGCAACTGGTCCTGCTGGTGCTGAGTGATGTCACCGACCTGCGTCTGGCCGAGCAGCACCATGCAGACATGCTGCGCAGCCTGGTCAGCGCACTTTCCGATGCGGTGGATCTGCATGACCCGTACTCGGCCCATCACGCGAACCGCATGGCGGAAGTGGCGCAGGCGGTTGCGCGCGAACTCGATCTGCCGACGGACGAACAGGAAACGCTGGGACTCGCGGCGACACTGGCCAATATCGGCAAGATCATGTTGCCGGGCGACCTGCTCACCAAGACAGAACCGTTGACGGCAGCCGACCGCGAACTGCTGCAGAAACACGTCAATTACAGCCTGGAGCTGCTCAAGGGCCTGGACTTCGATGGGCCGGTGCTCGATGTCATCGCCCAGAAGCAGGAGCGTCTGGACGGCAGTGGCTATCCTCGGGGGCTGACCGAAGAAGAGATGAGCCTGTCGGGGCGGATCCTCTCGGTCGCGAATGCCTTCGTCGCGCTGGTCAGTGCGCGTGCCTACCGGCAGGGGATGTCCATGGATGATGCGCTGGCCGAGCTGCTGCGCGGCGCTGGCACCCAGTTCGACCGCCGGGTGATCGCGGCGCTGTTCCACGTCGTCGAGAATCGCGGCGACTGGTCCAGCTGGTCCTGAACGCGGCTACGGTCCGCGCCGGTAACCGAGTTCCAGGAACAGTTCGCGGTCGTGGCCAGGAAAGTAGCGATACTCGCCAAACGCGTAGTCGGCGCGATCGGCGTATGCCGTGTCATTGAGATTGTTGATGCGGGCCGTTACCCGCCAGTTGGCGTTGACTGACCAGGCGGCGCGCAGGTTGAGCAGGTCGTGCCCGTCGTAACGCTGGTTTTCCTGTGCGGTCAGAAAATAGCGGCCCTGGTGCACCCATTCGAGTTCCGCGAGCCACGGTTCGGCTGACCAGCCGAGATGCAGGCTGCCCAATGTGCGCGGTGCCGTGTCGATGTCATTGCCTGAAACAATCGTTTCACCACCGGCGATCTGCTGGCTGAAAGCATAGGTCTGTTTTGCCCAGGTGGCGGCAAGACCGGCGTAGAGCCCGTTGTCGCTGCGCGCTTCGACTTCCAGTTCGACACCGAGGTGCCGGCTTTCGCCGTCGCTCACGTTGTAGCGATTTGAGTCCTGCAGGATGTAGTGATTCTTGTGCATGGTGAATGTTGCCGCCGACAGGTTCAGATGCGCGGTCTGGTGATGCCAGCCGAGTTCCAGGCTGTCGATGGTTTCTGACTTCAGGTCGGCGACGTTCTGGCCCGCCTGCAGGCGATAGAGTTCTGCCGCCTGCGGTGCGCGAAAACCGCGGGCCAGTGTGAGGTAGAAGGAGTTTTCGGGGTCCAGACGGAACAGCAGGCCGAGATTCGGTGCGAGGGTTGTAAAGTTGTCGCTGCGGTCTGCCGGCCGGTTGTAGAGACAGGGCGGCGTGCATGCCGAGCCATCGTCCCGCGTATTGCCGTCCGGCATCCGGTTGTCGTAGTCATAGCGCAGCCACTCGAAGCGCAAGCCGCCACGGAGTGTCCAGCGCGCAGCGATCGGCAGTTCGGCCTGTGCATAGGGTGCGGCGAGATACTGCCAGACGTCGTAGTCGTAGTGCCGGCCCTGCGGCCGGTTGCCGGCATCCGCACTGCCCTGGGTTTCCTCCAGGTAGCCGTCGGCGATTTCGGTATCGAAGCCGGCGGTGATCCTCGCCGGACCGAGCCTCGCAAAACGCAGCAGCGTGGCGCCGCCGCTGAGCTGTCCGTTCTTCTCCACGGGCTGGCCGGGCAGGAAGTGCTGCAGAAAATCCATTTCCGAACGGCGCAGGAAGCCGAGCACCTTCCAGCCATCGTCGGTACGGTTGCCATCCGGCTGCCAGCTGGCTTGCAGACGCTGGCTGTTCGCTTTCCGGTATGCATCCGGGTTGGTGTTGGTGTGGCGCAGTGTCGCGTCGCGGTAGGCATCCTCGCCGTAGATATATCCCGCGGTGTCCTGGTCCAGCACGGTACCGCTGAAGCCGAGTTCGAGTTGCCCGCCGCGCAGATCAGTGCCGTATTTCATGAAGCCCTTGGCCTGGTTGTAGCCGGCCGAGTCGCGAAAGCCATCCGCGTGATCGTAGACCATGCCGCCGATCAGGCCATCGCCGTCGCCACTGCCATCGCCCCATATCAGCTTCCCGCGCATGAAGTTTTCCGAGCCGGCTTCGCCGCTGACATACAGGAGGTCCGGTCCCGGTTCGGGCAGCAGCACGTTGAGCGTGCCGTGCAGGGCGTTCGAGCCATACAGGGCTGAAGCCGGCCCGCGGATCACCTCGATGGCGCTCGCCAGTTCGGACACCATCTCGAAGGTTTCGTTGACATTGCAGAAGCCGGTGGGCCGGATCGCGAGACCGTCTTCGAGAAACAGGAAGCTGCCGCAGGAACCCGGTCCGGTGAGTGCCGGTGAGCGGATGGCAGTGATGCTTTCCTGACCATCGGCGCGCGTGATCCAGGTGCCGGGAATCTGCGCCGCGGATTCATATATATGGCTGGCGTTCAGCAGTTCGACCCGCGCGGTATCGAGGCGGGAGGTATTGCCGGCCAGATCGAGCGCGGTGACCGGGTAGCGGGTGGCGGTGACGAAGATTTCTTCGGGCAGCCCGCGATCAGCGGCCGATACAGTGCCGGCAATGAGCAAGGCGGCAAGACCGCTGGCCAGGCCAGGCCGGAGACAGGGCATCGCCGGAGTACTTCAGCGCTGGATGGCTTCCAGGCGGATGCTCGGCGTATCGCCAATCCGGCTGAAAGGATGGCGCCGGGCCATCTCGCGCAGGGCCGCATCGCGTTCGGCCGCGGTCGCAAACCAGTGCTCGCGATGCCAGTCTGCACCGAGTACGTCGCGCAGCGGGTCAGCAGCGGGCAGACCGACGCGGACGCCGAATTTCATCTCGCTGTCGGGCAGTCGCGGTATGAGCAGATTGTGCTGATTGCTGATGTCCATGCTGGAGGTCCGGTCCGGGTGCCGGGCGCATGGTCGCTAAAGCGTGCTGCTTTGTCCAGAATCCGCGCGGATCTGTGGCGGGGCAACCGAAGTGACAAAGGTCCAGGAGAAGCAGGCGGTTATCAGCGTTGCGAGGCCCGCGCAACAGAAGCCGCGCAGACCGGCGCTCACGAGGCGTTGCTGTCTGAGAGTCATATGCACTCCTGGTTCGATTGTCAGGCGATCGGGCAGAGACACCTGGCCGGTCGTTTGTTCCCCGCTGGAGGACAGGTTCGGGCGGCAGCACACCCCGACCGGCCAGGCAATGGTGGAAATTCATGGCCACGTCTGGCGCATTGCCGAAATGCGTGGGGCACATTCCGGAATCCTGCCCGACCAGATGTCCACAACTTCCTGGCTGCAGATTCACAATGTCCCGGCCGGCGTTGCGAATCTGTCAGGCACTTGACACATCGCCGCAAATAGTCGGAAAAGGGTGTCATGACCCTGACCGCACGCGCCGTATTGAAGGCCAACCTGCTGCTCGGCAATCTGCCCGAGTCGGCGATCGACAAGCTGGCTGCGCTCGCGATTCGGCGTTCGTACCGGGGCGGGACGCGGATCTTCGCCCAGGGCGAGCCCGGTGACTCGCTGCTGGGCCTGATCTCGGGGCAGGTGCGGATCAGTGCGAGTACACCTGGCGGCCAGGAGGTATTCCTCAATATCCTCGAGTCCGGTGACAGCTTCGGCGAGATCGCGGCGCTCGACGGCCATCCGCGCACGGCCAGCGCCGATGCACTGACCGATACGGAGCTGTTTCTCATTCGCCGTGCCGATTTTCTGGCCCTGATCGAGAAGGAGCCGCAACTCGCGAGCCAGCTCCTGCAACTGCTGTGCAAGCGCCTGCGCTGGACCAGCGATCTCATTGAGGAGGCGGCATTCCTGTCGGTCCCCGCGCGTCTCGCACGCCGGCTGATGAAGCTGGCGGAGGAACACGGCAGCAGGGTCGATGGCCTCATGACGCTCCACATCTCCCAGGCGGAGCTGGCCGGCTTCATGAACGTCTCGCGGCAGGTCGTCAATCAGCACCTGCAGCAGTGGCGTCAGCGGGGATGGATCGACCTGGCTCGCGGCCGGGTGGTGATCCGTGATCCGGACGGACTGCGCGGCGTTCGCGATGAGCGCGACTGAGGTCATGCCATGAAGGGCAGGGCACCGCAGTTTGCCTTGTTCGGCCTGCTTGCGACCGTGTTTGGCATGCTCGCCGGTGCCGTGCCCGCCGTGCTGCGCCTCGAGGAAAACCTCGGCCTGGGCAGCCTGTTCCTGATGCGCGGCCCGCGCGAGGCACCAGCCGAAGTGGTGGTGGTGGGCCTCGACAAGTTGTCCAGCGATGCTTTCGGCCTGCCGAACGAACCGGCCAAATGGCCACGCACCCTGCACGCGGAACTCGTTGAACGTCTGGCGGCTGCGGGCGCGGCCGTGATCGGCTTCGATGTGCTGTTCGATGATCCGGCCGAGCCGGCTGGCGATCTGCGTTTCGGTGAGGCGCTGAGCCAGGCCGGCAATGTAGTGCTGGTGGCCTTTCTGAAAAAAACCGCCGTCGGCGCGAGCCAGGATCGACAGATCGTGCTGACGGCGGAAAAGCTCATTCCTCCGGTCGCGCCACTTGCCGCGGGTGCGCTGGCGGTCGCGCCATTTACCTTGCCGGTCGTGCCGGTAAGAGTCAGCCAGTTCTGGACCTTCAAGGCCAGTGCCGGCAACCTCGCGACTTTCCCGACGACGGTTTTCCAGGCCTGGATGCTGCGCCAGCCCGGTGAGTGGTTCACGGATCTGCGCGCGGTCTGTCCGGCGCTGGAAGGATCGTGGCCAATCACGCCGGGCGAAGTGCTTGCCGGGAGACAGGTCGGCAGCTTTCTGCGGGAGGCGCGCAGCTGCCTGACCACTGATCCAGTGGCCGTGGCCAGACTGGATGCTGCCTGGCGCCAGCCACAACAGCCAGCGGTGCTGCGCTCGCTGCTGGAACTCTACGCGGGCGCCGATACCCGCTACCTCAACTACTACGGGCCGGCGCGCTCGGTGAGGACGATCCCGTATGTGCAGGCGCTGCGCGGGACTGGCGATGACCTGGCCGGCAAGATAGTTCTGGTCGGATTTTCAGACGAGTTTCAGCCGGAGCAGAAAGACGGCTTCTATTCCGTGTACTCCGATCACACCGGCCTCGACATCAGTGGCGTGGAAGTTGCAGCGACCGCCATTGCCAACATGGTGGACGGCACGGCGATAAAGCCGCTGTCCTTTCCCGCGGAACTGTTCGTGATCGGATTCTGGGGGCTGCTCGTCGGCGGCTTCTGCCGCGTGCTGACGCCGCCAGCCGCAATTGCCTTCAGCCTGTTCGCAGTGCCCATGTATGGCGCCTGGGCATGGTGGGTGTTCACTGCCATGAACATCTGGCTGCCCCTGTTCGTGCCGCTGTTCGTGCAGCTGCCTGTCGCGCTGCTTCTCGGTCTGCTCGCGCAGTACCTGCAGACGCGCAGGCAGCGCGAGCGCGTGATGCTGGCGCTGGGCAGCTATCTGCCGAAGCGGGCGCTGGACCGGCTGATGGAGAACCTCGGCGACCTGCAGGCCAATGCCGAACTCCTGCACGGGACCTGCATGGCGACCGATGCCGAGCAGTACACGCGCCTTGCCGAGACGCTGGCGCCGGAAGAACTCGCGGCGCTGATGAACGCCTACTACGCAGCGATGTTCGCCGAAGTGGAGAAGTGCGGCGGGGTAGTGACCGATGTGGTCGGCGATTCCATGATGGCGATCTGGGCGATGTCGAAGCCGGACAGCAAGACGCGGGCGCGTGCCTGCGTCGGCGCGCTCGCCGTGGCCGCAGCCGTAGAGCGCTTCAATGCCGTGCCGGGCCGTCCGCGGTTGCCCACGCGCATCGGCCTGCATACCGGGCCCATCCGTCTGGGCAACATCGGCGGCGCGGGCCATATGGAGTTTCGCGCGGTCGGTGACATCGTGAACACCGCCTCGCGCATCGAAAGTCTCAACAAGCCGCTTGGCACGCGGATTCTCGTCTCGGGCGAAACGCTGGCGGAAACAGAGGGGCTGCTGACTCGTGAACTCGGCACCTTCCTGCTGGCCGGCAAGTCGACGCCGCTGGTGATCCACGAACTGCTGGATACAAAAGCAGATCGCGATGGATTGGCTCGCGACTGGCACGCCCGTTTTGCAGCGGCGCTGTCGGCGTTCAGGGCGGCCCGCTGGCAGGTGGCGGCGGATGCCTTCGACAGTCTGCACCGCGAGCAACCCGATGACGGGCCAGCGCGTTTTTATGCGCAGCTCTGCGCCCGGTATCTCGCGAGCGGACCGGACAGTTTCGAGCGCGGCGCTGTCAGGATGCCCGGAAAGTGAGGTAACTGTTTAAAAAAAAGATACTGCGCGTTGCAGCTTGCGCCGGTAGCACATAGACTGGAACGGCACCGGAACGGAAGAGGGTCCCGGTGGCAAAGAACAAGAACCGGCGTCGTTCGTGGGGCGATCGACGTACCAAATTGCAACCTGTCGTGGGGGGGTCATGGTACGTATCCGCGTGTCGCTGCTTGCTGTACTCGTTCTGAGTGCAAGCGTTCTCGTCAATCCGGTCTGGGCGCAGACGGTCGCTTCGGGTTCACGGCAATGTGAGGCCTGGGTCGCCAGGCTGATATCCAGCCAGGGCAGTCTCAATCTGCGCCGATCGGGTCTTGCCCGCGTCTCACAGCCGGGCCTGAACGAGCCCTTGTGTGTCGGCGATGTACTTGAAGTCGGTCCCTTCAGTCGCGCCGCCCTCGAGCTGCCGGACCAGACCGTGGTCAGCGTGGACCAGGACACCATCGTCACCTTTGCCGCGCCGGCCGACGACAAGCGCACCTGGCTGGATATCCTGCGGGGCGCGATACACGTCATCAGCCGCGACCCGCGGGCGCTGCGCGTCATCACGCCCTTCGCCAATGCCGGTATCGAGGGTACGGAGTTCTTTGTCGGCGTGGGCGGCGATGCCACCACCGTGATCGTCTACGAAGGCCGCGTGAAGGTGGAGAACAGCGCCGGTGCAGCGACTGCAGCTTCAGGCGAGAGCGTGCTGGCCCGCGCCGGGAGCGCGCCGGTACTTCAGCAGATCGTGCGACCCCGCGATGCGGTCGTGTGGACGCTCTACTACCCGCCGACAGGCACCGGACCCTTGCCGGATGCAGCTGCCGCGGAGCCTGCCGTGCCATCGGTGGACTTTTATGTCGGCCGCGCCGAGCAACGGCTCGCTGTCGGCCAGGTATCTGCGGCCGAAGCCGATCTCACCAGCGCGCTCAGTCTTGCTCCCGGCAGCGCCGAGGTCCTGGCCAGGCAGTCGGTGATTGTGCTCACGCGCGATGACACCGAAGCTGCCGCAAGACTTGCCGACCAGGCGGTAGCGGCTGCACCGGATTCCGCAGCTGCCCGACTCGCGCAGTCCTATGTGCGGCAGGCCCGCTTCGACCTGCCGGGTGCCATCAGCGACCTGGAAGCGGGGGTGGCGGCGCATCCCGATAACGCGCTGCTGCGCGCACGACTCGCCGAACTCTGGCTGGCCTCCGGTGAATTCGGGCGCAGCGAAGCGGAAGCGAAGGCGGCACTGGCGGCTGATCCGCAGCTCTCGCTGGCCCATGCGGTGCTTGGCTTTGTGGAACTCAGCCACATCCGGCCGGGTGCGGCCAGGGATTCTTTTGTCGAAGCCATTCGCCTGGAGCCCAATGCACCGCTGCCGCGTCTTGGGCTTGGACTGGCAAAAATTCGTGATGGCGAGCTGGAGGCGGGACGGAAGGATATTGAAATCGCCGTGATTCTCGACCCGAACAACTCGCTGGTCAGGAGCTACATGGGCAAGGCTTACTTCGACGAGAAGCGCGACAAGCTCGCGGCTTCGCAGTTCGATATTGCGAAAGGGCTTGATCCAAATGATCCGACGCCGTGGTTCTACGACGCTATTCGGAGGCAGACCGTAAATGATCCCGTTGGGGCGATTTTGGGTGTCCAGAAGTCGGTTGAACTCAATGACAACCGGGCGGTTTACCGCTCACGCCTGGAGCTCGATCAGGATCTGGCGGCGCGAAGCGCCGCACTCGGAAAGATTGAGCGCAACCTCGGCTTCGAGGAACTCGCGTTGCGGGAGGGTTGGCAGTCCATCGCGCTCGCTCCGGCTGACTACTCTGGTCATCGCCTGCTGGCAGATAACTACTCATTTCTGCCCCGTCACGAGATCGCTCGCGTTAACGAATTGCTCCAGTCCCAGATCCTCCAGCCACAGAACATGACGCCAATCCAGCCGCAACTGGCTGAGGCCAACCTTTTTGTCCTGGACAATGCAGGGCCAACTGCGATTGCCTTCAATGAATTCAATCCACTCTTCAGTCGGGATCGCCTCGCAATCCAGGCTTCGGCTGTCGTTGGGAATCAGGGGACGTGGGGGGGCGATTCGGTTCTGTCTGGTATTGAAGGCCCTTGGTCATTCAGTGTTGGCGGCTTCCATTTCGAAACCGACGGCTTTCAGGAGAACAACGACCTCACGGTCGATACAGGGAATGCATTCGTCCAGTTCCAGCAGTCGGTCGATACCAGCTTTTTTATGGAGATCCGTTCGACCCATCGTGAGGAGGGCGATTTGGTCCTGCGCTTTGAGCCTGCAGACAATTCCAGTCTTCCCCGACAGGACGAGGACTCGAGCTCGGTAAAGCTGGGTGCTCGTCACAATTTCTCGAATCGTTCAACCCTTCTGGCGTTGTTCGCGTATCAGACTGCCTCGCCGTCGGACTTCAGCAGAACGTCAGACTATGTCTTTGGCATCGATTCGGACGCCTACGTCGGAGAGTTGCAGTGGCTTTACCGCGCGGACCGTTGGAGCCTGGTTACCGGTGCGCGGTACTACGGAGCCGACCAGACCAATGATCTGATGTTTGTGTACCCCATTCCGGATCCACCGTTCGAGGAGACATATTCTTCGACAACGACCACGCGTCCGGAAAACTTCAGTACCTATGCCTATCTCAGTGTTGAGCTGACGCCAACCCTGGTGGGCACCCTCGGCCTGGCCTCTGACAACATTTCTGGTAGCGTGTATGACAGGGATGAGATCAGCCCGAAGTTCGGTGCAATCTGGCGGCCCACCGCAGACACAACGGTTCGAGTTGGCGCATTCCAGACCCTGAATTCGCCCATGCCAACCCGCGACGACATCCAGCCCTCGCTTGAGCCCACCGCGGTCGGCGGGTTCAATCAATTCTTTGCCGGCGTTGAGGCAGAGCGGGACCGCCGTTACGGTCTTGGCGTCGACCAGCGCTTTGGTGAATACCTGTTTGCCGGGGCAGAGGTCTCAAAACGCAAGATTGATCTTCCGATTGCGATTCAGACTCCGCCGCCTGAGCCAGGTTTTTCGGTGGTCACGACTCGCGTGGATGAGTCCAATGCCCGCGCCTACCTGTACTGGATACCATCTCCAAATACCTCGGCAAGCCTGAACTACCAGTACGACCTGGCCGAGTACGACGACAATTTCGCGCCCTACGGGTTCAGGACCCTGGAGACGCACAGGTTCCCGTTCAACGCCAGCTACTACGCAGCAAACGGCTTTTCATTTGGCCTGACCCCCACGTTCGTGCATCAGCGTGGAAAGTTCCAGGACTTCAACCCGCCATTTGATCTGAGTCGGGATGACGACGACTTCTGGGTGGTGGATGGCTATGTCCAGTATCGATTGCCGAATCGCTGGGGAGTCGTGCGTCTGGAGGGAGGCAATCTATTCGATTCAAGTTTCAAGTTCCAGGACGTTGATCCTGAGAATCCACGGATCCTTCCGGAGCGACTGATACTTCTGAAGTTAACCGTGGCGATGTAGTCGGGATAAATCACAGTTGCTTAAAAGGGAGAGTCCAATGAGGACAATCAGAGTAGCGACCGCACTGGCCACCGGATCAACACTTCTCCTGCTCGGTACAGCAGGGTATGCCGCCCATCCGAAGTGGAGCCTGACTTGTGACAGCGAAAACAAATGTGTTTATCTTTCCGACGGAAATGGCATGGCGGGAGGATATCCGGTTGCTGTGGACATCGATTCGCTGGAGATTTCGGTAAAGCCTGTAGGCGACGACAACAAGTGCGTCTGGCAGTGGAGGTTGATAGGCGGTGTGTGGAACTGGGTCTGCGTCCTGACGCCAGTTGCTCCGCCAGCGAAGTGACGTTGCCATTGTCGTACTGTAAGAGGGGTGGCGAGCCACCCCTCTCACCTTTTTAGCTCACTGCCCCACAATTGCCGTAACCTCACGTTCTGCGCTGCTCACGCGTGTCCGCCGCCGTTGGCCGCGACCATCGCCAGCGCCTTGCGATCCGTTACGGTCACGCGACATCGCGAGGTGGATATCCAGCCGCGGTTCTGCCATTCGCCCAGGTATTGATTGACCACCTGGCGTGAGACGAAAACGTACCTGGCAAGATCAGCCTGGGTGATCTCGACTGCCTGCTCGGCGCCGTCCTGACCGTTGCCATGACGCCCGGCAAGTTCGAGGACGCGGTGCGCCAGGCGTGCCGGAACACTTCTGAGCGCGTATTCGTCGGTGATCATCCGGGTGGCGATCCGTTCATGCTGGCAAAAAACATTGAGCAGGCTCAGCGCCAGGAGTGAATCGTTCGCCAGCAGCTGCAGGAAGTTGTCGCGACGGATTGCGAACACCTCGGCTTTGGGTGCGGCGCGCGCGCTGACGCATCGGGGGAGGCCGTCGATGACCGAGATCATGCCGAAAACCCGGCCGGAACCGTAGCTGCCCAGCAGGACTTCATCTAGAGCGGATGAGCGCGAGCTGATCTGTACCTGGCCGGCGATCACGCCATAGACCGCATCGGCCGGATCGCCGTGGGAGTAGATCGTTGCGCTGCCGCAGTAGCTGCGTCGCACCGCCACTCTTGCAATCCGGTCCAGGCCGCTGCTGTCGAGGTGTTGCAGCAGTTCGTTGTTCTTGAATATTGCCCGTGCTGTGTTCATCGGCATTGCTCCCGCGTCGCGTGACCCGTTGCGCCCGCCTGTGCAGCAGTGTTGTCCGGGTCAGTCACCCGGTCTGTCACCCGGTTGACATAATTTCGGCGAAAGGCCGTCTCGCCTGTGTCGGTACGGCGACATTCGGCGCGAAAAAGTTCGCGTGAAAGCGTCTGCATCGGGCTTCTTGGGCTGTTTTGTCTGTACCGCGACACACGAGTCAGCGATGAGGGCGCAGGCTCTGTGCTCAAGCCGGGTTGGAGGTCCGGCGTTTACAGACGCTCAAAAACTTCAGGGAGTTTCAGCCATGAACAAGAAAATCATCAGGCTCATTGCCGTGACTTGCGCCGGACTGATTGCGGGATTGCCGGCGGCCCATGCGGACAGCAACGACGGGCTGCTCGCATACTACCGGATGTTTCAGCTGGGCAATGACGACGCGCAGACGGTGATCCGCGGGAAAAAAACGAAGGCGTACCGGGTCTGCGTCGAGGAAGGTCGCGGCGCTGTACCGCTCAGGGTGACCCACAGTGAAGGGGAAACCATCGTGGAGCCGGGCGACTGTCAGTTGATCGAAACCAACAAGATAAAGATGACTGCCGCGGGCGAGCTGCCCGATGGCATGACGATGATCGGTCGCTTCAACAACAACAGCAGCGATGCGAAGAAATACCGCACAAGCATCAGTGTCGCCAAGGCTGACCGCAAATAGGCGAGGCCTGCGCGCCTGGCCGTCTCTGATCAGGCCATGTGATCAGAACCGCGTTTCAGGTGCCGCGTCGTCTACCGGAAAAGTCTTGCTGCCGCCGGTCGCCGGATCCCCAGCGGGTTCGGTGGCCGGCGCTGCAGCAGGTGCGGCGGCCGATGCGTCGCGCCAGTTGAGGCGCGGTGCCATGGTGGTCAGTATTGCCAGCAGGGGCTTTGCAGCTTCGGGCGTGGGCAGACTGGTGTCGCTGAAAATACGGCTGGTTGAGCCATTTTCTTCGCTGCCGTACCACTCGGCGTTGTCTTTGCGGTCGATGGTGATCGCACCGCCATCGAGCGCAACGCCGAGAAACAGTCCGCGACTGCGGGCGTAGCTGTAGATTTCTGCCTTGAACTCGCCGTCAGTCATGGCGACTGCGGTGCGCCCGACCGGGCCGGCGGAGGCCGAGCTGCTGCCGCCGAGGGTGAACTTGCCGCTGGCAATGTTATCCACGCCCTGACGGTTCTTGAAAACCAGCACCAGGTCGGCGCCCTGGACGCCGGCCTGGAAACCGATGCCGAGATTGCCGAGCCGGATCAGGGCCGGATTGCTCCAGCTGCCGTCCTGATGTCGGACCATCAGCACGCCGCGGCCATAGCTGCCGCTGACAATGAGTCCGCCCTTGACGACGTTGGGAATCACCGCAACCGCATAGGCGCTGTTGAGGAGATTCGGCGGAATGGCCTGTTCGGGGATGCGCTGCAGGTCGTTGAGGATTTCGGTGGCGGCCTGCACGCGGTGCTCGATATCACCGATATCGGCAAATGCTGTACCGGCAGCGAGCGTGCCGAGCAACAGGGTGGCAATAATTCCGGCTGACTTGATCATGATGCGTCCTGCAGGTGGTTATGGCTAATCTAACGCCGATGCACGCATCAAGTACACTCTTTTGCTGAACTCAGGCCGAACGATTGCTGTGTAGGCCAGCATTTGCCATGAAGGAGAATCCGGGTGCAGCTGCCACCGTTTGAATATCACCGGCCGGCCAGCCTCGATGAGGCGCTGGCCAGACTCAGTGCCGCCGGTGACGGCGCGGCTGTGCTGGGCGGCGGCACTGATCTGCTCATCAACCTTAAACTGCGTCTGGAACGCCCGCGGGCGCTCGTCAGCGTGCGCGACCTGCCGGAGCTGGCGGGCGTGAGCCTCGATGCGTCCGGCACGCTGCGCATCGGTGCCGGTGAACGGCTGACAGATCTCGCCGGACATCCGCTGATCGTCGTGCGCTATCCGGGTCTCGCCCAGGCGATCCGGGCCGTGGGTTCGCAGCATGTGCGCAACATGGGCACGCTGGGCGGCAACCTGTGTCTGCCGACGCGCTGCTGGTACACCAACCAGAGTGAGAACTGGCGCGGTTCGCAGCAGCCCTGCTGGAAGACAGACGGGCAGGTTTGCCATGTCATCAAGACGGCGCCGAACTGTCGTGCCATACACAGCGCCGACTCGGTGCCGGCGCTGATGACCCTGGATGCCCGCGTGCTGTTGCGCAGTAGCACGGGCGAACGCGAGCTGCTGCTCGCTGATTTTTACCGTGATGATGGCATCGAGAACAACGTGCTGGCACCGGGCGAACTGATCACTGCGGTGCTGGTGCCACCCGCCCGTGTGCGTTCCGCGTTCGTCAAGGCGGCTGCGCGTACCGGGCTCGATTATGGCTACGCGACGCTGGCCGGTGCGTTGACCGGCAGCAACCGTGCGCCGAAGTCGCTGCTGCTGGTGGCGGGGTCGGTTGGTACCATGCCGCTGGTGCTGCACAAGTCGGCACAGATCATTCTGGCTGAGGGACTGAGCGAAGCCAGCATCGAAGCGGCCGCCGATGCAGCGCGCGACGATCTGGGCGAGGTCACCAATCTCTTCACGCCGCCGGGTTACAAGAAACGTCTGGTGCGCGGCCTCGTGCGGCGGGTGCTCAATGAACTGCGCCGGCAGAAATTGCCGGCGGCCGGCTGAGGGGACAGGCAGATGACCCGACAACTGATTACCCTCATCGTCAATGGCGACCGCTACCAGGTGCCGGTGGCGCCGCACGAAACCCTGCTTGATGTGATTCGCGACCGGGTTGCGCTGACCGGTACCAAGCGTGGCTGCACCAGCGGTGCCTGCGGGGTTTGCACGGTTCAGGGCGACGATGGCCGGGCCGTGCTGTCCTGCCTCGCGCTCGCCATCGAATGGGATAACCGTACCCTGACGACCATCGAGGGCGTTGCCGGTGGTGATGAGCTGCATCCGGTACAAAAGGCATTTCTGGAGTACGGCGCCGTGCAGTGCGGTGCCTGTACGCCGGGCCTGATCATGACGGCGAAGGCGCTGCTCGATGAAAACCCGGATCCGGACGAGGAGGCCATCAACGAGGCGCTTGCCGGCGCGCTCTGCCGCTGCACCGGGCACATCAAGGTGAAGATCGCGGTGCGCGAGGCCATCAAGGCCATGGCTGCCGATGAGGCACCGGAGGACGATCATGGCGTCTAGAAAAGCGGATTTTTCGGTCGTCGGGCACGACCAGCCCCGGCTGGACGGTGCGCACAAGCTCACCGGTCGCTCGCTGTTTACGGACGACGTGGTCCTGCCGGGGATGCTGCACGCAAAGATCGTGCGCAGCCCGTTTGCCCGTGCGCGGATCCTGAGCATCGATACCTCCGCGGCCCTGGCCCTGCCGGGCGTCAAGGCGGTGATCACCCATGCCGATGCGCCGAAGCTCTACGTCGGCATCGAGCAGCCGCTGTTCCGTCAGGAGATCGTCAATTACATCGGCGATGAAGTCGCCGCCGTTGCGGCGCTCGACGAAGCCACTGCCGCAGAAGCCGCGGCGCTCATCAAGGTGGAATACGAACCCCTGCCGGCACTGTTCAATATCCAGGATGCGCGGAAGCCCGACGCATTCCTGATCCATGCCAAGGCGAAGGGCAATATCGCCTGGCAGCAGTCGCAGGACCTCGGCGATGTCGAGCCGGGTTTTGCGAACTCGGCACATGTGCGCACCGACCAGTACACGACCCATGCCTCGCACAACTGTTATGCGGAGTTCCATGTGGCCATCGCCGACTGGTCGCTGCCCGACAAGCTTTCGATGTACACGCCGACCCAGACCGCGATCCTGTTCCAGAAGAGCCTGGCTGGCGCGCTGCGCCTGAGTGATGGCCAGGTGCGCATCATGAGCCTGAACACGGGTGGCGGATTTACCGGCCGCACTTCGGTGCGCCCCCATCACTATGTCGCTGCCGTGCTTTCGCGCAAGACCGGCCGGCCGGTAAAGATCCGCGCCACGGCAGACGAAGAGTTCATTGCCTGTCGTGCGGGCGGCGAAGTGAAATACACCTTCCGCACCGGTGTGTCGGAAACCGGGCAGATCAAGGCTTTTGAAGCCGACATCAGTTTCGATACCGGTGCCTACGTCGAATCGCAGATGATCGTGCTGACGCTGACCAGCTCGTACATCCACTCGCTGTACAAGATCGAAGCCGCCCGCTACAGCGGCCGGCTGGTGCATACCAACAACATCCCGTACTACTTCCATCATGGTGGCGGACTGGCACAGATGGCCTTTGGCCTCGGTCAGCACATGGATGCGCTGGCGCGCGAGCTGGGCATGGATCCCATCGCCTTCCATCTGCTCAATGGTGTGACCAAGGGCTACACCAGCATGACCGGCACTTTTTTCGGCAGCTGCGGCCTGGCCGAGTGCATCACGAAGACCGCGAAGCAGGCCGGATGGAAGCGCAAGTACGGCAAGCTGCCGCCGCTGAAGGGTATCGGCATCGGCGTCGGTGCGATGGCCTCGGGCGCGAAAGGCGTGTTCAAGCACGATACCTCGGCGGCCTTCATCAAGATCGTCGATGACGGCACGATGTCGCTGTTCGTCGGTCTGCCCGACATGGGCCAGAGTTCGCACACCGCGATGGCGATGATCGCTGCCGAAGTGCTTGGCGCACAGGCATCAGACATCACCGTGATTTCCGGCGATACCGACATCGTGCCGCTGGATGTGGGTGCACTGATCCAGCGCGGTACCTTCAATACGGGTAATGCGGTGAAAGCCGCTGCACTCGATGCGCGCAAGCAGCTCGAGGTGCTTGCTGCCGCGCGCCTGGGTGTGAAGCCCTCGCAGCTGGTTTTTCGCGACCGGCAGGTTTACCCGAAGGGGCAGCCGGAGAAGGCGATTCCGCTGAAAAAGATCGTCTATGACACCCTGCACAGCCGCGAAGGCCGCTTCGTGATGGGCCGTGGTTTCTACAACTCGCCGAAGGAAAGCGGCACGATGGCCTACTCCTTCGGTGCGCAGATTGCCGAGGTGACCATCGATCCGGATACCGGTTTTGTCACCGTCGATCGCATCGTCGCCTCGCACGATGTGGGCAGGGCGATCAATCCGCGCATCGTCGAGGGCCAGATCGACGGCCAGGTCTTCAGCGGCCTGTCACAGGTGCTCTACGAAGAGACCCTGCTGGAAGACGGGCAGGTGATGAATCCCTCGCGGCTCGATTACCGCCTGCCGCGCTCATACGAGATGCCGAAGGTCGAGCACATCATCGTCGAGAGCATCGATCCCTTCGGGCCTTTCGGCGCAAAGGAAGTTGGCGAGGGGCCGATCGTCTGCACCTTGCCGGCGGTGGCTAATGCAGTCGCCAATGCACTCGGTGAACCGGTCAACGAGATGCCGATCACGCCGTGGAAGATCCTGCAGATACTCGGCCGGCGGGCGAAAGGCTGAGTCCGGGTCCGGAGTCTGGCCTCGCTCAGCCGGTGGCGCGGCTCTGCATCTCCTGGACTTCCTTGCTGCTGGAGGCAGACAGGTCCAGGTCGATCAGCAGCCCGTCGGTGATGTTGTAGATCCACCCGTGCACGGTTACCTGCTGGCCGCTGGCCCAGGCGTCGCGCAGCACATTGGTCCGGCACACGTTCGCCACCTGCTCGATGACGTTGAGTTCGCTCAGGCGATCGAGGCGGGCTTCATCGTTGCTGAATTCGTCCAGCGCGGCACGGTGCTTGATGGCGACGTCCTGCACATGGCGCAGCCAGTTGTCGACGAGGCCGAGGTGCTGGTCCTCGTAAGCGGCGCGCACGCCACCGCAACCGTAATGTCCGCAGACGATGATGTGCCTGATCTTGAGTATTTCCACGGCAAACTGGATTACCGACAGACAGTTGAGGTCGGCATGTGCGACCACATTGGCGACGTTGCGATGGACAAAGACCTCGCCGGGCATCAGGCCGGTGACCTGGTTGGCAGGGACGCGGCTGTCAGAGCAGCCGATCCACAGGTATTCGGGGTTCTGCTGTTCCGCCAGCTGGGCAAAAAACTGCGGATCCTCCCGGCGAACAGATGCGACCCAGTCGCGGTTTTGTTTGAACAGCTTGTCGAGAGTGCGCATGGCTGGTCTGCTGATGGAGAGCCGGCGGCAAGGTTGCCTGATCGACCGGCGCATTGCCAGTCCGCGGAAATTCAGTACGGGTTCAGTGCAGGGGCTCATTCTGCTGCCATTGCCAGCATCCGGATCAGCTCCGACAATGCTCCACATGTCATTTCCGGTCCGTACACCACTGCTGCTCATCCTGCTGGCCGGCTTGCTGGCGACAGTGCCGGCAGACGCCGCGAAGCCGGGGGGCGCGGACCGGAAGCGCGATAGCGCTGAAGAAGCCCCGGCCGTACCGCGTGCGGTGATGAGCAAGGATGCGGCCGTGGCGCTGGTCAGGGAACGCAGCGGTGGCAAGGTGGTGCGCGCCGACCGCTATGAGCAGGGCGGACGCGCGGTGTACCGGATCCGCGTGCTGACTGCCGATGGCCGGGTACGCGAGTACCGGGTCGATGCGACCACCGGTGCGATGCACTGAGGAGCTGCCGATGCGCCTGCTGATCGTTGAGGATGATGCCGCGCTGCGCCAGTCACTGGCGGCGCAGCTGCGTGCGGCGGGTTTCACGGTTGATGAGGCCGGAACGGCGAGCGAGGCCGAGTACTTTGCCGCCGAATTTGCCGTGCAGCTTGCGATCGTCGATCTCGGTCTGCCGGATCGTTCGGGTGTCGAGCTGATCACCCGCCTGCGTGCTGCCAGGCACACATTTCCGGTCGTGATTCTCACCGCGCGTGAGCACTGGCAGGACAAGGTCAAGGGCCTGAATGCCGGTGCCGACGATTACGTCGTCAAGCCTTTCAACATCGATGAACTCAAGGCGCGCATCAATGCCCTCCTGCGCCGTGCCGCCGGACACGCGCAACCGGTGCTGCGTGCGGGTCCGGTGGCGATGAATACGCAGGCCCGCGAAGTGCGTGTCGATGACCAGGTGGTGACGCTCACGGCCTTTGAGTACCGGCTGCTCGAGATTCTGGTCATGCGCGCAGGTCAGGTGGTGAGCAAGGCACAACTTACCGACCAGCTCTATGACCAGGACGACGAGCGTGACAGCAATGTGGTGGAGGTGCTGCTGACCCGCCTGCGCAACAAACTCGATCCGGAGCGCAAGCTTGGCCTCATCGAAACCGTCCGCGGGCTGGGCTACCGGATGCCGCGCCCGCCGGAACCGGACTGAGGCGAATCCCGGGTGTCGCGCCGTCGGGCTTCCTTGAGTACCAGTCTGCTGGTGATTACGGCGGTCATGCTTCTCACCGCATTTGGCATCACGATTGCCGTCCTCGACGTGGTGTTCAGGCGCAGCGCCGAAGCGGCGCTAGGCGATCAGCTCGAAGTGCAGGTGCTGGCGCTGATCGGTGCGGCCGAACCCGACGAGGCGGGCAACCTGTCGGTGCCGACGCGCCTGCTGGAACCGCGGCTGCGCAATCCGGGATCCGGACTTTACAGCGAGATTCTCGATGCCTCCGGCCTGCCGCTGTGGCGTTCACCCTCGGCTGTCGGGCTGGAGCTTGCGCCGGGTGCGACGCTGAAGGCCGGCGAGCGCACGGTCAGCCGGCGCCTGCTGCCGGACGGCAGCGAAGTCCTGTTGTTCGGACTTGGCATCAACTGGGAACTCGGCCCGACGGCCACGCCGGCGTTCCAGGTCTTTGCGGCGGCTGATCTGGCTGGCTACGAAGCGCAGCTCGATCGCTTCCGGCAGCAGCTGCTCGGCTGGTTCTCCGGCGTCATGTTCGTGCTGCTCGCGGCGCTGTGGCTGGCAATCCGCTTTGCGCTGCGGCCGCTGCGGCGCATGTCGGATGAAATCGCGGCGATCGAGGCGGGCGGGCAGGAAGCCTTCAGTGCCGACTATCCGCGCGAACTGGAAGGCGTGACCCGGGGTCTCAACACACTGCTCGGTTCCGAGCGACAGCGCATGGATCGCTATCGGACCACGATGGATGACCTGGCGCACAGCCTGAAAACCCCGCTGGCCGTTGTGCGCACCGAACTCGGCGGTGGTCAGCCCGACGCGGCGACGCTCCGTGCACAGATCGACCGCATGCAAAGTGTCGTCGACTACCAGTTGCGGCGGGCTGCTGCCTCCGGGCCGCGCAGCCTCGCTGCGCGCGCTGTTGCGCTTGCGCCGCCACTCGAGGACATCGTCAGCAGTCTGCGCAGGATTCATCGCGACAAGGTGGTGACTTGCGAGTTGCAGATTCCGGAAGGTGCGAGCTATCCGGCCGAGCAGGGTGATCTCTACGAGATCTTCGGCAACCTGCTCGACAATGCCTGGAAATGGTGTGCGAGCCGCATCGTGGTGACGGTGGCCATGCGCGGCAGCGATGCATTGCTGGTCACCGTGGCCGATGATGGTCCCGGCATTCCCGACGAACAGGCTGCCGCGGTGCTCGGTCGCGGCATTCGTGTCGAGCAGCGCGGTGATGTTCCCGGCCAGGGCATCGGCCTCGCGGTCGTGCGGGAAATCGTCGGCCTGTATCGCGGCAGCGTCGAAATCAGGCGCTCGGCGCTCGGCGGCGCGGAGGTGCAGCTGCGCCTGCCGCTGAAGGCCGGGATCCAGGCGAGCGACTAGCCTCCGGACGGATCACAGCCCGGGTGGGCGCTGACTGTCCTCGTGCATCCTGATCAGGAAGTTGCGCACCGCCGGCTCGGCTTCATCACGGCTCATCAGGCGCTGGTCGGCGAGCAGCTTCGCCATGTCGCGGATCGAACGGCGCCCGTCGATCATGCCCATGATGAAGGCATAGATACGGGTCGTCATGGTCTGCAGTTCAAAGGCCGGCAGCAGCGGTACCGGCTGTGTCCCGCTGATCAGCCAGTCGGGCAATGCGCGATGGCGGGCCGGTTGCGGCTCCGAGCGCGTCTTGTCGGCAACGATGGTGATGACATTCTCCAGCCGACCGTGCCGGCTGGCTGGCGAGCACATATAAGGAATGTCGTCCTCGCGGACGTCCGGTTCGGCAAAGCCGGTGTCCATCACGATGGCGAGTGTTTCCTCGAGACTGTATCGCTGGCTGGCCAGGGCCTGGGCGAAGCTGAGCGAGCCGAAACAGATCCAGCGACCACCGGGCTTCAGCAGGTTGTTCAGCCGCACGGCAAGTATGCGGAAGTCTTCCGGCAGGATGTCCACGACCCAGGGTGTGACGATCACGTCGAAGCTGCCGGCAGAAAGCGGCGGACGCAGTGCATCGCCGAGTACCAGATGAAAACCCTCGCGCACCGGTTCCGGTGCGACCAGCTCGCGCAGTACAGCGTGCTCTGCCAGCGTGCGTGGCGCGAGCGGGAACTCCCAGAGTTCGGTCGCTTCACCGGCTGTGGCGCGGCGTGCGATCAGTGCGAGCAGCGGATTGAAATCCAGTGCCAGCGTGAGGCCGACTGCATACTCCTGATGCAGATCGTAGGCGAGCCGGCCCGCACCCGAGCCAAGCACCAGCAGGCCATCGACGGAATCCCGTCCCGGCAGTGCCCCGCCGACCAGCCTGAGTGCCGCTTCGTTTTCCTTATCGCCCCAGGCCCAGTCGCGATGGATATTCGGGTAGTACGTGGTCAGGCCCTGGTCGCCGGGCAACCGGGTCTGCAGGGCCATATGAGTGGCAAGCGTGCCCTGCGCCTGGTGAACCGCGAGCGGCGTGAGCAGTTCGCGCAGGCGCCTGATCTGGTCGACAGTCGCCCGGTTGAGAAGGTTCAGACGATCGCGGGTCAGCGGCCGCAGCCGGGGATTCTGCAGCTCGGCCTGCAGTTCCATGGCTTCCTTGCCGAGTTTTTCGAGTGTGAATTGCAGTTTCCCGCGCCACTCCGTCAGTGTGGCGGCGGGTTCGGCGAACAGGCAGGGCACATCGGCCAGCGACGGGAAGTTGATCCCGCAGGCACCGCAGCCCCAGCTGCGGTCCGGGTAGTGCCGGAGCGGCTGCTCGCAGCGGGGACAGGCGAGGTAGGCTGCGAGCGCGGGAGATGACATCCGCTGATTATGGCATCGGAAAGGCTCTAGGTGATTGAGCCGTTCACGATCGGTGCAAAGGCGGTCAGCGAATCGCGCAGGGCGCTGTTGCCGAGGCCGTGACCGGGGAACAGGCCGGCGAAGTTGCCCTGCTGCCCGTGCAGCGCCACGTAGTTGAGCAGCACGGTTTCAACCAGTTTCAGCGCAAGCGTAGCAATACGACGACGAATGCGTGCTTAAGCTTGCGCCCGGGAAGTCAGTTGCGACCGGTGGTGATGATCGCGAGCGCTTCGTGGGCGGGCAGAATGCGGATCTGGTGGAATGTGCCGATGTCCAGTAGGTCGCGGTCGCCGGAAACGATGAGTGAGGCACCGGCAGCGAGCGCACAGGCGAGCACATGGTCGTCGTCGGCGTCGCGACTGGTGGGCGCTGCGAGTGGTTGCGGGTCAACAAGGACAGCCAGGTGCTGATAATCAGCAACGAGGCCGGCAGCCGAGAGCTGGACAGACTGAATGCGCCGGGTGAATTTGCTGCGACCGATGACCTCGGCGAGTTCGGCAAGCAGGACGAGACTGGTGTGCAGTGTGATGTCGCCGGCCCGCGCGCGGTTGATGATCTGACGTGGTGGACCCTGCCAGAGCAGCCCCGAGAGGATGGTGTTGGTGTCAGCGACGATCCGCACGGGCACGGCGCTCGGCACGCACGGCGTCGATCTCGGCCTGAATCTCCTCACTGCTCATCGGCGGCTCGTCGATGGCATCGAGTCGCTTGAACGCATCGCCCAGCCGGCGCGCAGCCTCCGAGCGCTCCTCGGCGTCGCGCTTCTCCAGGAAGTCCACAAAGTCGGCGACTTCGGCCTGGCGCTCAGGCGGGAGACGCTGGAGTTTGTCGATCAGGGTGCGGGTATTGGCGTTCATGGAAAACGGCCCTGAAGGTATGTGTCGGCGGCTTATTCTGCGCCATTTGGGTTGACTACTTCCAGTCAAGCCTACCTGCGTCCCGCAGCCGCCAGCGCCCGGTCACCCACAAAGGGATTGCCTTGCCGCTCCTGCCCGAAAGTCGAGGTCGGGCCGTGGCCGGGTACAAACGTCACCGCGTTGCCACGTGGCCAGAGTCTGCCGGTGATTGATGCGATCAGCGTGGCGTAGTCACCGCCCGGAAAATGGAGTTGACCCGCAAGTCATCGGGCGGATCCTTGCGCACCTGGAGCAAACAAAGCCGGCGAGCGGCTCAGCGGCTGACCTCACCACAGCACACCGCGCCCGCGGCCCGCCGGGGCAGCGGGAGTTCGATCTCAACTGAGCACGCCCAGCGTGCCCGAGCTACGGGCGCGCAGTGGGCGGCTGTGTCCTCGGCATCCCGCACGGCGAGAATCCCGCCCGCAGGCCTGAATTTCCCGCGGCGCAACCGGCTGCTACAGCACTGGGCCACGGGTTACCGAGGGTCGCCGGCTTCTCGCCGTGCGGCTACACTGTCGGCAACAGGGGCTTTGAACGTCCTATTCGCCGAGTGCCGCCAGGCCCTTGTCGTTAACGAGGTTCAGGAGTTTCAACGACGGACCGTTGGGCTTCTTCTGGCCTTGCTCCCATTTCTGCACAGTGGATGCACTCGTATTCAGGTAGGCCGCGAACACCGCCTGACTGGCCTTGTTCCGCATGCGCAGGCGTCTGATTTGTGCAGCACTCAAGTTTCGGATCGGCGGCAGGCAGAGAGCATCGAACTCGCGCATGGTCTTGGCGCTCATGACACCGGCATCGCGCAAGCCTTCTGCCGTCTTGTACACCGTATCCAGGATCTTCCTAGCCATCATCATCCTCCTTGATCTCAATCAGTTCGCCGGCCTTCAGCGCCTTGCCTAACGACGTTGCTGTGTAGCCCAGCAACTCCTTCGCCAACAACTTCAACGCCTGCAGTTCCTTTTCACTGACGTTGCCGCGTTCGTTCTTGGCAAAGCCGTAAATGAAAAACGCCTTGTCACCTTGCTTGAAGGCAACCAAGGTCCGGGCGCTGCCGCGCTTCCCGCGGCCCGGAAAGGCCACCCGTTTCTTGACCACCTGACCACCCAAATGGGCATCGATCAGGCCTCGCTCTATCTCAGCCACGGCAGTAGCAAGCGCCGCATCGCCAAGACCCTCGCCTCTTGCCCACTTGGCGAAGGCCCTGGCTTTAAAGGTCTGCATGGCCGCTGCTCAGCATTGAAGCACTACTATAGCACTTAGTGATATAGGTTGATTCACTTTTCCAGGGTTTCATTGAAGTGGCGGGAGAACCTCGTTGACGTCCCTCCAGATTTCGCCCCCCTCAGCCCTGATCACGATAATGAAGTGCGACAGACGCGCACGTTGCTCCACCGATGAACTACACCAGCAATAAGAACGTAAGCCACCAGCGTTCGCGAGACGGACTGCTGGCGAACTCAGCGAGAATCTGAAAATGGCGACTCGGGGTTGCCAGGTACAGGTACTGTGCGGTGAACAGCCCGACGAATGTGCCAATTGCGAGAACGCCAGCGAATTCTCGAAACAAGTAGCGTGAATCGAGGAGGTATTGGACCAGCGCCACTGCGCCTTGTACATATGTCCCGTAAACCACCGTCATGAGCGTGATCACAGCGGACCCCATACTCGCTGGGCGGATCCCGCGATCCCGTTGCATCGAGTTGAGGGACTGATTCAGGCGAAAGTAAATGTATCGTAACGGTCGGCCTACCACGACTCATTGCCCCCAAGTGTTGCCCGAGCGATTGTATATCGAGCGGTGTGAGCGCTGTGGCGGGAAGGTCAGGATCATTGCCAGTATCGAGGACCCGCAAGTCATCGGGCGGATCCTTGCGTACCTGGAGCCAACAAAGCCGGCGAGCGGCTCAGCGGCTGACCTGACCACAGCACACCGCGCCCGCGGCCCGCCGGGGCAGGAAGAGTTCGACCTCAACTGAGCACGCCCAGCGTGCCCGAGCCATCGGCCACGGTTGGTGCGATTCGCCGGTGCCGCGCCGGACGGCTACACGGCCGGCAACATGGGCGTTGAACGTCCTATTCGCGTTCGGCAACGAGGCCTCCGTGCTCGTCGGCGACTTCTTATGGCATCGGAAACGCCTTAAGGGATCGTGCCGTTGACGATTGGTGCAAAGGCGGTCAGCGAATCGCGCAGGGCGCTGTTGCCGAGGCCGTGACCGGGGAACAGGCTCGCGAAGTTGCCCTGCTGCCCGTGCAGCGCCATGTAATTGAGCAGTACGGTTTCGACCAGCAGATTGACGTTGTTGGCCGCGGGCGTCGCGGCAGTCTCTACCGATGCGTCGCTGCGGAAATAGCCCAGCTGCTGATGCCTCGCCTGCTGTTCCGATGTGCCGCCCAGCAGTGTCGCGCGGCCGCCGGGGTTGTAGACCAGGAAGAAGGAGGCGGCGGTGGTCTGGTTGTCGCTGGTCCACTCGCCCTTGCCGCGGCCGTTCACCGTGTTGTCGATGCTGCCATCGCTGGAAAGCGAACCGTCGCTGTACACATAGAGCATCAGTGGCACACCGACGCGGGCGGCATATTCCAGGCAGGCTCCCATGCAGCGCCCGGCGCGGAAATCCTTCACTTCGCCTTCAGCGCGACGGCCACCGTGATAGTCGTAGCCGCCCATCGTGACGCAACCGGCGCCCGCAAATCCGTTGACCACCAGTTTCATCACCGAGGCCGTCTTTCTGAACTCATCGTCGCTGTCGTATTCGTTCTGCGTGAAGATGCCGCTGTTGCCGACGATCAGCGGGTCGATGGACGGATTGAGGCTGGAGGGGTTGCCGAAGCGGTCGGCAATATCAGCCGATTTGACGTAGCCGCAACTCACCAGATCCTTGATCACCGCATCGCGCGTGACGGCGGGATTGCCCGGATCCGGCATGTTGAGTCCGGTGCTGACCCGCTGCAGCTTCATCGCGCTGATGCGCTGGATTGATTCGAGTACCGCGACGGCATCGGCCTGGCCGAGCAGGCCGACGAGCTGTCCGGTATCGACGAGGCCGGTAACATCGCTGGGCCGGTCGATCTTGGTCGGCCGGTCCGCGGCGTTGACCATGGCCATGGGTGCCACCGAGTTGCCGCCTGAATCGCTGTTGCGTGAGCCCACCAGCTTCAGCAGTGAACCGTCCGCGCCGATGCGAGCAATGCCGTACAGCGGGCTGTGCGGGTTGTTGCCGGTGTCGTTTTCCGAACGTGCGGGGATGACCGCACCGTTGATGCTTGCCGCGGTTCCCGCGCTCATGCTTCCCTGCATGCCGCGCAGAAAGGCGCTGTCGCTGTGAAAGGCGAGGCCCATGCTCTGGTCGACATGGTCCTGCTGCGTGACCGGGTTGATCACCGGCGGAATCATGTCGCCGGGCAGGCCGAGCTTGCTGTACCCCGCGCTGGAGAGAAAGTCGAGCTGTCCGCCGGCGCCGCCGACCAGCACATTCGAGCCCGCCATATTCGCGCCGCCGGCCAGGTCGAAACAGATGAAGGGAATCTTGCCCGCGCCCTGCACCGCGATGCCACAGGACGCTTTCAGTGCTTCAAGATCGGGTGCAAGCGCGGCATAGGCAGCGCGCGGATTCGCAAACAGGCTGAGCACGCCGCCGCCGAGTACCGTAGCGGTTCCCGCCATGAAGCCCTGCGCGATCAGCTGCCGGCGCGTAATGGGCCGCGCGTGGTCCGGATGCCGCTGGGGCGCGAAGTAATTCCTGCTTTTTCGTGACATACCTTTGCCTCGGTCGGCTCTGCTTCGGTGCGACTACTGCACCAGGGTTACGGCACTGCCAACCGCTGCGGCACATGCCGACTTGACCACCGTGGCAGTCCGGTCGGCGGCACAGCTGCCGCCGCAACTGGCAAGCGTGGTGGTCAGGTTGTCGAGTTCCAGGCGCACGTTCGACTCGTCAGGCTGGCTGAGCAGCCCGGTACCCATCGACCGGCGGAGCAGCGGGACGAAGATCAGGTCGCGTTCGCCGGGCGTGTCGAAAGCCTGGTTGGCCGGGGTGCTGAAGTTGAAGCCGGGGAATATCGAAGCACGCAGGCTCGTGTCATTGACCAGCGCGTTGCAGTACTCGATGGCCAGCTGCGCGATCCCCACCTGGTGCGAGGCAAGTACGGCCGAGACATCGTCGATCGCCGGCAGCTGCTGGCGGACCAGTGCGTAGGTTGCCCTGACCGCCGGCGTGGTCGGTGCGACGCCGGTGATCGTCGCCATGCTGGCGTTGATCTCGTCAAAGGTTTTCACGCCGATGTCGGGCTGCAGCTCGCCGTCTGCAGGCGGCGGCGGCGTGAGCGGCGCAGGTTCAACGCGCACATTGCTGCTGCCGCCGAGTTGGGCAAAGCTCAGGAAGAACTCGTCCGCATCCGGACCTTTCTCCAGTGGCACCACCGTACCGAGGCTGGACAGGACCTGACCGGTGTCCGGCGCATAGCCGTTTGCGGTGCTGACCGACTCGTTCATGTTGCCCCAGGCCTGGCTGACGGGTACCTCGACGCCATTGGCACCGATCAGCAGGCCGCGCACCGGGATGCTGCCGGATGGCTGCCAGTCGGCGTTGAGATTGATGAAGGTGGGCCGGTAGAACAGGTAGCTGTAACTGTCGAACTGGCTGACCTCGAACATGATGTAGCTGCCCGCGGCACCCACCTGCGTGCTGACATTGAAGAGCAGATAGAAACGCTCGCCCACACCGGCATCGAAGTTCTGCTGTACCTGGGTCGCGGTGAGCGCACGGTTATGGATCGCCGCGAGGCGGAGCACACCGCGCCATTGCCGGTCTCCGGAAGGCTCATTGCCAAGCACCAGCGCAAAGGTATCGTCCCAGTCGCCGAGCGTGCCACCCGCGACCGGGTCTGCGTCCTGCGTGTCGACGCCGTTCACGTACACATGCCGGCCGTTGACCGGGTCGAAGGTCAGCACGACGTGCTGCAGGGTGGCCTGTGCGTCTTCATCGGCGGCGGCGGTCTGCAGTATCGGTGCGCCGTTTGCGTCGGTGGTGCTGCTGCGATGGAGAAAATCGTAGCTGTAGAGTGTCTGTCCCAGCGTGAAATTGCGCGCCGTGGGACCGGCCGAGTAGCTGACGATTCGTGTGTCTTCCTGGTTGACGTTGGCAGGTGCTGCCCAGGCTTCAACGCTGTATTGCCCGGTTGCGGTGATCAGGTCGCGGAGTTTGCGGCTGGCCGTCGTCGAGCCCTGCGCCTTGCCGCTGTGTATGTCGATGCCCCAGCCGCCGACCCAGCGGATGTCGCCCGACAGGCTGAGGTTGATCGCCGGCTGCACGCCGCTGGTGTCGTATGCCGTGCTGCCGCTGGCCTCCTTGAATTCCCAGAGCGCGATCTGGCTCCCTTCGTAACGGCTGCCGCCGCTCGCCACCGTGCCCTGGTACATGGTCAGCGCCTTGCTGATTACCAGCGACGGATCAACTTCTGTCGGCGGAATTTGCTGGGCCCAGGCGCGGATCGCGTTTTCCATCGTCGTGGCGTTGGCCGCGCAGTCGTTCCAGCAGTTGTGGAATTCGTTGCGCAGACGCAGGACGAGCCGTGACTGGTCCGGATCGTCCAGATCGATCTTGGTCTTCACCGCGAGATAGGCGCTGTCCACGTCTGCATCGGCGAAGAATGGCGACTGGCGCGTGGCAGCGGACGAGTCGTGGCACCCGGCACAGTACTGCCGGGTGAGCGGCCAGACATTGGCGGCGTAGCCTGCCGAATCAGCCGGAAAGTTGCGGCTCTGGCCAACCTCATGATCGGGCGGCGCGACCAGTTGTATTTGCCGCGTGCCACCGGTGCCGCTGCCATCCAGCCAGGCTTCCACCCAGGCCTGCATGGTCGTGGCGCAGGCCTGCACCGCACCCTGGTTGCTGCCCAGCCAGCAGTTATGCCCGCTGGCCATCTTCTGCACGATCCGCGAGCTGCCTGGATCATTCCGGTTGATGAGCGGATCGGCCGCTTCCCAGGCGAGGTTGACGTCGTCGTCGCGGGCGAACAGCGGATTCTGCGTGACGCCATGGCAGCCCGCGCAACGCGCCACACCGCCGTTGCGGACGTTCGCCCACAGCGAGTTCTGGAAATGGAGGATGTCTGCGGTCTGCGCAGCCGGACCGGAGTAGGTGACCGGCGGTGGCAGGCTGCTCGGCGCCTTCTGCTGTGTGCTGGAGCCGCCGCCGCAGCCGGTGAGCAGCGTCGCGAGCAGTACAGCGAGGATCGGTTTCATGTTCACCCGTGAGTTCCCCGCTCAATTGCCCATGCAGTAGGTGGCGGATTCGGCGAACACCTGCTTCAGGCGATAACCACCCGCACGGAAGGAAGTGACCATCGAATCGATCTGTGCCCGGTCAGTGCCATCCACCGGCGACCTGAGGCAGACGTTGCGGAATACTTTCTCCACCTGACAGCGGGCGAACGCGGTGCTGTTGGCGAGTTCCTCGCCCATGGTCTTTGCGCCTGTGCCGCTGCCGCTGCGGTTCGGATCCCAGCCGAGCACCCGGTTCTGTCCGTGGCGCCAGTAGTTTGCCCAGTCGTCGTTCGGTGTCCGGTACCCGTATCTGAAGGTCGTGTCGTTGTTGTAGTACTTGGGCTGTACCTGGCCGGGTGTATAGACCAGCCGCCCCTGCGCGGCATCGAAGTTGTAGTAGGCGAAGGCCTGGGTCATCGGATCCATGCCGGTGTGGCAGCCGATGCAGTTGTTGAGAAAGATCCGGCTGTCTCCGCCAGGGCTCCGCGATACGTCCTGACGGATGCGGTCGGGGATGCCGCTGGTGTCGAGTACCTGTTCCATGTCGCGGCACAGGTGGTTGAGCATCGTGAAGCGGAACATGGCGCGGTTGGTGCCGGCCTCGAAGAAGGCCGCAGCTGCGGCGCGTGTGGTCAGGATTCCGGCCGCGGCAGAATCCGGCAGGCCGCTCACGGCGGTCTGGGTCGTGGCAGTCAGGCGCTGCTTCAGATCGACGTTCTGGTCTTCAAGCGCCTGGTAATGGTCGTTGTTGGTCGGCGAGTAGGCCGGTATTCCGGACCCCGAGCCGATGTAAACGAGGTTTGCCGAGAGCAGGGTATTGAAGGGCACATCGTCGCGCACCATGCCGATCACGGTGGCGGTGTAATCGTTGAGCGGTACGAAAACGCTCTGTTCCTCATTGGTCCAGGGCGCAACGAAATTCTTGAGTGTCACGTTGTAGAAGGCACTGTTATCCATTGCCAGTTGCGCGGCAGCGGTGGCGTTGCCACCGGCGATATCGGCCCGCATGTTTTCCAGTACGGTCGCGTCGGGCGGTACGCCCGTGAGCCGCTCGTGCATGCGCCAGGCCTGCTCGCGCGGCCCCGCGATGGCCGCCTGGCCCAGGACCGCCAACACTGCAATTGCAGTCAGCCGGCTTAACGGCCGCAGAGATCCTGGCTTCGACGTGACGGCGCTGCGCCGTCCTCGTTGCGTAGTAACCACCTTGTGCCCATCCCGGTAACGCGGCGCATTGCACGCCGTTGGGCATTTATCGTTATCAGCGGCCCGGTCTTCTGTGACCGCCTTAACAGTTCGTTCAATTCGCTTTGCATTAGGTTAGCTGGCAGGCGATTGGGCGCTGCGCATCAGGTCAGATGCACACACGGCCTTTGGGCAGGCTGTGACAGGGATGGTGATGGTTGCAGGTACGCGAAATGTTCCATTGAGCGGACGGAAATTGTCCGCCCGCAGTGTATTGCTGTGGATCGCCGTGGCCTTTGGCCTTGCGGCCTGCGGCGGCGGTGGCGTCGGGGGCGAACAGAAGCCTGACCCGGTGGTGGTCGATGTGCCGATCGCCTACGTCAAGCGTCCGCTGCCCGTCAACGCCCAGGGTGTGCTGCAGGGCTCTGATCTGCGCGAACTGCGGCGCTTCGATATCGGTGCCGATCTCTATGTGCGCGAGCGCGCGGCAGTCACGGCTGTCGAGCGCAACATTACCGAACGCATAACGCAGGGAAGCGGGCTGTATGACGTCCGCGATCCTGAAGTGTCCTGGGACGGTGCGACGCTCATCTTTGCGATGCGCGGTCCTTTCGTGGCCGGCGCTGACGAAGAAGACCAGCCCACCTGGAACATCTGGGAGTACAACTTCGCCGGCGACACCCTGCGCCGGGTGATCAGTTCGGATCTCACTGCAGAGGCCGGGCACGATATTGCGCCGGCGTATCTGCCCGATGGCCGCATCGTCTTTTCATCCACGCGCCAGCGGCAATCGAAGGCGGTGCTGATCGACGAAGGCAAGCAGCAGTTTGATGCGCAGGATGAAGACCGCAATGAGCCGGCCTTCGTGTTGCATGTCATGAATGCCGATGGCAGCGACATCCACCAGATTTCCTTCAATCAGAGCCATGACCTGGATCCCTCGGTGCTTGCCAACGGGCAGATCCTGTTCAGCCGCTGGGACAATGCAGCGGCCAATAGCGAGATGAACCTGTATCGCATGAACCCTGACGGCACGGGCCTTGAACTCTATTACGGCGCGCGCAGTCACGAGACCGGCACCGATGGTGCGACCATCCAGTTTTCGCAACCGCGCGAGATGCCGGATGGGCGAATTCTCTCTGTCATCCGGCCTTTTCAGGCGGATGATGGCGGCGGTGACCTGGTCAGCATCGACGCGGCAAACTTCGTGGAAAACCTGCAGCCCGTTGCCGTGAATGCGGGCCTGCTGAGCGGGCCGGCGCAGACCCGCACCGTCGTCAACGATGTGCGCACCGATGCCGGCATCTCACCCGGCGGTGAATTTGGTGCTGCGTTTCCGCTCTGGGATGGTACCGGGCGGATGTTCGCGGTCTGGAGCCCGTGCCGGCTGCTGGACGTTGATGACCGCATCGTGCCCTGTACCGAGTCGGCGCTGGCTGCGCCGGGCGCCCGTTCCGCCTTCCCGCTGTATGGCGTGTGGATCTTTGATCCGGTTGCCGGAACCCAGTTGCCGGTGTTCTCGCCGACGGAAAATCTGCTGATCAGCGACATCGTGGCGGCACAGCCGCGCGCGCTGCCCCCGGTGATCTTCGACAAGGCATCGACCGGTCAGCTCGATCCGGATCTCGTCGCGCAGGAGCAGGGTCTTGTCGATATCCGCAGCGTCTACGATCTTGACGGTACGGCTTCGGTGAATATCCGGGCGCTGGCCGATCCGGCACAGACCACGGCGGTCCAGCGGCAGGCGCGCTTTCTGCGCGTCGAAAAGGCGGTGGCCCTGCCTGATCGTGAAGTCCGTGACTTCGACAACAGCGCTTTCGGCGTCAGCGCTGCGCAGGGCATGCGCGAGATTCTCGGTTATGCGCCGGTCGAACCCGACGGTTCGGTCGTGGTGCGGGTGCCTGCCAATGTGCCGATTGCACTTTCGGTGCTGGATGTCGACGGGCGGCGCATCACGGCGCGACATCAGAACTGGCTGCAGCTCCGTCCCGGTGAGGTACTGGCCTGCAACGGCTGCCACTCGACGCAAAATCCCGTATCGCACGGGCGGCAAGACGCTTTTGCGAGCGCATGGAGCGGCGCTGCGGCCGACGGTCAGCCCTTCCCGAACACCAGCAGTGCGTTCTTTGCCGATTTCGGCGAGACCATGGCGCAGGTCAAAAAGCGCATAAGCTGTGCGACCAACTGCCAGCTGATCGCACTGGACGAGGACGTCGTCTACGACGACATCTGGACGGATCCCGTTGCGGCTGGCCGTCCCGCCGATACGGGCTTCGCCTACCGCTATACGGACCTCACTACGCCGATACCGACCAGCGCCGATTGCCTCGACAACTGGGCGCCGCACTGCCGGATCACGATCAACTACGAAGCGCATATACACCCCCTGTGGAGCAAGCTCCGTCAGACACTGGCGGGCGACGGTGTCACGGTGCTCAGCGATGACACCTGCACGAACTGCCATGCGCCAGTCAGCACGCTCGGTGCCGTGCAGGTGCCGGCTGCCCAGCTCGACCTCTCGGATGGTCCGTCGGATATCAATGCAGACCACTTCAAGGCCTACCGCGAGCTGCTCTCCGGCGATAACGAGCAGGAAATCGCCGGCGGTGCGCTCGCCGACCGGCTGGTCCAGACGGGTGTCGATCCGGTCACCGGTGATCCGGTATTCAGTCCGGTGCCGGTCAGCCCCTCGCTGTCCACCGCGGGTGCGCGCAATTCACCGCGATTCTTCAACATCTTCGCGTCTGGTGGCACGCATGCGGGCCGGCTGTCGCCGGCGGAACTGCGGCTGATCTCCGAGTGGGTGGATATCGGTGCGCAGTACTACAACGATCCGTTCCAGGCACCCCTGAACTAGGTTCGCAGGAAACCCCGATGCGCACAGTAGTCGTCATGGTGATGCTGGTTTTCTTGCCCTTCGTCACACCCGCTTATGCAAAAACGGCTCACTATGAGGCCGTGGTTGCCGAGCCTTTTCTCGAACTCCACACGGGGCCGGGGCGGGGTTTCCCGGTGTTTCATGTCGTTGACCGCGGTCAGCACATTGAAGTGCTCAAGCGACGCACCGACTGGTTTCAGGTGCAGACAGACCGGGGTGTCCGGGGCTGGGTGAAGCTGGCGGAGATGAGAGCCACGCTGGATACAGCCGGTTCGGCGACGAAGATCGATGACCCGGATGTCGATGATTACAAGGCCCGCCGCTGGGAAGCCGGCGTCGGGCTCGGCGATCTGGATGGTGCGAGCGTGATATCCGTTTACACCGGTTATCACCTGACCCGCAACCTGTCGGTGGAGGCCAGGGTGGGCGATGTGAGCGGGGATTTTTCCGACGGCTGGCTGGCGACGGTCGATATCGTCCATCAGCCATTTCCGGCGTGGCGCATTTCGCCCTTTGCCATGCTCGGTACGGGAATCATCCAGATCAACCCGAAAGCGACCCTGGTGAGTACCGAAGACCGTACTGACCAGGTCGGACACGTGGGGCTGGGCGCGCGCCTTTACGTGACGAAGCGTTTCATGTTTCGTGCCGAATACTCGAGCTACCTGACATTTACCAGTCGTGACGACAATGAGGAACTGGACGAATGGAAAGCCGGATTCACCTTCTTCTTCTGAGGGCAGCCGCACTGTCCCTGCTGCTGGCCGCCACGGCTGGCTGCTCGTTGCTGGGACGGTCGCGTGAGCCTGCAGAAGATGCAAACGCATCCTCGCCGGTCATCGATCCGCGTATCGAGCGCCGCGAGGTGTCGCCGCCGAAGATCGACAGCGAAGACTTCGAAGTCACCGGCTATTACGGCATGCTGAGCGTGGAGGATTTCGGCACCAATTCGGTCATCGGTGCGCGTCTTGCCTACCACATAACAGAGGGCCTGTTTGCCGAGGCGACCCTGGCGCAGACCGGCGATGTGGACCAGACGAGTGCCGAGATCCTCGGCAACTACGACCTGTCATTTGGCAGCGATCGCAAGTACAAGTATTACGACCTGTCGCTGGGCTACAACCTGCTGCCGGGCGAGGTATTCATCGGCAGGAACCACGCCTTCAATTCGGCTTTCTATGTGCTTGCCGGTGCCGGCAACACCACCTTTCACAACGAAGACATGTTTACGCTGAGCTTCGGCGGCGGCTACCGGATACTGCTTACGGATGCCATCGGCCTGCACTTCGATGTGCGCGATCACCTGTTCGATGATGACATCAGCGGTGAGGACAAGACCACGCATAACATCGAGTTCACCCTCGGCCTGAGCTGGTTCTTCTGAGATGAGCATGCACGGAAACATGCGGCGTCTGATGCTGGTGGCATGCCTGTCGGGCGTGCTGCTGCCTGTGGTCTTGTCGGCGGATCAGGCCGCAGGCCCGGCGGCTGATTTCAGTCTGCCGTCCCGCGGCGGTCAGCGCGTGTCGCTGTCTGCCTTGCGCGGACAGGTCGTGCTGATCAATTTCTGGGCGACATGGTGCGGCCCCTGCCGCAAGGAAATGCCGCTGCTCGAACAGATCCAGAAGAAGTATGCGCCGCTCGGCTTTACCATGCTCGGCGTCAATGTCGAGGAAGACACGACGCAGATGGAGGCATTCCTCGGCGATGTGCCGGTCACGTTTCCGGTGCTGCTGGATCCGGCCAACCAGGTCAGCAAGCTCTACGATGTGGCGGCGATGCCGAGCACCGTGATCGTCGATCGCAAGGGCAACGTCCGCTTCATTCATCAGGGTTACCAGCCAGGTGACGAAAGCCGTTACCAGGATGTGATCCGCCAGCTGATCCGGGAGCGGACATGAGAATGTCGCTGGCCGCGTTCCTGATGGGCGCCATGTTGCTGGCCGGATGCAGCGGGGTGGAGCCATGGGTAAAACCCTACGAGCGCGACCGGCTGGCCGATCCGGTGATGAGTTTCGACCGCGATCCGGTATCTTCAAGCTATCTCGATCATGTTCATGAAGCGCGCGAATCGGCGCGCGGTGCGACCGGCAGCGCCGGTGGCGGCTGCGGGTGTAACTAGATGATGTGGCGCACCGGCATGCTGCTGATACTTTCCGCGGGCGCGGCGTTTGCCGGTGTGCTGCCCGAGGAGCGCGCCGATGCGCTCTATCACTATTACGACGGTGGCGGCGTGGAGATCGACGGGCCATCGCTCCTGGTGCGAAAGTCCGTCAACGAGAAGGTGTCCGTATCGGCCAGCTACTATGTGGACAGCATCAGCAGCGCATCGATCGACGTTCTTACCACCGCCAGCAAGTATTCAGAAGAGCGCACCCAATGGGGGCTCGGTGTCGATTACCTGCATGAAGACACCACGCTGAGTGTGGGTTTCAGTAACAGTGACGAGAACGACTACAGTGCCGATACGCTGAACCTTTCGATCAGCCAGGACATCTTCAACGGCCTGACTACCATCACCCTGGGTTATGGCAGCGGCTCCGATGATGTCAGCAAGCGCGGCGATCCGGTATTCGCCGGCCAGATCAAGCGGCATGCCTACCGGGCGGGTATCACCCAGGTACTGACCAGGAACCTGCTGATGAGTCTCAACTATGAGGCGATCGCAGACGAGGGCTATCTGAATAACCCGTATCGCCAGGTCCGGTACGTCGATATCAACGAGGCCAGCGGATATGGCTGGCAGGGCGAGGTCTATCCACGGACCCGCGCCAGCAATGCCGTGGCGATCCGTGCCCGCTATCACCTGCCATACCGGGCTGCCGTGTCGGGCGGGTACCGCTTCTTCACGGACGACTGGGGTATAGACGCGCATACGGTCGATATCGGCTACGTGCAGCCCTGGCGTGACCGGTGGATGGTTGATGTCCGTTACCGCTTCTACAGCCAGAACGCCGCGGACTTCTATTCAGACCTGTTTCCCTATGCCGATGCGCAGAACTACATGGGCCGCGACAAGGAGCTGAGCAAGTTCCAGAGCTACGGTCCGCACATCGGCCTGAGCTATACCTGGCTCGACAGGGCGGGCGACCGCCCGCTGCGCAGTACGGTGAATCTGTTTTTCGATCACTACACCTACAGCTATGACGATTTCCGCGATGTCAGCAGCGGTGGTGCGGTCGGTGCCGAGCCACTTTATGAGTTCGACGCCAACGTCCTGCAGTTCTTCGTTTCGCTCTGGTTCTAGCGCGTCCGAGACGGCTCCTTGTCCATGGTCTGACCGGCTGTGGTTTTGGGGTTCGCGGCATATTCGGGTACGGTGTGCCTGAATATGGCCAAGCTGATCATGGTTTCCAATCGGCTGCCCGTGGTGTTCGCTGCCGACGGCACGGTGACGCGAACAGCTGGCGGTCTGGTGTCCGCCCTTCGGGGCGCAGACCCGGACTGCGAGCAGGTCTGGGCAGGCTGGACCGGTGCTGCCGCAGAAGACCTGGAAGACCCGGAAGCAGTGCGAGCCAGTGCGCGCCGCGAAGGCTTCGTCCCCGTATTCCTGAACAGGGATGATGTCGCCGGCTTCTACGAGGGCTATGCCAATGCCACCCTGTGGCCGCTGCTGCACTACATGGTCGAGCGGGCCACATTCTCGAAAGACTGGTGGAACGCCTACCAGCGAGTCAACCGCAAGTTTGCCGACGCGATACTGGAAGTCGCCGACGAGGGTGACCTGGTCTGGATTCACGACTACCACCTGTTTCTGCTTCCGGCGATGCTTCGGGGCCAGCAGAAGGGCCTGCGCATCGGTTTCTTCCTGCACACGCCGTTCTGCACCAGCGAGATCTTTCGTGTGCTGCCCGACCGGGTGGCGTTGCTCGAGGGCGTCCTCGGTGCGGATGTGATCGGTTTCCATACCTATAACTACCTCCGCCACTTCCGCTCATCGCTGCTGCGGGTGATCGGCCTCGAGACCGAGACCGAAGGCATGTGGCACAACGGCCGGGAGATCCGCCTGGGCGTCTATCCGATCGGCCACGATCACGCCGGTTTTGACCGTGCCATGCGCCGCATCGACTTTCCGGAAATCCTGGCCCGACACCGGGCGGATCTCGGTGGCAAGCGTCTGATCCTCAATGTGGAGCGCCTCGACTACACAAAGGGATTGCCGGAAAAGCTGGCGGCCATGCGCAAGTTCCTTGAGCAGAACCCCGACAAGCGCGCCGACGTCCTCTTCGTACTCGTCGCCGTGCCGTCCCGTCGGGGTGTGCAGGAGTACGACGCACTGACAGAGCAGGTCCAGCGCGAGGTCGGGGCAATAAACGGCGAGTTCGGCAGGATGGGCCATGCCCCGGTCCAGCTCCTCCACAGGAGTTTTCCGGTTGTGGACCTTGCTGCCTTCTATGCGCTTGCCGAGGTGTGCCTGGTAACCCCGTTGCGGGACGGCATGAATCTCGTCGCCAAGGAGTTCGTGGACTGTCAGCACGAGGATCTGGCAGTCCGGCCGGGGGTCCTGATCCTGAGCGAATTTGCGGGCGCTGCACAGGAGCTGTCGCATGCCTTGCAGGTGAACCCCCACGATGTCGACGGCGTGGTGGCCGCCATAGGCCGGGCGCTGGACATGCCCGACGACGAGCGTCGCCTGCGCATCGGCATGATGCAGGAGCGTCTGCGGAAGCAGGATTGCAGCGTCTGGGCGCGCCGGTTCCTGCGTGAGCTTGGCGAGGTGCCCGCGCGGAACGAACGTGTGCCGGTCATGGAGTTGAAACCACTGGCGGCAATGCTGGCGGCCCAGGTGCACGCCGGACAAAAGCTGGGCCTGTTCCTCGATTATGACGGTACGCTTCGGGGCTTCGTCGATATTCCCGATGATGCCGTGCCGGATGCAGAGCTACGGCCCCTGCTGGCCGACCTCGCCAGCAGCGACCGCGTGTCCGTTACCGTTGTCAGCGGCCGGACACCGGGTTTTCTCGAGCAGCATCTCGGTGGGCTTGGCGTTACGCTCGTTGCCGAGCATGGCTATCAGTGGCTGGATGGTGGCAGCGGTGAGTGGGCGCTGTTCAATGCCGTGAGCAATGAGTGGAAGAGTGCGGTCCGCGACCACCTCGAGCAGGCCTCGCTGCTGACGCCCGGCACGCACGTCGAGGAAAAGCAATCTGCCCTCGTCTGGCACTATCGCCAGGCCGATCCCGAGTTCGGGCTCTGGCGGGCGAGGGGACTGATGCACGAGCTGACGGCTCTGGCTGCCAATTTGCCGGTGGTCGTCCACCATGGCCAGAAGATCGTCGAAGTCTCGAGCCTCCTGGTCAGCAAGGGCGCGGCAGTCCGGTTTCTCATCAGGCACCAGGGTTGTGATATCGCCCTGGTGGCGGGTGACGATGCAACGGACGAGACAATGATTGCCCTGGAGCCAGACGGTGTCGAATTCATCTCGGTACGTGTTGGCAAGGGTTCGACTCGGGCGCGCTACCGGACCGACCTCACCGGCTTGCGCATGCTCCTCACGGAGCTCCGCAGCGCACTGAATTCAGGAACTGGACCCGAAGAGGTGAGTACATGACCATCGACCCGGCCCGACTCGCCGACGACTATCACCTCGGCATGATTGGCAATGGCCGCACCTGTGCGCTGATCGATGCCCGGGGGGATATCGTTTTCTGCTGCCTGCCCGACTTCGACTCGGGAACGGTGTTCGCCGCGATACTCGACGCGGACAAGGGCGGTTCGTTCCGGATCGAGATGTTGGCAGGCCGGGTTACCGGCCAGGCATTCGAGCGCAATACCAACGTCCTTGTGACGAGCTATGCCGGCGATGAGGGGGCGTTTGAGGTCGTGGACTTCATGCCCCGCTACACGACTGATGGCCGGGCCGGTGCGGAACATGACGTGGCACCGGACGTGGTGCGGAGGATCCGGCTGGTGCACGGGAGTCCGCGGATTCGCGTGGTCTACGACCCCAGGCTCGACTATGCCCGCGGCGAGACGCGTGTGGTTCGCCAGCCCGGATTTCTGAAGGCGATGTCCGAACGGATGGGTGAGCACGGGCTGGCCTATGAATCAGCCTATCTGTGGACAGACATGGATCACGATGCGGTGCTCTCGGGCCGCGAAACGATACTGGACCAGGATCGTTTCCTGTTCCTCAGTTATCACGACAAGGTCCAGGTTCCCGATGGCGACCTGGTCGAACTCATGCTTCAGCGCACGCGGGCCTACTGGATGCTCTGGTCGGCCCGGACTCACCTTCCGGTGCAGTACCGGTCTGAGGTAATGCGCAGTGCGCTCGTGCTGAAGATGCTGCAGTTCGGTCCCACGGGTGCGTTCCTTGCCGCAGCAACCACATCGCTGCCCGAAACGATCGGCGAAGAGCGCAACTGGGACTACCGTTTCTGCTGGCTACGCGACGCGTCGATGACGGTCGAGGTGCTGCAGCGGATTGGTCATCCACAGATGGCCGCACGGTTCATCGACTGGCTATTGCGGACCGTGCCAACAAAAAACGATGCCCTCCAGATCATGTACGGCTTGCGGGGTGAAAGGAACCTGACCGAGAAGGTGCTGGAGCACCTTTCCGGCTACCAGGGTTCCCGGCCCGTGCGAATTGGCAATGCGGCGTTCACCCAGGAACAGCACGATATCTTTGGTGTGGTGATGGATGTTTTCTATCAGGACCTGACGCTGCGCCAGCGCACCCCGGAATCCCTCGACAGGGTCTGGACACGCGTCCGCTCAATCATCCGGAATGTTTCCGCAGCCTGGCAGGACGCGGATCGCGGTATCTGGGAGATTCGTGGCGAGAAGCGCCATTTCGTGTTCTCCAAGGTGCTTTGCTGGGTTGCCATCGACCGGTCCATAAAGATTGCAGAGCTTCTCGGCAAGCACACATGGGCGGACCGGATGCGGCCGCTGCTCAAGGAGGTCCACGACGACATCTGCGCCCGTGGCTGGAATGCGGAGAAGGGGGCGTTTGTACAGTCCTACGGTTCCGCCGACCTCGACGCCGCCAACCTGCTGATGGCCGAATACGGCTTTCTGGCTCCGACGGACCCGAGATTCATCGCGACCGTCGAAAGAACGCAGGAAGAACTGTGCATCGACGGACTGATGTTCCGCTACCGGAATCAGGACGACTTCGGCGTCCCCAAGAGCGCTTTCACCGTGTGCTCATTCTGGCTCGTCAAGGCGCTTGCGTCTGTCGGCCGACGCGACGAGGCGCGGACCCTGTTCGAGTCGTTGCTGCGTGCGGGAAACGCGCACGGACTCTATAGCGAGGACCTGGATTTCAGCACCCGGCGGCAGCTCGGCAACTTTCCCCAGGCCTACAGTCATCTGGCCCTGATCGACTGCGCGCTCGAACTTTCCCGGGACGAAGACAACACTCTCATTCAGCTATAGGCGGTTCGCCGGTCTACCTGCCGCTCGAATGGACGGCTACCTGATGCAGTCCGCCAGTGGAGAGGGCTACCGGGAGGAGCTTTGGTTATCCTATCCTTCAATCCCTGCCCCCTGATCATAGAGGCCCTGCGCCCGTGTTTGCAGTCCCTGGTCCACGCGACATTTTCGGGCTTGTTGGCCTGTTCGCCGTATTTCTCCCGCTGTCGGTCAGCGCGGCATGGTTTGGCGAGCAGCAGGACAAGATGGGTACCCGCGTCGAGATCCAGCTGTGGATGGACGACGAGCCGCAGGCCCGACAGCTCATCGCCGCCGGCATGGCCGAGTTCGACCGCATCGAAGCGGGCATGAGCACCTACCGCGAGACCTCGGAGATATCGGCGGTGAATCGCGAAGCCGCTACTGCACCGGTGGTCGTGTCGGCTGAACTGTTTGACCTCGTGCGTCGTTCGCTCGAGCTGTCCGTGCAGACCGGCGGGGCCTTCGACATCACCTACGACAGCGTCGGCTATCTCTATGACTTTCGCGCGCATGAGCGGCCGGCAGAGACTGTCATTGCGAAAAATCTTGCTGCCATCGACTACCGGCATGTCCTGCTCGATGCAGGCAAATCGACAATCCGTTTCACGCGACCGGGGACGCGCATCAACCTGGGCGGCATCGCCAAGGGCTACGCCTGCGAGCAGGTGGTGGCGCTGCTGCGCAAGGCCGGCGTGACAAATGCGCTGGTCAATGCGGGCGGCGATACGCGTCTGCTGGGTGACCGGCGCGGAAAGCCCTGGGTGGTCGGCATCCGTGATCCGGACGACGGGTCGAGGTGGGTGACGCGCCTGGCGCTCGATGATGAAGCCATCTCGACCTCCGGTGACTATGAGCGTTTCTTCGAGGAAGACGGTGTCCGCTACCACCATATCCTCGACCCGAAGAGCGGCAAGCCGGTGGCTGGCGTGCGCAGCGTGACCATCGTCGGTCCTGATGCGACCCTTACCGATGGCCTTTCCACCAGCGTCTTCGTGCTGGGCGTTGAACGCGGCCTGGCCCTGATCGAGGCGACGCCCGGCTATGCGGCGGTGATCATCGACGCCGGGCGCAAGGTGCGATTTTCTTCGGCGCTTTCCGCCGACTGACCACCTGACAGGCCGGAAAAAAGGCAGGCTGGCATTTGCCCGCTGCAGTCTGCAAGAATCCGCGCATGCAGTACACCATCGAAAAGGCCTGTCCCGCTGACCTTCCGGCCATCCTGGAGGTCATGCGTTTCTTCAACATGCATCATGTGCCTTCGGCGGAAATGCCGGCGCTCGATATCGATCGCTTCTTCGTCGCGAAACTCGACGGAAAGGTTGTCGGCGCAGCCGGTTATACGATGCTGTCCCCGACCGAGGGCAAGACGACGCTGCTTGGTGTCAATCCGGAGCTGTCGGGTCTCGGTATCGGCAAGGCGCTGCAAATAGCCCGCCTTGAGGCGATGTACGAGCTCGGTGCACAGACCGTGCTCACCAACGCCGATATTCCCGACACGATCGCCTGGTACAAGAAGCATTTTGGTTACCTTGAAATCGGCCGGCTGAAGAAGATCCATTCCTTCGGTCTCGAGCATGTGGATCACTGGACCACGATCCGCATGGATCTGGTGCGGTACATGGGCGAACGGGATGCTTGGGAGGCGCGCCGTGAAGCCCACATGCAGCGTTACTCGCCGCATCCGCTGTCGCCCTGGCCGCCGCTGATCATCAATGTCTGCCCGACGGGGATGATCCCGACCCGCGCCAGCACACCGCATGTACCATTGAGCGTGGACGAGATCGTCCGCGATGCGATTGCGGTGGCAGATGCCGGCGCGCAGATGGTTCACCTGCACGCCCGTGACGAGGCAACCGGCCGGCCGACCTCCGATACCCGGTACTTCGAGCGCATCCTCACCGGCATCCGCCGCGAGCGCCCGGAACTTGTCTGCTGCGTGACGACCAGCGGCCGCAACTGGCCGGAGTTCGAGCGACGCAGCGAAGTACTGCTGTTGAAGGGTGCGGCCAAGCCGGACATGGCCAGCCTGACGCTCGGTTCTCTGAACTTCCTCACCGGGCCGAGCAGCAACGCCATCCACACCATCGAGCGTCTGGCGATGTGCATGCGTGAAAACGACATCAAGCCCGAGCTCGAGATATTCGACAGCGGCATGATCAATCTGGCCAGGTATCTCGAGCGCCACGGCATACTCAGCGGCACGAAGTATTTCAATCTGCTGCTCGGCAACCTCAATACGGCCGCGGCAACGATCGGTGATCTCTCGCACCTGGTCGCCGCGCTGCCGGAGGATTCGGTCTGGTCTGCTGCGGGTCTTGGTTCATTCCAGTTGCCGATGAACGTTGCGGCGATTCTTGCCGGTGGCAACGTGCGTGTCGGCCTGGAGGACAACATCCACTACGACGCCGGGCGTAGTCGCCTGGCTACCAACGTCGAACTGGTACAGCGCCTGGTACGGATCAGCCAGGAGTTCGAGCGGCCGCTGGCGACTTGTGCGCAGGTGCGCGCCATGCTCGGACTGCGTCAGCAGCTGGAAACGGCATGACGGATGTACTGCGGGTCAAATACACGGTATTCCATGGTCCGAGTCTTGTCGCACCATTTGCGGCCGTAGCCGCAGAGTTCCCGGAGCCGGTCGAGGCCGTCATGCCGGCCAAAGCGCTGGCCGAAAAACTCGCGAGCTTCATTCCGCGCGCACTGATGCGCCGCGTCGTTCTGCCGCCGGGAAACGTGAGTTTTGCGCAACTCGCGGCGGTGCTGGCGAGCGCCCTGCAGGACCTGCATGGCCGGCTCGGCCTGGACCTGCAGATCCAGCGTCTGAACGGTGATGTCTGCCGGATTCTGCTTGGCTATTACGATATCCAGGCGAGCATGATGGCGCTTGAGGTCGGTCTGGAACTCGCTACCGCATTTTTCAATGAAGCGGGTGGACGCGCCGTCGATTTGCAGCCGATAGAGGCACGTATGCAGATGCTCGCATCGATGCTGCTGTTGCGCCAACCGGACCAGACAACCCGGGCACTGATGCGCGTCGCGCGTGCGCGGGGCATTCCGGTCTACCCGGTGTCGCCCGGTTCACGCATCTGGCTCTATGGGCAGGGGCGGGCCGGCCTGCACGGTTTCGTGGCGGCCAGTCACCGGGACTCGCTGAGCGGATTCAATCTGGCGCGCAACAAGTTGCTGGCAAGCCAGCTGATCGTACAACTGGGATTTCCTGGCGCCGGGGCCGCGCCGGTCAGCAGCCTTGCCGACGCGCGCCTGCATGTGCAGAAAACCGGATTTCCCGTGGTCATCAAGCCCAATGTCGGCCGGCAAGGCGAGGGTGTGACCGCGCAGGTCAGCAGCGATCACGAGCTGGAAGCGGCTTTCGAGACGGCCAACCGGGTTGCATCGGGCAGCGTTATGATCGAGCGGCATGTCTCCGGTGACGACCATCGGCTGACCGTGATCGGTGGCAGGTTGATCTGGGCCTCATGCCTGGCGCCGCCGCGGGTCGCCGGTGATGGCAGGCGGTCGATCAGGGAGCTGATCGATGCGGAGAATGAGCGGCGCAGGAAATCTGCACGAGACGGTGCTGCCGTGGAGCTGACGCTGGATGCCGATATGCAGGGGCTGCTGGCGAAGCAGGGCTTCAGTGCAGAGGATCGGCCCGCAGCTGGCACGCAGGTGGCGCTGCGCAGTACCGCGAACATCTCTCGTGGTGGAACACTGAGGGACTGCACGGCAGAGATCCATCCGGATAACCGCGAGATGGCGGAATCGCTGGCACGCTGCTTCCATCTGGATGCGGCCGGTATCGACTTCATGACGCCGGACATCAGTCGCTCCTGGCGCGAGGTCGATTGCGCCGTCATCGAGATCAATGCCACGCCCGGCTTTTCTTCCGATGAGCGCGCGGTGCAGATCCTGCAGGCACGGTTCCCGCCGGGCTGCGATGGCCGCATCCCCACGGTCGTGCTGATCGGTGGCGACGAGCAGCTGCTGATGCAGGCAGGCGATGCATTGCAGGCGAAGGGGGCATGCACGGGCGTGACTGACAGCCGGCGGACGCTGCTCGCCGGCCAGGAGCGCTTCGCGCCCCCGGCTGCGCTGGCTGATCGGGTACGCGGCCTGTTGCTTGATTCCAGCTGTGATGTGCTGCTGATTGGTATCACGCCTGCGGAGATCGAGGCACAGGGTTTCCCCGTTGATCGCTGCAGCCTGGCGCTGCTCAGCGCAGGGGCGGCGTTGTCAGTACCGCTGCGGACGCTGGTCGAGGCTTGTGCACAGCGCGTTGCAGACGGTGTGACGGCAGCAAGTATTGATCAGGAAGTAGCGACAATAAGCGCTTAGATAACAATACCTTGTGTAATAGTTATAAGGTACTATTTATCGATACTGCGGCGGTACATCGAGGCTGTCGTCGACGGCATGCCAGATGCCATTCATATAGTCCGGGTTGCCCACGCACCGCACGGTCAGTATCGCCAGGTCTGTACGCGTGATTTTTCTCATCAGGCGCTGATCGGTGCTGAGGCGGGCACTGCGCGTTGGCGGCTGATCCGCCGAAAGCAGTATGCCGTTGCGGATGATCGTGTAGCCGATACCGCTGTCGATCAGCAATTGTTCCGCGCGCCCCTTGGCAGCGAGGGTCGAGCGCATCCGGCCAAAATTGGCCTGCGGAAACTGTTTCACGTTGTCACCGGCGCCGACGGAGCCCTCCAGGATGATCTGCTGGACGCCGCCGGCTTTTGCGCCGGCGATGATGTGCGCCATCGCCGTGGGGTAGAACTCATCGTCGGCACTGCCGCGTGCCGTCGCATCGACTACGGTCCGGATATCCTTGCCGTCAAAAGCAGCCATGACCTGGGCGGCATCGAGAATGTCGCCGGCGACATAGCTGACTGCAAGACCATCCAGACGACCGCGGTCGGAGGAAGGGCGGACGAACACCGCAACCGGATGGCCGGCCCCTACCAGTTCGCGGACGATGGCCGAACCCAGTTGCCCGGTGCCGCCGAAAACCAGCACCTTGTTTTCGCTGCTGGTCCGATCACTGCCGGCCTGACTGCTGCCGACGGACAACAGCAGAAGGGCGAGCATTTGCAACAGTTGGCTGGAGCCCGTGTTCATGTCTGCTTTTTCCTGATACCGGTACGCGCCGTGTCTATAATCGATCTTGACATCAGTCTATTGGGGTATCCCGAACATGCGCAACCGGATCGTGCTCTTCCTGGGTCTGATGCTCGGCGCCATGGCGTCGGTCAGCGCGGATTCCTCGCCCGGCAGTGCCGATGCAGCGCGGACGCTCGAGCTGGTGCGCGCCTGGGTACACGGCCGGTACAGCAACGCGGCCCAGTTCGAGAGCGACCTGGCGCGGAAGTTGCCACCGGAACAGATTCACCGCCAGCTTTACCAGTTCTTCGCACCGTTGACAGCAGCGATTCCGGGCATCAACGGTTACCTGGTTTATCAACACGCTTCTGTGGATGGCAGCTTCAGCCCGCCATCGCTGATCCGTATCGGTCTGCTGCAGTACTTCACCGATCCGCAGACTGGCAAGCTGGTGCAGCGCGAACTGAATTTCAGGGACGGCGAGCGGTGGAAGAACGCGTATCAGCAGCCGGAGTTGCTGCAGCAGGTCACGATGGCCGACGTCGAGGTGAAACCGGGCTGTGATTTCGTGCTGACTGCCAATGCCGCGGGAACTGAGGTTTCCGGCGTCATGCAGGAGCGGGTCTGCACCCTGTACAGCGAGGGTCTGAAAACCACGCTTTATGCGCGCGATGCAGTCGTCATCCGGCCGGACGAATACCAGTTCTGGGGGCAGTTCGTCGACGATAGCGGAGTGGTGCGCTGGGGCACCGAGAGCAGCGAGTACTACCGGATGTTTCGCCTCGCGGGCAGGCCCTGACACCGTGGCTTTGACATAAGCGCGCCGGTTTCAGCCGGCAATCTGTCTAACGTGAGCGAAGTCGCAGGATTCCTTCCGTCAAATCGTCACCATTCCCGGGCGACAAAGGCAAACCCGCTGAAAGGCGGGGACGCAAAGCCACCGGTCTAACGGTGCCTCGCATGCTGCGAGTTGCACCCAGGACAGCGGGGCTGCCGAACTTCAACGCAGTTCTTTGGAGCTGCGTCATGCGTTCCCGCTGCCTTCAGCTGTTTCCCTTGTCTGCGTGTGAGCGCCAGCGCTGTGCTGGTTTCGCGGAGACAGGCTTTGAAGATCATGGGTCGGCAGCACGGACAGATGCGCAGCAGAAGCGCTGCGCTGCGTACGTTCATGCGCCGGAACTGCCGTGTCCTGGCGCTCGCCGCGCTGCTTCTGCCAGTCGCGGTGCCGGCAAGCTCGGGTCTTGCCGGCCAACCAGCGCCTGATTTTGCACTCAAGAGTATCGCCGGCGCGAATCTGCGCCTGTCGGAGTATCGCGGCCAGGTCGTGCTGATCAGCTTCTGGGCGCAGTGGTGCAACCGGTGTACTGAGCAGTTGAGCATGCTCAGCGAGTTGCAGAAGCGCTATGGCGACGCGAATCTGCGCATCCTCGCCGTCAATATCGATCCGGATGACCAGGCCGCGCGGGAAACCGCCGGGCGCCTCAACATCACCGTGCTGCACGACGCCGATCAGTCGGTCGTCCGCGAGTACGACCCTTCCGTCCTTCCCTTCGCCGTGCTCGTCGACCCGCACGGCACTGTCCGGCAAGTGCATGCCGGCTACCGCGCCGAAGACGCCGTGACCTTTGCCGATGAACTGGCTGCCCTGATTCTGGAATGAATGCTGCTGACCGATGCGGAGTAATGCGATGAACCGTCTGACCATGAACATCTGCCTGACTGCGATGCTGCTGGGTGGCGCACTGGCCGCGAGGGCGGCACACGCCAGCGAGACTGTCGCTCCGGCCGCCGTGCCGGTGGCTGCCGTTTCCGGCGTCGACACCGAGATGCAGACGCTGAAGGATGATGTGCTGGACCTGAACCGCGAGCTGTTCATGCTGGAGGAGGAACTTCTGTTTCCCGCCAACACGCAGGTCGCGGTTTTCGTGTCTATGGATGTCGGCGAGTTCTTTGCGCTTGATTCCGTGCAGCTGAAGATCGATGACAAGCCGATCAGCAACTACCTGTATACCGAGCGCGAGCTGAAGGCACTGCTGCGCGGTGGTGTCCATCGCCTGTATCTGGGCAATCTCAAGACCGGTGAGCATGAACTGACCGCCGTTTTCACCGGTCAGGGGCCGCACGCGCGTGACTACCGGCGCGGCGCCACACTGAAAGTCGAAAAGGGCGTAGGCGCCAAGTTTGTCGAGCTGCGTATTTCCGACCGGCAGAGCGCCCAGCAACCCGAGTTCGTGGTTCGCGAGTGGGAGTAGGGAGCTGCTGTGCCCTGCATTCGCGACAGTATCCCGGACCCGGGCCGCAGGCGATCCAGTCTGCGCGGCCTGATCGCCTTGCTGCTCCTTGCAGGCAGCGCTGCGGTGTCTGCGGCGGAGCCGGTGAGTGGCTCTGTGGTGCGCGATCTTTACTATGGCGAGGTCCTGTTCCAGTTCTACCAGGATGAGCACTTCGATGCGCTGACCCACCTGCTGGTTGCCCGTGACGCGGGCCGTGTCGGCAATCATGAGGCCGAATCCGAGCTGCTGCTCGGTGGACTCTATCTGCATTACGGTCAGCACATCCGTGCCGAACAGATCTTCAGCCGTCTGTTGCAGGATTCAACTGAAGCGGAGGTGCGCAACCGGGCATGGTTCTATCTGGGCAAGGTGCGGTACCAGCGCAGCCTGTATCCCGAAGCACTGCAGGCTTTCGAGCGGATCTCCGGTGAACTTCCCGAAAGCCTGGAGGCCGAACTGCCGATGCTCAAGGCCCAGGCGTATCTCGCGCTCGGTCGTTTTGACGCAGCGGTTGCCTTGCTGGACGGCTGGCGGGGCCCGGAAAGCTGGGTGGCCTACGCGCGCTACAACCTGGGCGTGGCGCTGGTGCGGCTTGATCGGCCGGAAGATGCGATTCGCCAGCTCGATCAGCTGGGCCGCAGCTCAGCCGATACTGCCGAACTGCGCGACCTGCGTGACAAGGCCAATCTCGCGCTCGGTTACCTCTATCTGCAGCAGGGTCGCGACAGCGAGGCTCGCCCGGTACTTGCGCGAGTACGCCTGAACGGACCCTTCTCCGCGAAGGCGCTGCTCGGCGCCGGGTGGGCGGATGCAGCGGCGCAGGACTACCGTGCCGCGTTGACACCGTGGCTCGAATTGCGCGACCGCGATCTGCTTGACAGCGCGGTGCAGGAGTCTCTGCTCGCGATTCCCTATGCCTGGGCGAGGCTCGATGCGCACAGCGAGGCGGCGGCCGGTTACCAGGCTGCACTGGATGCCTACGATGCCGAGATCGGCAAGCTCGATGCCGCGATTGCAGGCAGCCGCTCCGGCCAGCTGGTACCCGCCATGCTCAGCGCCGATGATGCACGGATCGGCCGCTGGTACTGGCAGCTCGATGCGCTGCCCGACAGCGTTGAAACCCGTTATCTGTATGACCTGGTGGCGCGGCACAGCTTTCAGGAAGGCCTGCGCAATGTGCGTGACCTGGCGGCCCTTTCAGCCAACCTCGATGAGTGGCAGTCGAAGCTCGCAGCCTTCGAGCAGATGGTGGCGACGCGGCGCATGGCTTATGCGCAGCGCCAGGGTCGCGTTGCCGCCGGGCTCGACCAGGCTGGCATCGATGAGTTGCAGGCGCGGCGTGATGTGCTGGCGGCTCATCTTGAGCAGGTTGCAGAGTCACGCGATGTTGCCGGACTGGCGACAACTGAAGAGCTCGATCGCTGGCAGCGTCTCGAAGCAGTCGGGGCAAGCCCGGTCCTGGCGGACGAAGCTGCCGGCGATGCCCGCGAACGCTATCGCCTCCTGAAGGGTGTGCTGAGCTGGGATCTGGACCGCGATTATCAATATCGACTGTGGCAGCAGCAGCGCAACCTCGCCCGGATCGACGCGTTGCTGGCCAGGGCGCAGTCCGCCCATGCATCGGGCGTGGCGGCCTGGCAGGACACGCCGGCAGAGCTGGATCGCTTCGCTGAGCGTATCGCCGGTCTTGCCCCGCGCATCAGCCGGATGCAGGCGGTGCTGGCGCGTGACCGCAACGCCGAAGAGCAGCGGCTGCAGGCGATGGCGACTGATGTACTCAACGAACAGCGTGAGCGGCTCCTCAGCTATCGCGTACAGGCGCGGTTTGCGCTGGCGACGATCTACGATCGCGCGGCCTCTTCCGCGCGTAGCGCTCCGGTCGCAGGTCCTGCCCCATGAGCGCCACCGCCGCACTGATGCTCGGGGTGACGCTGGCTGGCGGTCTCTGGCCGTTTGCGACCAGAACGCCGGAGGCCGACCGGCAGACCATCGGCAGCCTGAAGGCAAAACCGCTCGACATCCGTACCGGCCTGCCGCCCGTCGACAGTACCGCGCAGGCGATGCAGGAATACCGTCGCTTTCTCGCTCTGGATACCGGGCCGGCGAGCATGCGCGCCGAAGCCATGCGCCGCCTTGCCGACCTGAATCTGGATGCGGCGGTCGAGCAGGAGAGTTCCGCGGAGCAGGCTGGTGCCGGCACCGGCAATTACGAGGAAGCCATCAGCCTGTATGGCCAGCTGCTCGAAATGCGTGACACGGAAACAGCGCTTTCAGGAGAACAGCGCAGCGAAGTCATCTATCAGCTTGCCCGGGCCCTGGAGGGCGCGGGCCGTGGCGACGAAGCTCTCGCCATGCTGGACCGCCTTGTTCTCGAGGCACCGTCTGCAGTGCATGGCGACGAAGCCCAGTTCCGTCGTGGTGAGACCTATTCGATACGGCAGAACTATGCCGGGGCGGAGCAGGCCTATGCGGCGGTGCTTGCCAGCGGTCCGCAGTCGCCCTTCTACGAGCAGTCGCTCTACAAATATGGCTGGGCGCTCTTCAAGCAAAGCCGTTACGAGGAGGGACTCACTGCCTTCCTGGGCCTGATCGATCGTCGGCTGAACAGCAGTGCCACTGCTCCCGACTTGCAGATTCAGGCGATGAGCCGGCCCGAGCGTGAGCTGCTCGACGACACGCTGCGGGTGGTCAGCATCAGCCTGTCCTGGCTCGATGGCGCGGATTCCATTCCGCCTGCACTGGCAGATTACGGTGACCCGGCCTGGACCTACCTGCTGTACACGGCGCTGGGTGACCTCTACCTGGACAAGGAGCGTTTCCAGGATGCGGCTGAAAGCTACGCGGCATTCGTGGCACGCGATCCGGTCAATGCCCAGGCGCCGAACCTGCTGCAGGCTGCGATCGATGCCTATACGCGTGGCAAGTTCCCGGATCTCGTGCTTGAGGCCAAGCAACGATACGTTGCGACCTACGGACTCGATGCGCCGTTCTGGCAGGGGCGCAATGCCGCCGATTACCCGCAACTCGTCGCGCAGCTGAAACTGCACCTGGGCGATCTTGCGCAGTACGATCATGCGCTTGCCCAGCGCAGCAAGTTGCCGGCTGACTATGAACGGGCTGCCGGCTGGTACCGGCTATCGCTCGCCTACTTCCCTGATGACCCGCAATCGGCCGAGCGCAGCTTCCTGCTCGGTGAACTGCTCTTTGAGGCGCAGCATTTCGACGCTGCGCGTGACGCCTATCTGCACGCAGCCTATGACTATGGACGGCAGGAAAAATCGGCAGAGGCGGGCTATGCCGCGCTGCTGGCCTCGAGCGAACATGAAAAGCGGCTTGCCGGTGACGCACAGCTCGCCTGGCACGCCGGACACATCGAGCAGGCACTGCGCTTTGCAGGTGATTTTCCTGCCCACCCGCAGGCCGGTGCGGTACTCACCAACGTCGCCGAACAGCTCTACGCCAGTCAACAGCCCGAGCGGGCTGCCCAGGTCGCCGGTCTGGTGGTCACCATGCAGCCGCCGGTCACTCCGGAACTCGAACGTGTCGCATGGACCGTCATGGGTCACGCACAGTTCGATCTCGCCAACTATGCCGGTGCGGAGTCCGCCTATGTCCGTTTGCGGGGCCTGGCAGCGGATCCGGCTGCCGGACGCGAAGTGGAAGGCCGGATCGCGGCTTCGATCTATCGTCAGGCGGAACTTGCCCGGGCCGATGGCGATGTGGATGCGGCGGTGGCTGATTTCCTGCGTATCGATGCTGCTGCGCCGGATGCTGACATCCGCCCGAGTGCGCTCTTTGATGCCGCGACGCTGCTCCTGACCAGCGAGCGCTGGGACGAGTCGGTGGAACTCCTGCAGCGCTTTCGTCTGGAGTTTCCAGAACACCGTTTCAACAGCGATGTCACGGCCAAGCTGGCGGTTGCACTGCGCGAAGGCGGGCGCGGTGCGGAGGCTGCGGCTGAATATGAGCGCATCGCCGGCAGCGCGAATGAAACCGCGGATGTGCAGAGGTCTGCGCTATGGCAGGCGGCGGAGCTGTATGCGGCTGCAGGTCAGCACGACGGCGAGGCGCGGGTCTACACCGCGCTCGTCACGCGTTTCCCGGCGCCGGCGCGCGAAGCGCTGGAGGCACGGCTCAAACTGGCTGATCTCGCCGCGGCAGACGGTGACTGGCCAACCCGCAAGCGCTGGCTCGAAGCCATCGTGAAAGCGGATCGTGAAATGGGCGCGGAGCGCAACGACCGGAGCCGCTTCCTGGCAGCGAGCAGTGCCATCGAACTTGCCAGGCCACTGCGTGATGCCTTCAACGCCGTGGTGCTGACCGCGCCACTGGACAAGAGCCTCAAGCTGAAAAAGATCCGCATGGAGCAGGCACTGCAGGCCTATGGACAGGCTGCCGACTATGGCGTCGCACAGGTCACCACGGCAGCGACTTTTGAAACGGCCGACCTCTACTACCAGCTGAGCCGCGACCTGCTGGCCTCGGAACGGCCAAAGGGCCTGGATGCGGACGAGTCGGAGCAATACGACGTGCTGCTTGAAGAGCAGGCCTTCCCCTTCGAGGAAAAAGCCATCGATCTCTATCGCGTCAACGCCGAACGGGCCGGCGATGGCGTGTATGACGAATGGGTACGGGCGAGCTACGCGCGCCTTGCAGTGATGGTTCCGGCGCGCTGGTCGCGAACCGAAAGGAGCGAAGATGTCATTACACGGATTGACTAGGGCGGCTGCCATTCTTGCGGTGTTGCTGAGCGCTGGCTGCAGTCTTGCCGGTGGCGAACACCCGGCAGGAAACGCATCGGCCGTTGCAGTCCCGGGCCCGACGCCGGAGCTGATGGCGGACTACTCGGCGGCGCTTGCCATCGTGCAGAGCGGAGATGACGCCGCAGCCGAAAGCGCATTGCAGGCTTTCAGTGCCGAACATCCGGAGCTCGCAGGTCCGCTGCTGAATCTCGCGCTGCTGCGCATGCGCCAGGGTGACGAAACTGCGGCGCGTGACTATTTCACGAAAGCAGGCGCCGTTTGCACGAGTTGCGCCCCGGTGTGGAATGGCCTCGGTGTGCTGTACCGGCAGCAGGGTCAGTTCCGGGAAGCCGAGCAGGCGTACCTGAAGGCGATCACGCTGGAGCCAGGTTACGCGCTGGCCTACTACAACCTTGCCATCCTTTATGACCTCTACGTCCAGCGACCCGAGCTTGCGCTGGAGAATTACCAGCAGTACCTCAGTCTCGAACCAGATGACGGCACTGCGGAAGTCGAACGGTGGATTGCCGATCTCCGGCGCCGCGTCTCCGCGACGCCCACAACGGCGAGGGCGGAGGGCGCAACGTGAAGCGGATGCGGGCAGGCAAGACTGTCTTTCTGCTGTGCGCGTTGCTGATGGCCGGCAGTGCCGGCGCCGAAGAGCCGGCAACGGCGGCTCCTTCGTCAAAGGCGACAGCGCTTGACCTGGATGCCACGGCCATCCGCGGCAACCAGGAGCTGCCCAAGGTCATGTACATCGTGCCCTGGAAGGATGCGGCCATGGCAGAGCTTGCCGGCCGGCCAGTCAACAGCCTGGTCGAGGAAGTCCTCGCACCCGTAGACCGTGAAGTGTTTCGACGACAGACGCGCTACTTCCATCAACTCTATGACGTGGAGCCGCCGCGTCCGACAAATTGAGTTCGGCAAATTGGGTTCATAAGGAGATCCGGAGACCATGGAAACGTATACATCGATAGTCACCTTTTTGCAGAGCGGCGGGTTCTTCATGTACCCGATTGCGCTGGTATTTGCTGTCGGGCTGGCCGTGGCGATCGAGCGCTATGTGTATCTTTCAAAGACGGCGGTGAGCAATCAGGCGCTGTGGAAGAAGATCACGCCGTTCATCCAGGCGGGAAAATTTTCCGAGGCTGCCAGCGTTACCTCCAAATCGAATGCCGCGATCGGTTCGATCCTGACCTACGGCCTGGACCGCAGCCGGACCACCACACGGCGCGATGACATCGAGAAGGCGATGGAAGAAAGCCTGATGGAGGTGATGCCGCGTCTGGAAAGCCGCACGCACTACCTGGCGACCTTTGCCAACATCGCCACGCTGCTTGGCCTGCTCGGCACGATCATCGGCCTGATCCAGGCCTTTACGGCCGTTGCCGAGGCCAATCCGGCCGAAAAGGCTGATCTGCTGTCAGCGAGCATCTCGGTGGCGATGAACACCACGGCCTTCGGTCTGATCGTCGCCATTCCGCTGCTCTTCGTCCATACCGTCCTGCAGAGCAAGACCACGCGGATCATCGACAGCCTGGAAATGGTGTCGGTGAAGTTCCTCAACGCGGTCGACGAGCGCCGGCGCCAGCAGACCGCAGCCTGAATACCACCGGGGATCAACCATGCGCAGCAACTGGCGAAAGCGACGGCAGGCCGAGACGCCGGAGATGAATATCACCGCCTTCATGAACCTGATGGTGGTGCTGGTGCCGTTCCTGCTCATCACGGCGGTGTTCTCGCGGCTGGCCATCATCGAGCTGAACCTGCCGGCGGCATCGTCGGTCGTGGACGAGGAGCCGACCTTTCAGCTTGAGGTGACGGTGCGCGCAGATGGCCTGGAGGTGGGTGAGCGGAGTCAGGGCCTGCTGACCCGGCTGCCGCGTACGGACGCAAACTACGACCTCGCCGGACTGGCGGCCTATCTGCAGCGCGTGAAGTCGAATTATCCGGACATGTCGAACGCCACCGTCCTGCTTGAGCCGGATGTGCCCTACGACACGCTGGTGCAGGTGATGGACGTGCTGCGCTCCTATCAGGTTGGCGAAGGCCGGCAGCTTGTGCACGCCGAACTGTTTCCGGACATTTCAATCGGCGATGCGCCGGCGCCAGGCGCTGCGGTAGCGAAGGGAAGCTGACTCATGAAGATGTCACGGCGGGCGCTCCGCATGGAACGCCATCACAAGCGGATGAAGCGTTCCGGGACCGGGCTCAACCTCGTGTCCATGATGGATATCTTCACCATTCTGGTGTTTTTCCTGCTGGTCAGCTCGGGCGAGACCGAGGTGCTGCCGAATCCGAAAGATATACAGCTGCCGGAGTCTGCGGCGCTGGAACGGGCGCGGGAGACCGTGGTGGTGATGGTGACCGCTGACAGCATCCTGGTGCAGGGGCGCCCGGTCGCGACTGTGACGCAGGCACTCAGCGGTGACGGGGTCGTCATTCCGGAACTTGAAGCCGCGCTTCGCCAGCAGACCGACCGCGTGATGATCCAGCAGGCCAAGGCCGATATCGCGCTCCGCGAAGTGACGATTCTCGGCGACCGTGAGCTGCCGTATCGTTTGCTGAAGCGTGTGATGGCGAGCTGTACTGCCGCCGAATTCGGGCAGATCTCGCTGGCAGTCGTGCAGAAGGACGGTGCACCGCCCGCACCGCAGGTGGCCGCCTTATGAGCAGTGCAAAGATCAACATCTACTACCGCAGCTATCTGCTGCCGTGGGACGATGCCGGCGATCAGGAGCAGCGCTTCCGCGCCATTCTCCAGCGGATCGGGGTCGCGACACTCGTGCTGTGCATCCTCATGTCGCTTCTGCCGGTGCCCGAGCGTGACCCGCAGCTTGCGCGGCCAGTGCCGCCGCGGCTCGCGCGTTTGCTGATCGAAAAACCGGCGCCTATTCCGCCGCCACCGCCGCCGGTCGTGCAGCCCGAGCAGCAACGACAGGAACCGGTGGCGCCGACCGAGCGCGCCACCGAGAGCAAAACGAGGCCGGCTGCCGACCGCAAGAACACGGCGCGCGAGAAGGCGGGCAAAGCGGGCCTGCTGCCTTTCGTCGACCAGTTGGCCGAATTGCGCGACAGCAAGGCGCTCAACAGCATCACTTCGGGTGGTACGAGTTATACCGGAGCGGTCGGTGATTCACCGCAAGTAGAGCGCGCCTTGATCACATCGAAGGCCGGTGTCGGCAGCGGTGGTATCAATACTGCTGGCATGAGTCGCAACACCGGAGGCTCCGGTCTGGGTGGCCGGTCGACCACGCAGGTCAGTAGCGGACTGGCGGCGCTGGGTGGCGGCGGTTCCGGCGGTGCGAGTGAAGGCGGCTCGGCCGGTGGTCAGCGCGCTTCGCGCAGCCGTGAGGAAATCGAGCGGGTGTTCGACCAGAACAAGGGCGCGATCTATGCGCTCTACAATCGTGCGCTGCGCGAGAATCCGGAGCTGCAGGGCAAACTGGTCCTGAAGCTGACCATCGAAGCCTCGGGCGAGGTCTCGCAGGTGGAAGTCGTGTCGAGCGAGCTTGAGGACCAGGAGCTGGAGCGCAAGCTGGTGCAGCGCATCCGCATGTTCCGCTTCCTGGAAAAGGATGTGCCGCCGGTGACGACCACCAAGCCCATCGATTTCTTCCCGGCCTGAGTCCCGTCAGTTCAGGCGCGGGTGACGGCCCGGCCGCGCCAGACGATGACGGCGATGAAGCCGATGTAACTCGCCGCCATGAACCAGAATTCACTCACGCCATGCTGTTCGACGCCGTAGCGTGCGAGCTGCTCGAAAGCGATGAACACCACCGTGTAGGCGATCGCGCCGATGAAGGCCGCGATCTTCCAGCCCCATGAGCGCGCATGACCGGCGATTCCCTGCCAGCACCAGGTGGCAAGAAAAACGACTGTGTAGAGATTGAGCATGAGGCTCCAGAACGGTGCCTTCTGGAAATAGTGGTTGACCCAGAATGCGCCGCCACCCATGAAGTTGAGCAGCAGGTAGCGCCATTCGGGCAACGGTACCTTGAGGACCTTCTCCCACAGCAGAACCAGGAAGATGTAGGCCGTCCAGAGCCCGAACACCAGTTCGTAAAACTGCACCTTGCCTGCCCAGGCCGGGTCAATCTCGATCATGGGATGCCTCGCTTCATGCCGGTTACCGAGCGTGAGTGGCAGGCGGACTGTTATCCGGTCAGTTCGCTGCAACTCGATCCGTAGCGAAAGCAACTGTAGCAGCGCTGGTGGCGAAGCATCACGCGGGCCGGCATGGCGGTGGCCAGTGTGCGGCCAAGATCATAGTCGGGATCATCGTCGACCAGCGTGCAGGCGTACACGCGCATCTCGCCGGCCTGCTTGACTACCATCTTGCTGAATGCGCACATGAATGCCCGGCGTGTCTCTTCGGTCTGGTAGCGGGTCATGCAGTCGCTGGTGATTGCCGGAACGCTGCGCGTTTCGCCGGGAGTGCCGAAATCCGGAAAGGCGACGATACGGGTAGTCGTTGGCAGACCGTTGGCAGCGAGCAGGCTGCGGAACGCAGCGTCCACGCTCGTGCTGTCTTCATCGGCCGGCATCTGTCGGGCCAGCGAAATGCCAAAGCCCATTCCGTGCAGCGCGCGCAGTGACTCGAGCGCCTGGGCAAAGCTGCCGGCACCGCGACCGGCGTCATGTCTGGCCTGGTCGGGGAAATCGATGCTGATGCGAAATGAAACCGGCTGTGGCGCGTCCTTGAGTCGTGCGATCTGGTGCAGGCGCTTCAGCAGCGCCTCGCTGCCGTTGGTCAGTACCAGACAGGGCCGGTACCGGCTGGCGTAGTCGAGGATGCGTACAAAGTCCCGCACGATGAACGGTTCGCCACCGGTGAAAGAGAACTGCCGCACGCCAAGGGTCAGCGCCTCCTCGATAAAGGGCCGTGCGTCTTTGAGCGTGATGCGCTGCAGGCGGTTATCGCCAGGCCGCGAGCCTTCCAGGCAGAATGGACAGCTGAGGTTGCAAGCTGTTCCGGTATGCAGCCAGAGTTCATCGAGCGCATGCGGCTGGATCCAGCCGCGCGGCGTACCCTCATCCGTCTGCAGCCAGCTCGTTTCGGTATGGGTCAGCATGCCTCACCCACGGTCGTGTGGCGGCGCGGGACGATTGTTTCTGTCGTCCTCATTGCTGAGCGGCTGGTAGCGTCGGGCCAGGCGGTGCGGCGGAATCCCGAGAGCGTAGCCAAGTGCCAGCAGCCGGTTGCCGAGCGTGCGCCGGATCCAGCCATCGCGTTCCCAGCGTCGGGGTGACACGCCGATCTCGGCCGGCATGCAGGCGAAACTGCCGTGCCGGCGCAGTGCGCGTACCAGCGGCACCTCTTCAAAGAGTGGCACATCGGCGAAGCCACCGGCCGCATCGTAGGCAGTTCTTGTCGCGAACAGTCCCTGGTCCCCGTACGGTGTGCCGAAGCGGGCGCGCAGATTGATGAGCCGCGCCAGCGCTGACTTGTGCCAGGTGCCCCGACCGGTGAAGCGAAAACCGAAGTAGCCGCCGGCAGAACTGGCGGTGTGCTGTGCGCGGATCAGGGCGATGGCATTGGCTGGCGGTGTGGCATCGGCGTGCAGAAACCACAGGATGTCGCCGGAGGCGCGCAATGCTCCGGCGTGCAGCTGATGTCCGCGCCCACGGCGGGCGCTGACATAAATGCAGCTGAAGCGGCGCGCCAGGCTGCGGCAACCGGTGCTGGCTCCGCCATCGACGATCACGATCTCGTCCGGCGGACCTTCCATGCTGTGCAAGCGGTTGAGGAGGCGCGCAAGGGCTTCGTTGTCCGCCACCACCGGAATAATCACGCTGACTGACGGGCCAGTGGCGTCGCTGCGGCGCAAGCGCAGCGGCCGCGTAATCTCGAAGACATTGTTCGCCAGACTCATGATCGCTGCGCCGCTGAATCCCGATTTGCGGAGTATCCCAGACCACAAAGTCTCCGGTACAGCTCCTGTCGTGCCGGTCGCTGGTCGGTACGCAGGTCTGCGCAAAGCCGGGGCAGATCGGCCGCGGTATCCACGTCGTAGCTCGAAGCCAGACTGGTGACGCTCAGGCCGTGCGCCGTACAGCGCTCTTTCAGTGCCGCATACAGCTGCTCGCTGCTCCAGGGCAGGTCAGCGAGGTCCGGCCAGGGGCATCGTGCGCCCATCAGCGTAACGCCGCCATCCAGCGCAGGGGCGAGCACGACATCGTGATGCACCAGAGCGGTGCGCGCCGCCATGTAATCGCTTTCACCGAGCACCGGTGCGTCGCTGCCTATATAGATGACGGCGCCGGGTCTCCCGGTTCGTACGATGCGATCGACACTCTGCAGACGTTCACCAAGATTCCCCGCAGCTTGCGGGATCACGCGGAGGGATCTGTCGAGCAAGGTGGCAGCCCAGGCGGCGTCGTTGGTCTCGGCCGGTGCGAGTACCACCGGACCTGGCCAGCTGGCAGCATCCTCCAGCGTTGCAGCCAGCAAGAGCTCGGCAATTTCCGCGGCGAGCGCCGAGCCGATCTGGTTGGCGAGCCGTTGTTTCCCGATGCCCATGACCGGGCGGCGACAGAAAATCACCAGTACCGCGGCTCCGTGTTGCACCTCTGACATGCGATCAGCATAGCGGTTGTCCCAGCCGGGCCGGGTTCTGATTTCCTGAACCTGAAACCGTAATGTCAAGCCCGAAATTTACCCGGTTTACCGCACTATTTGCGGTGCGGCAGGGGTCCGTGCGATCAGTCTGAACAGGGCTACAAGTCAATATAAACAGATAGATAGCTAATACCTGACGGGCATAAGTGCGCCGTGTCTAAAGCCCGGCAGAATCCGGGGTGCAGTCATGAGTCAGTTGTATATACTCTGACCCGTCTGCTGAATGCAGGGCCTGTTTTTGCTCCAGAGCAACAATTCGCAAACGGTAAAAAACAGCGTCACGGCAGGCTCTTCCAGATTCTTGTTAGCCCGGTTTCCCACATTCCGGGCTGACACCACCGGTCAGGCCCGGCGGTCCGAATCGCAGTCTGGTCACCAGTCCCGTGTCGGGGTTTGACTGGATTTTTTCGGATCGTCGGGCCCCCTTCTCATCGACAACTCGCCCGGTACTCTGCTTCCAGCGCGGAGAGTTTCTGCCTGTACAGGCGGCCCTGCCTGGCGGTGTAGCCCATACGCAGCCGAAGACGGATCTCGGCGATGCGGCCTTCCAGCTTCACACAGCGGACCTTGTCCTCCGGATTGCGTGCGGCACCGATGGCCGGTGGCATGCAGAGGCCCAGCAGAACCAGCGTCAGTGCCGGGCTCAGTCGAAAACGATTCATGTGGCCGCTCCTCCATCTTGAATGACTGCAGGAGGATGCGGCGCTCACCGGCGGTGCGGCGAGCAGGATATCTGGCGGGATCGCAGACTATTGTGCCGGGGGAGTCAGCGGCCGACGGGCAATTTCGAATTCGGCAACCGGCACCCCGCCGATCAGGTGTTCCTGAATGATGCGTTCAAGCACGGCCGGCGTGCAGTGGCGATACCAGGTGCCTTCCGGGTAGACGAGAGCCACCGGGCCCTGCATGCAGATCTGCAGGCAGTTGGCCTTGGTGCGGTAGATGCCTCCCGCACCGGTCAGGCCCAGTTCCTTGAGACGTCCCTTCAGGTACTCCCATGAGGCGAGGCCTTCCTCGCGCGAGGCGCATTTGGGTTTGCTCTGGTCGCAGCACAGAAAGATGTGTCGACGGATGCTGCTGATGCCCAGCTGCCCGATCCGTACCCGCAGAATCCGTTCGCTGTCAGATATGTCGGCCATTGTTCGCCTGTCGGTGCCGGTCAGCCGTCGCCCAACCCGGTGGTTGGGCACTGCCGGTGCATCGCTTACACTGCGCCACCGCCCGCAACCACCATGCACGATCAGGACAGGAGCAGCGACTACCGTGAGCAAAGGTACTGAAACCAAGACCATTATGGAATTCCTGGCCGAGAATCCCAACGTGGATGTCTCGCGTGCCTGGGAGCGTTGCTGGAACATTCATTCCAGGATTGTCGAACGTGTACAGGCGCGGTTTGGCGTGCAACGTCATGCACAGACCGAGGGTCAGGATTACTGGAGTTCGCCGGACGGGCAACTCGAAGGTGCCTTCAAGGGTTATACCGGTCCGGCGGTCGACTGGCTCGTGCACTCCTGGCTCGGTAACCGCAAGGCGAGCCTGCTCGACATGAATGCCACCGTATTCCTCAGTCAGCAGACGCGCGTGCCGCATATGGGCGTCATCTTCGGCACAATCCCCAAACTGTATTTCTATGCCGAGTACACGCCCCGGGTGGATCTGCGCACGAATTACGACTATCTGCAGAAGTATTACGAACCGGCCAATCAGGATTTTCTGAAATTCCGCAGCGATCCGACCTGGACGCGGTTCGTCAGTCACGGGACTTATCTCCGTGCGCTGATGTCACCGGTCGCCACGAGTTCGCACGCCGAACTCAATGACGAGAACATCGGCACCTGCGAAAAGTATCTGGTCGGCTTCGTCGATCGCTGGTTCCGCTGGCTGGACGATGCGGAAACGGTGCCCGAGCACGAACGTGCTGCCCAGCAGGAGTACGACTTCAAGGTTCGGGAACTCGGTTACCGTACGGATCCCATGAACGTGCTGCCGCAGAGGGTGCTCGGCGAGCAGGAGTTCAATCGGCGTCTGGAGATGCGTATCGGTACGCAGCAGATGGCGGAGTCGCGGGGCCGCTGGCAGAAGAGCTGACCCGGAGGGTAACCAGAGGCGAGTCGGAGCCGGCTATGCGGTACTCCGACCCGCCCTGATCAGTTGGCCAGGAAGAGCAGCAGGGTTACCAGCGGGATGGTCACGGCCACCGCTGCCAGCAGGACCTCGCCGAGCAGTTCGAACTCGTCCGGGCCCAGATTCATGAAATTCCTCAACATCGTCAGCACTCCTTGTGCAAAATCGCTACAGTTCCTTGTTAGGCGCAAAGACTAGTGGCCGTTTGTTGCGCGGTCTTTTCAGGCCGGTAACACGCTGTAACAATTTGTAACGCCGAACCCCTTTTTTTAACAAAGGGTTACGATAGATCCTGAAGGTTGACCCACAACCTTGAACAGCCGGGCATTAGACGGCATCAGGCCGGTAAAAAACGTGACGCATGACGCGAATTCTGCTCATCGATGACGACGAAAAGCTGGGCGAACTGCTGAAGGCCTATTTTCAGCGTTTCGACATGCAGCTCGATAACGCCGTGCGTCCGTCGGAAGGCCTGATGAAGATCCAGCGCGACAAGCCGGATCTCGTCATTCTCGACGGCATGCTCCCCGAGCAGGACGGATTCGATGTCTGCCGCACGATTCGCAAGACCAGTTCGATTCCCGTCGTGATGCTGACCGCGCGCGGTGATGTGACTGACCGCATCGTGGGTCTGGAGATCGGCGCTGACGACTATCTCTCCAAGCCCTTTGAGCCCCGCGAACTGGTGGTGCGCATCCAGAATGTACTGCGGCGGAGCAAGGCCGCGGAGGCCGAGAATGACACGACACTGCGGTTCGGCAGTCTGCTGGTGGATACCGAACGACGTACTGCCGAGCTCGACGGCACACCGCTGGACCTGACCACGATGGAGTACCAGCTTCTCGTGCTGTTTGCCTCGAATCCCGGGCGCACCTTCAACCGCGACGAAATCCTCAACGAGCTGCGCGGTATCGATGCGCAGCTGTTTTCCCGCTCGGTTGACATTCTCGTCAGCCGCCTGCGGCAAAAACTCGGCGACACCAGCCGTCAGCCGCGCTTCATCAAGACGGTATGGGGAACCGGCTACGCTTTTGTCGGCGTCGATCCGGTGGCTACATGATCAAGGAAATCACGCGTTCGCTGTCGGCGCGCCTGGTCGCGGTATTCTTCCTCACTTCCCTGGTCTACGGCTTCGGCTCCATCTATGCAGTGAGCAAGGTGCGCGAGACTGACTATCTGCGCGAGATTGTCGGTTCGCATATTTCCCTGCACGCCGATCTGGTGCTGAAGGAGATCGGCACGCCGCCCGATCCGGCCAAGGCCAAGGCGATTGTGGATCGTATTCCCGTGGATATCCGCATCAGCAGTCCCGGGTTCGACTGGTCCTCGGATCCCGGATTTCCGGACCTCGCCAGGATTCCTTTCGGGCCGATCGCATACCTCGGCCTGGATGACAAGAGCAGCAAGGATATCGAGTCCTGGTCGCGTGGTCTCGAGCGTGTGCGCTTTGCGCGCTATCAGGGGCATATCTTTGCTGAATTGAAGGAGGGACCGAACGTCGTGGTATTTGCATCACCACGACTTGCCGAGAGTCCGCCGCCGGACTACACCGGGGTGGTCATGGTGCTCCTGTCCCTGCTCGTGCTGTCGGGGTGTTTCATGGCGGTACGCTGGCTGGTGCGTCCGATCAAGTGGATCCAGGCTGGTACCTCGCGTATTGGCCAGGGAGATCTGGATTACCGGATCGTGACCAGTCGCCGCGATGATCTCGGTGATCTTGCTGCCGGTATCAATCACATGGCGGACGACGTACGCGACATGCTTGAGGCCAAGCGGCAGTTGCTGCTCGCGATCAGTCATGAACTGCGTTCTCCACTGACCCGTGCCAAGGTGGCGCTTGAATTTCTCGACGACAATCAGGTCAAGCGCGATCTGCTCGACGATATTCGCGAGATGGAGCGGCTGATCGCCGATCTGCTCGAAAGTGAGCGCATGAATGTCGGCCATACCACGCTGCAGCGTTCGCTGGTGGATCTGTGTGCCATGCTTTCCGGGCTGATCAGGGACGAGTTCCAGGAGCAGGCCGGCCGGATCGATCTCAAGCTGCCTGCTGGCGCAGTGGTGCGTGAGGTCGATGAAGTCCGGCTGCGCCTGGTTGCCAGGAACCTGATCGACAATGCATTACGTTACACGCCACCGGATGCGGCCCGGGTCGAAGTCGGGCTCATCGTGAAGCCGGGCATGGTCATGCTGCAGATTCGCGATCACGGGCCGGGTATCGCCCGCGAGCATCTGCCGAAGATCAGCCAGCCTTTCTATCGGGCGGATCCGGCGCGCTGTCGCAGCACTGGCGGCCTCGGCCTTGGCCTGTATCTCGCGCGGCGCATCGCGGAAGCGCACAACGGCAGCCTGGTGGTCGAGAGCGAAGTCGGGCAAGGGACGCTCGTCACCGTGACGATCCCGGATTTTATTGCCGCACAGGACGTGCTGTGATCGGGTTGCCGGTGCCGGCCTGCGTTCATATCGGTTAGCATGAAGCTCAGCCATCCGGGCCGGTCGGCCCAGCGGAGTACAGCCCAATGGACGAAGAGGACAACACCATTATCGACAATGCGGCGGAGCAGGTCGTGGAGCTCGGCAATCGCATGCTTGAAGCCGACGATGACGCTGATTCCTGGGATGTGGCCGATGGGCTGCTGGCCGGTGCTATCCAGTTCTGGCTTTACTCCCGCCAGCCCTGTGACGATCCGCGCTGCGAAAACTGCGCCGAGGTCAGCACCGCAGATCTGCGCATGCGCAAGCTGATCGAGGAAGCCCGGCGGTGCGCGGAGGAGAGCAGCTACTACGAGACGCCATTTGACATGAATGTCGGCCGGGCCTGATCCCGGTCAGGTTCGGGGCCAAATGCTTCGTGCTATATTCCGGCGCCTTTTTTCTGATACGGATGCGGGACAATGCCGACGATTTACGTGACCAACCGGAGCGGCAAGAAATACACGCTCAAAGTGGACAACGGCCTCACCCTGATGGAGCCGCTGCGGGAGATCGACGACAGCATCGAGGCATTGTGTGGCGGCATGTGCTCCTGCGCGAGCTGTCATATCTTCATCAGCCCGGAGTGGTTTGACAAAGTACCGGGCCCGCAGAGTGATGAGACCGAGCTGCTCGAAGGTACGGAAACCTACCGTAGTCCCGAGTCGCGGCTGGCCTGTCAGGTCAAGGTGACAGATGCGATTGATGGCATGACGCTGATCGTTGCGCCGGAGGAATAGACTTCCACCCGGATGCCCGTCGATTACGAACACCTGATGTCGCTGCGCAGTCGCAGTGAACCGGTCAGCTACTCTGACCGCGATACGCTGCTCTATGCGCTTGCCGTTGGCCTCGGCCGCGATCTGAGTAATCGTGACGAACTGCCCTTTGTCTCCGAGCTTGCCGGCCTGCATGCCTTGCCAACGCTCGCCAGTACGCTCGTACCCGGTGGTCTGCTGCAGGATTGTGGCTGGGATGCAGCGCAGGTGGTGCACCACGCCGAGAGCCTGACGCTCGATCGCCCGCTGGAAGAAGCGGGCTCCCTGCTGGTCGACAGCGCAGTGGTTTCCGTGGTCGACCAGGGTGCGGACACCGGTGCGCTGATCGTCATCGAGAGCAGGGCGCGCAGGTCAAAGGATGATCAGCCATTGTTCAGTCTGCGCCGCACGCTGCTCGCACGCGGTGACGGGGGCTTTGGCGGGCCGCGCGGGGAGGCCGGCATCGCGGCGTACCGCATACCAGAGCGCGCCCCGGACCTCACTACCTTGCTGGAGACCCGGGAAGACCAGTCGCTGCTGTTCCGGTTGTGCGGAAATCGCGATCCCCGGTATGCGGATCCCGCTGCACCCCCCCTGCAAGGCACGTGTATATATGGAATCGCCTGTCATGCCGTACTGCGCGTGATTTGCGAGTACGACCACACCCTGATCCACTCATTCGCCGCCAGCTTCGCCGGTCCGGTCACGCCGGGCGAGAGCCTGCAGGCCGAGCTGTGGCAGGACGCCAATGTCGTCTCGTTCCGCCTCCGTGTCCCCAGGCGCGATGCCATCGTCCTGGACCGCGGCCGCTGCGTACTTGCCACCTGAGACCGGATCGGGCCGAGGTTTCCAGCGGGGCCGGCTTTCAGTAGACTGTGCGCCGCTGTGGGGCCGTAGCTCAGCTGGGAGAGCGCCGCGTTCGCAATGCGGAGGCCGGGAGTTCGATCCTCCCCGGCTCCACCATCAAAAAGCCGTTTCTCTTGCGTATTAACGGTGTTTCCACCTTTCCAACCAGCGCCACGACCGGCAACCTGGTTCGCAATGTGCTTGCCATGCATTCCTTGAACCGATAGGTCTCGTTAGGCAGGATCTGCCCATGCCGATTGTCGAGCATTCGCGACTCCCCACGTTCAGCGACCTGCGTCGCCAGGGGCTGACGGTGCTTGGCCTCGAGGACGCGCAGCGTCAGGATATCCGTGCCCTGCACGTGGGCCTGCTCAACCTGATGCCCGATGCGGCGTTCCAGTTGACGGAGCAGCAGTTCATGCGCCTCGTCGGCGGCTCCAACCAGATTGCACAGTTCTACGTCCATTGCTTTACCGTTGCCGGCTTGCCGCGCAGCGATGCCACGCAGGCCTATATTGCCGAGCATTACGAGGACATCGCCTCGATCCGTGCGCAGGGGCTGGACGCGCTGATCATTACCGGCGCCAATGTCGTGAAACCGCGTATCGAGCAGGAGCTTTTCTACAAACCACTGACGGAAGTGATTGGCTGGGCCAGCGAGAACGTCACGTCAGTGCTTTGTTCCTGCCTCTCGACGCATGCGCTGATGAAGTATCTGCACCATGTTGACCGTACGCCGCTGCCGCGCAAGCAGTGGGGCGTATACAGCCACCGCGTGGTTGCACCTCAGCACCCGCTGTTGAGAGGCGTCAACACGCGCTTCGACGTGCCGCACTCCCGGTACAACGCGATCACACGGGAGCAGTTCGAGGCGGCAGGCCTCTCGATACTGATCGAAAGCGCGGAAGCGGGTGTACACGCAGCCGTCAGCGCTGATCAGTTTCGCCACGTCTATTTCCAGGGGCACCCGGAGTACGATGCCAACAGCCTGCTCAAGGAATACAAGCGCGAGGTACTGCGCTACTTCTCTGGCGAGCGCGACTTGCCCGCCTTTCCCGAGCACTATATTTCCGCCGAGGCGGCGGTCGTGATCAACCGCTATCTGGCGCTTGCCGAACGGGCCAGACCGGGAGGTGTGCCGTTGCCGGCATTCCCTGAAGCGGAGGTTGTGCCTTTCCTCGACAATACCTGGGGCGATACGGCGAGGACGATCTTTGACAACTGGCTGGGCCTCGTTTATCAACTGACCAATCTGGACCGTCGCCTGCCGTTCAAGGCGGGCATCGATCCGCACAGACCACTCGACGGGCTGTTGCCGGCCTGACAACCATATTTTTTTCTGGATGGAGCGCAGACACCGATGAAGGACGCAACGCTGGCGATACACGCAGGCTATGAGACCGAGCCGACCACCAAATCGGTGGCCGTGCCGATCTACCAGACCGTGGCCTACGAATTCGACAATTCACAGCACGGCGCGGACCTCTTTAATCTCGCGGTCGAGGGCAATATCTACACGCGCATCATGAACCCGACCAACGATGTGCTCGAAAAGCGTGTCGCCGCCCTCGAAGGTGGTGTTGCCGGGCTTGCAGTCAGCGCCGGCATGGCTGCCGTAACCTACTCGATCCTCACGATTGCCCACGCCGGCCGGAACATCGTCTCGGTACCCATGCTTTACGGCGGCACCTACACGCTGTTCGCACATACCTTGCCCGGTCTGGGCATCGAGGTTCGGTTTGCCAAAGACGACAGCGCGGCAGCGCTGGAGGCACTGATAGACGACAACACATCTGCCGTGTTTTGCGAAAGCATCGGCAACCCGGCCGGCAATATTCCGGACCTCGAGGCGATTACCACGATGGCGCACCGGTATGGCGTGCCGGTGATCGTCGACAACACCGTCGCTACCCCCATTCTCATGAAGCCCATCGAGTTTGGTGCGGATATCGTGGTGCACGCGTTGACCAAGTACATCGGCGGCCACGGTACGTCGATCGGCGGCATGATCGTCGATTCAGGCAAGTTTCCCTGGGCAAAGCACAAGAAGCGTTTCCCGATGCTGAGCACGCCGGAGCCGTCCTATCACGGCGTGGTCTACACCGATGCCTTTGGCCCGGCAGCCTATATCGGCCGGGCCCGCACGGTGCCACTGCGAAACACCGGTGCAGCCCTTAGTCCTTTCAACGCCTTTCTCTTCCTGCAGGGTCTCGAGACCCTGCAGCTGCGCATGGAGCGGCATGTCTCGAATGCGATGGCAGTTGCGCAGCACCTGGAGAAGCATCCGGCGGTCGCGTGGGTGAGTTACCCGGGTCTCAGGTCGTCGCCGTACTATCGCCTCGCACAGAAATATACGCAGGGATCTCCCTCGGCCCTGATGACGTTCGGGATCAAGGGCGGATTCGATGCGGGCGTGAAGTTCTACGACGCGCTGCGGATCTTCAAGCGGCTGGTCAACATCGGCGATGCCAAGTCCCTTGCGGCTCACCCGGCGTCGACAACCCACCGTCAGCTCAGCGAGGCTGAATTGAAGAGTGCGGGCGTGACGCCCGACATGATCCGTCTCTGTGTGGGTATCGAAGCGATCGAGGACATCCTCGCGGATATCGATCAGGCGCTGGCCGTGGCGATGGCCTGAGACCGGGGCTGCTCCGGACCGTCGAATGTCCGTCAAGGGGCAGCGTCCCCTGTCTTCACGACCGCATAAAGCTTGTCGAGAAACTTCTGTTCGCCCTCACTCACCCGTACCCCGCCAAAGCCGAAGAAACTGCCTTCCCGGGCGGCATTGGCCACTTCCTCGGCGAGCCAGGCGAGCATCTTGCGATAGTCCTTCATATCAGCCGTGGCTTGATGGGCGCCCAAGGCCGCCAGAGCCTTGCGAGTTGCAGCAATTGCCCCGTCCTGCAGCTGCGTGCCAAATGCAGAAGGCTCGGTCACTGAACCCAGCAACTCGCCGATATCGCCGTGTGCGGCCCGGATTTCCTCTGGGCCAAACAGCTCCTTGATCAGTTCGTTGTTCGCGCGCCTCGCGGCTGCGAAGGCTGAAGCGGCCGACATACCCTCGGACAGGGTGCCGAAAAAGCCGCTGTGGCCAGCGGCCGCTGTCGCGATCGCCACCAGCTGCGGCGCATTGCGCAAGGCCCGCCACTCCTCGGCGCTGAAGTCCTGTCGCCTGGTCACACTGTTTGCCTCATTGTCAGCCTGGGGCGGTAGTCTGCGCGCCGGCGTATTCCGGCGAAGCATTTCCCTGGATTATGCCGCTGGCCGGGTGAGGACTGCCATTACATGAATGACTTATTCCAGCCGTGCCCGGAATACTTCCTGCAGCGAGATCTGCCCGGTCCTGGCCAGCGTCAATGCCTGCTGCGTCAGGGGCACCATCCCTTCGCGTACGCTGATCGCCTGCAGCTCGTCATCGCCCGCACCCGCGGCGATCGCCGCACGGAGCGCAGGACTCAATTCCAGCAGTTCATACACTGCAATCCGCCCGCGATAGCCGGTGCCGTTGCATTCCGCGCACCCTGTACCGCGAAAGAATGGTTCCTCCGGCGATACGTTCAGCCACTGACGCAAATCCGCATCGACCACTTCGGGGCGTTTGCAATGCGCGCCGTTTCCCCGTCGCGGATCTCGCCGATCAATACGATATCCGGATCGTGTCGCAGGATGTTCCGCAGTGCATTCGAGAAACTGTAGTCGATCACCGGGCGCACCTGCGTCTGGACGATGCCATCGAGTCGATACTCGATCGGGTCTTCGACCGTGAGGATGTGAAACTCACCCGTATTCAGTTCCTGGAGCGCCGCATACAGTGTCGTTGTCTTGCCTGAGCCTGTGGGACCGGTCACCAGTACCAGGCCCTGGTTGCGGTTCAGGAGGTTGCGAAATCGCTGCTGGTCGGTGGGCGTGAACCCCACATCCGCGAGGCGTCGCAACCCCACCGAGCGGTCCAGTACACGAATGACGATGTTCTCGCCATATATCGCAGGCATGACAGAGATGCGCAGGTCTACAGAACCTTCGGCGACATTCAGGTGGATCGCGCCGTCCTGGGGCAGGCGATGTTCCGCAAGATCCATTTCGGCGATGACCTTTATGCGCGCGGTGACCGCAGGCAGCAAGGAGCGATCAAAATCCCGGATTCGAACGAATGAGCCGTCGATGCGATAGAGCACCTGGGCATTGTGCTCACGTGGCCGGATGTGGATATCCGATGCCCGCAGCTTTATCGCATCGTGCAACATGTTGGCGACCAGCCGCACGATCGGTTGCTCCTGCGCCTGCAGTTCGGCAGCGCGTTGCTCCGGCGAGTCACTCTTCGGCTGGCCCAGACGTATCGCTTCAGCCTGCAGGTCCGCGTCATCAAAAGGCGGATAGTGGGTTGCGATCGCAACCTCGATATCGTTGCCCGTCGCAAACACGGCTTCGACGGGCACCCGCGTCGAAGCGCTGATTGCACTGAGAGCTTCGCTGTTGGTCGGGTCGCGCATCGCGACGATGACGCGCCCCTGATAGAGCATCAATGGCACGACCCGATATGCACGAACGATGTTCTGTGGCAACAGGTGCAGTGCCCCGGGATCGACATCGAATTCGCCCAGGCGCACATATGGCACGCCAAACTTCGCGCTCAGGGCACGATACAGGGTGTCCTCGCTTATCGTGCCCTGTGCAACCAGCAAGTCGCTGATACGGGTATCGGGCCTGGGATGCGGCAACGTAGGCAGACAGGGGGCAGCTTCCCCCTAGTTGGCCTGCCGCTCGGCTTCGGCAATCTGCGCCGGACTCAGCTGGCGGCGCATGCGGTCGCGGTTCCTTGCGGCAAGCTCATCCCCCTGGTCTGCGGCGCGTGCGTACCACAGATAAGCCTGTGCGGGATCCGCCGCGACGCCTTTGCCGAGTTCGTACATCCGTCCGAGATCGGCCTGCGCGTCGCGATAGCCCTGTGCGGCGGCCAGCCGATAATAGTGGACGGCTGCCTTGTTGCTGCGGATCCCCGGACCAAATTCATAGAGGTCACCGACGTTGGCCTGTGCGGCGGCGGCGCCCTGGTCGGCCGCCATCCCATACCACCTGAATGCTTCGGTCAGGTCTTGCGTGACACCAATACCCTGTTCGTAGAGTTGCCCGAGCCGAACCTGGGCACCAGCGTTGCCCTGCTCAGCCGCTTGTCGGTACCACCAGGCTGCTTTCCCGGGGTCTGCCTTGACCCCGGTTCCCGTCAGATAACTGTCGCCGAGAGCGACTTGCGCCTGCGCATCTGCCGGGTGATTGGCCCCGGCGTCCTGAATCGGCGGGGCAGGCGCATCCTCTGCTGCCGTGCTGCGAGGATCGGGGAGGGCGACAGGTTCCCGCCGTTGCGGATCTTCTGCAGCATTCTGTGGTTCGGCGCTAACTGCTTGCGCAGTCGGAGATTGTTGCGCAGGAGCGTCCTGCGGCTGCCAACGCCACCACGCAGCAAGGCTGATGAGCAGCATCAAGGCCAACGCAATCTGAATTCTGTATTTCACGGAAAGCGAACCAGCCTTATGTTCAGTTGCAGCTTGCCAAGATCATTACAAGCAGGCAATCTTCGGCCGCAACGTCAGGGAGGCAAGTCCCGAAGCGGTGCCGAAGAAAACGAAACGGGGGAGCGGACAGAAGTCTGTCCGGAAGCCTGGAAAATCAACTCAAACCAAGTGGGGAATTCGATGAAAAAGTATCTTGTATCCATGGCGGCACTCATGTTGCTGTCGAGTGGCGCCCAGGCTGCCACGTATCTGCTCTCGAGCGTGACTTACGCGAATACCTTTGCGCCGACACCTGGAAGTGTTGCGTCCTGCACGAGCTGCGGCGTTGCCACGGCTGTTGAGACTGCCGGCAATATCGATCTGACGGGAATCGCCTGGGGCTTCAATGCCGGTGGCAATGCCTACACGATCTCCTTCAGCGGCACGACCACGCTGGCGGCCGGCACCTCGCTGATCAAACTGGCTGGCGCAACCTGCGTCGACTCGCTTGGATCAGTTTGCGGCGCGACGAACTACATTGCCGGCATGGCTGGCAATATGTACACGGGCATCGGCAGTGATAACGCGACAGCTTGCGCCAATGACCGTTGCCGGGTGGATGTTGCCGTCCTGGGCAGCAACCTGACTGTCACGATCAAGCGCGCGCTTTCGGCATCGCCGACTTCTACCGCTTCCCAGACCTACGTGATGACCTTTGCGCAGGTTCCGGTTCCGGCAGCAGTCTGGCTGTTTGGCTCCGCCCTTGGCCTGATGGGCATTGCCCGTCGCAAGGCCGCCTGAGCGCCTGAGGCCCGACGAGAAGTAGTGAAGGAGCCCGCAACGCGAGTTGCGGGCTTTTCTTGTCGCAACAGATCGATAGGCAAATACAATGAAGACGAAAATAACTCTTTCAGCTCTTGTCCTTGTGCTGGCGTCAGTGTCGGCTGATGCAGCGCTGTACAGCCGTCTCGGTGGGCAGGCCTATTACGACGACACGCTCAACGTCACCTGGCTTCAGAATGCCGGTTTGGCGGCGACCAATACCTTCGGTGTCAGCGGCATCGATGCCCAGGGCCGGATGAGCTGGGACACGGCGCAGAGCTGGATCGCTGCCATGAACAGCGCGAACTATCTGGGTGCGAATACCTGGCGCCTGCCGAACATGGTCGACATCAACAACGATGGCTGCCAGGACAATTTTGCCCGGCAGAACACCGATTGCGGCTACAACGTCGTCAGCGTCGGACCGAACGCATCCGAAATGGCCTCGATGTTCTACGATACGCTCGGCAATCTTGCCTATTGGGCGCCGGCGCCTTATTCGGGTGTGATGCCAGGTGATGTGCCTCAGCTGTCGGTGCTGGGTATCCAGAACTCGGGTCCATTCAGCGGCCTGGGCAACAACACCACAGAGTACTTTCTGTTCTGGTATGGCCTGCAAACGACCAGCAATTACCCGGGTCCTGACCTGGCCAACCCCGACAATGCCTGGTACTTCGGTCCGCCGTCGGGCGGACAGCGGGTGCTCGACAAGAGCGTGCTGAATCGCGCCTGGGCAGTACTCGACGGTGACATTGCCGTGGTGCCGGTGCCGGCCGCAGTCTGGTTGTTCGGCTCTGCGCTCGGCCTGATGGGTTTTGCCCGTCGCAAGGCCAGCTGAGTCGTTCACGACTGAAGCGAAACAGGAAAGAGCCCGCAGCAGTTGCGGGCTCTTTTTTTTGCCGGATATCCAGTGGGGGATGGCGTCAGATGTTTGTAATCGATCATCGCAGGCTGGTGGCGATCGCAGGTAGCTTGCTGCTGTCGCTGTATGCAGTGACTGGCAGTGCGGCGCCGGTTTTTTCAGTATCAGTAAACGGCGCTCCGGCAGTTTCTTTCGAAGAGCTGACGGTTTGTGACGGCATCATCAGCTTCAGCTGTGTCGGTTCGGGCAGCGAAGGCGATCTGGTGGTCAGTTACTTCGAACTTAGTGCTGACCCTGCAGCCTGGGTTGCCGGTTCCTTCCTTTTCTATAACGCCTCGGCAACGGAAACGCTGTCGGTGCTCGCTACCGTGTTGTTCCCGACGACGGGCGCCTTTGCGACGTCGACGATCGCCGCGGGTACCGGGCTTGCCAGTCCCGCGGGTGGCGACCTGAGCATGACGGTGAATGGTTTTGTCGACTACCCGTCGGCGGCGTCGATTTCTGTCGGCTGTATGGTGGCGGACTTCGATACGGCGGGCTGCGTTGACAGCAGTGGTACTCCGGGTAGCCTGAATGTGCTGGCCAATATCGGTTTCAGCCTGGCCTTTGACATTGCACCGGACATGCAGGTCTCGATTGGCTTTGATCCGGAGTCCGAGTTTGGCGCCGGTACATATTTTTCGATCAGTTCGGCTGTCGTGCCGGTGCCAGCTGCGGTCTGGTTGTTCGGTTCTGCGCTCGGCCTGCTGGGCTGGACGCGGCGAAAGACGCAGTAGTCGGGGCGTATCGGCCGGCAAGAGTTGATGCACAGAACACCCCGCTCATGCGGGGTGTTCTGTTTCCAAACGACGTAAATTGAGGGGGCTCGATCACCATGCTGTCTTTACAGGCTGCCCGCACGCTGCTGCGGTCCGTGTCGCTCACAGGTTCGGCGGCTGCGCTGGTTCTGCTGTCGGCCATGCCGGCCAATGCGGCCAACTATTGTCCGGCTGTCTGGAAGAAGGGGGTGCTGCCGCTCAATTTCAACCCGGCATTCACGCATATCGACAAGTTCAACGTGTCTGGCGGTGGACAGCAGGACGATCTGCTGGTCAGCAGTTTCTACAACGTCACCAAGGATCCGACCGGAACGATCGTCACCTCGTATTTCAGCCGCGATCTGGTGGCCCGGATTCCGGGTCTGGATACCCTGGATGTGAATGCTTTCGACAAGGACAGCGACGTCGAAGTGCTGACCGATCTCGGTGGCCCGCCATACAAGACCGTCTGGCCAAATCACATCTCGCGTGTACCCGATGGTGTGGTGCCTTTCGAAGCGGTCGTATCACCGCAGGGCTTTCTGGCTGCCGAGCCGCCGGGGCGTCTCAGCCTGATCAATATGGATGATCCGAACCGGCAGGAATACATCGTGCATCAGAGCACGGCGATTGCCGATCAGCCCTGTGACGGGACTGCCGCCAACAAGCCGCGCTTCTATCACGACGTGCAATACGCGGACATGGATGCTGACGGTTACCAGGATATCGTCACCGTGCGCTCGGCATTCAAGCCGCTGGGGCCTGGCAGCTTCTGTGCCTTCTTCGGCGACCTCGTGTATTTCAAGAACCCGGGCCCGGCGATCAATCCCAATACGGAGTGGGAAGAGCACCTGCTGTTCGGGTATCCCAGCGCCTTCACCGGCCCGGACCTGTCGATCCGCATGTATGACTTTGAGAATGACGGCGTGCCCGAGGTCGTCGCCAGTCATTTCTTCAATCGCAATGGCGCAATCCGCATCTATGGTGCGCCGGTCGGCATGAACTGGAGCAGTGTGGATCCGGTGAATGGCCCCTTTGTCCGGCAGGCCAATGTTGCAGGTCCTACCAGCCAGGGGCAGCCCTTCGGTTTTGAGATCGTCGACCTTAATCTCGATGGCAAGGTCGATATCCTGTTTACCAATCACCAGCGTGATAACTGTTTTGACGTAACGCAAAGCGTGGTCCCGGGACGGGTCGTGGCGTTGGAGCAGCCAGTCAGCGGCAACGTATTTGCGGGCTCAGCAGCGTGGCCGATGCACATACTCAAGGACGACATCCGGCCGAACCCGACCTTTCCGGCTCCGGATGCTGCGCCCGGTCGTCTGGCGCCCGGACTGGCTGTACCCTTCACGCCGATCGCCGGCCAGCAGGGCAAGGTCAAGCCATGGATCGTGGTCGGTGGTGACGAAGCATCGAAGGTCTGGCTGTTGACGCCAAAGGTTGCGACCAGCAAGACCAACTGGGAGTATCTGTCCGCGGTAATCTTTGATATCAACGATGCTTATGGGCCAGGTACCACGCAGACCCTCATGGGACCGTCCGGGATTTCTCCTGGCGAGGTCATCTCGACCATCGGTACGCCAAGTGTGCGTTACGACGGTGCCGGCGCCACGGCGCGTACAGAGATCTATATCCCGGTGTTTGAGGCCAAGGCGATCCACGTGCTCAGCTTGCGTCCGGGGAGTACGGCTGATCGTGTGGCCTGTCCGCCGGATGTGCGCGAGGCTTGTCCGGTCGCGCCATAGTGAAAGACGAACCTTGTGCGCGCTTGATGGCGGCGCGTCCTCCGTTCAGTGAGGTTTGCGCGACCACAGTGTCCGGGACAGCCCGGGGCCTCTCTGGTTTATCGCGGTGCCAGAAGCTGCGCGACGGCATCAAGAACCGTTTGTGGCGCCAGGGATTCCATGCACGACAGGCCGTGCACACAGGTTCCCCGGTAGTAGCAGTCGCACGCTTGCGGGGGCTGAACGATGGTGCCGTTGCTGCCCAGGTCGAACTCATGGGGGTTGAAGATGTTGTTCATCAGAACGACTTTCTTGCCAAGTCCCAGGCCCAGGTGCAGGGCCATGGTGACCTGGGTCACCACCAGCTCGCACCGGTCCATGAGTGAAATGAAACGGGGTAGAGGAAAACAGCCCGGATAGCAGGCGCCCGAGGCAGCTTGAATGGCCAGATTCCGCTCATGTTCCTGGGTGCCGCCGAGGAGCACCGGGTAGTAGCCACGGTCAACGAGGCCCTTGGCCAAAGCCACCCAGTTTTCCGGGCTCCAGAGGCGCGTCGTCCAGCGATCGCCGCAGCCGGTGTTCAGGCCGACGACGGCTCTGTCGGCGGGGATATCCCAGGCATCGGCGGCATCGGCCGGGCGGTCCAGCAGGTAGGGTTCTCCACGGTACTCAAGGCCACAGATTTCGAATATCTCGGTGCAATAGCTCCTGGTGTTTGCCTTCGAGTCATCGTCGAAGAGGCCCGTCCGGAACTTGTGCTCGGCGAGCTGATTGACCGGCTGCGTAACGCCATCCTTGAGGATGAAGCCGAACTTTTCCCTGGCGTTCACGCCCTTCAGCAGGGCAGCTGCTTCCTTCTCCTTGTCGAGATTGATGGCGATGTCCCAGTCGGTGTTGCTGACGTAGAGCATTGCCTCGAGGCCCAGGCGCAGGATCTCGTCCACCTGGCTTTTCGGCAGGATGTCGGGAAACATGGTCACCCAGGTGATCCGCGCGCGCGGGTAGAGTGACCGGAAACGGGTGATCAGCGGGGTCGTGCGGATCACATCGCCCATGGCCCCGAGCTTGATGATCAGGATGCGCCTGTCCGCAGGGGAGTAGGCCGGGCAGCTATCGCAATGATAGCCATTGTCTTTATGGGGCTGACAGGGAACATGGCCCCGGAAATGCCGACAGTCTGGCTTGTAGAACATGGGTGCGAGGCTGCTGTCCTTCGTTGCAGCCTATTCTAGTCGAGACCGGTGCAGCGGATCCCCTTTGCAGCAGCAGGTTTGTCCGGACCGGCCAATATCTGCGAATATCCGGGCGATTCGCAGCTTGTGATTTCCAGGGGCAGTTGATGCATATCGCGATTCCTTTCGATATCGAGACGGTCAAGCAGTCATGGGGCCAGCCCGGGCGCATGTGGGGTCGGGTGATGGGTAACCATACCTTCCTGCGGGCACTTGCGGATACGAAAGGGTGCACTCGTCTCAGCCTGTTCGTGCCGTCGCGACACGATGTCGAGGTCGTCGGCAAGACGCTGATGGCAGAATTCGGGGCAAACCGGGCCAAGGTGACTGTCGTGCCCTTTGCGCAACTGCAGGCTTATCTGGCAGCGCGGCCCGTTGATGTGATGCACATGCTGGATCCGAACATGTGGCTGGCAGCGCATATCCGCTCCCGGTTGTCGGGGCAGTCGTTTCCGATCACCGGTGTCACGCACTCGCTAGGCAACCAGCATTTCCTGGAATGGGCCTTGCTCAACAATGCCAACGGTGTGAATACGGATGATTGCCTCGTCTGCAGCACGCCCACGGCCTTGTCGGTCGTCCAGTCGGTATTTGCGCGCCTCGGCGCCAGTCAGCCCGACTTCATCGTTCCATCCACGGCTGTCATTCCCTTCGGCATATCGCTGGCCGATTTCGCCGGATCCCAGGGCGATGCCCGGGCGCAGATCGGCATTCCCGCCGACACATTCGTCGTAACTTCGCTGGCGCGATTCAATTACCAGTTCAAGATGGATCTGCGGCCAGTGCTCCGGCTGGCCTCGCTGCTGATGCGACAGATCAGCCGGCCACTGAAGTTCATCCTCGCCGGCTCATCCGGCGATGGCCAGTACGTCGGGTTCCTGCGGGAGCAGATCAAGGCCGAGGGCCTGGAGAATATCGTCGAGCTCGTGACTGATCCCGACGAGCCACGAAAGGTCCGCCTGCTGCGCGGGTCCGATGTATTCCTGTCCCTTAGCGATAACATCCAGGAGACTTTCGGTCTTACGCCGATCGAGGCCATGGCAGCCGGTCTGCCTGTGGTCGCCAGTGACTGGGACGGTTACCGGTCGCTGATCGAAGATGGCGTCAGCGGCTTTCTCGTTCCTACCCGGGGGCTCGCCCCTGCGGCAGACTGGGAGGCCGCGCTGGCCCTTCGCTACGATTCACTGGTCCATCTGTTCAGCGCCCAGACCACAGCGGTGGATCTGGATGTGGCTTGCGAGCAGCTTGCCCGGCTGGCAGCGGACACGGCACTGCGCGACCGAATGGCTGCCGCTGCCCGGGAACGGGCCGGCGGATTCGACTGGAAGCTGGTCATGGGGCAGTACCTGAAGCTCTGGGAACGGATGCGGGCGGAGCGGAAAAATCCGGTTGCCGGAATGCCGGTGCGGTCGAGCGCGATGCGCTTCACCGGGGACTTCGTGAGCTATGCGACCTCCACGCTGAAGCCGGAGGATCGCTTCCGCACGACCCACGCCGGCAAGGTGCTGAGGGCAGGCAAGAAAACGATACAGTTTTACTTCGAGACCGACGAGTTTCTGGTTCCTGGACTCATGTCCGGGATTCTCGATCGATGTGCGGAGGGTTGCTCGGTCGCACGGCTGTCTGAAGCGCTGGTCAGCGCAGCGCCCGGGGGTGCGGCTCAGGTCAGCCAGAATATCCTGTGGTTGTACAAGTATGGATTCCTGCGTGCGGAAAAAGCTCAACCGAGCCTGGAGTAGTCGGGAACGGTGACACCGTACTGACCTGCACCGATCAGATACAGGTAGCCGCGAGGATGAAGTTGTTTGACGGTGGCACGGCCGTGAGCAGGCGGCGCGTCAGTATCCGTTCCCCCCTGTATCAATGCAGGCTCAGTATGTTCAGGGTGGCAAGTTGCTTCTCAGGGACGGAGAATCGGCGGGGAAAGCACCCCCGGATATTGTCGCTCTGCGATCATTGGCACTGACGGAGGTTGGCTGCACAATGCAGATCCCTGGTTACAGTTGACAGGCAGGGCCACCGTTTTATGGTATCAGTCGCGTCGGAATCATGATTATCAAGGTTCGATACCGCCTCGGTGGCAGCCTGATTCGGCAGGCATTGGCATTGAAGCGCACGTCCGACCCGCTGGATGCCGGGACCTATGATCCCGATGCTCCGGATGGCGAGAGGCGCCTCGCAACTCTGCGCAAGACAGAGGTGCGCTGGGTTTTGCAGGAGGATCACCCTGCGCTGCATGACGAGATCGGCCGGATCGTCCTCGAGCACCAGTTCCGGCTCGGGGTGAAAGTACCGCTGCGCTTTGCCGGGGGCATGCAGCTTGCCACTTATCGGGAAGGTCACCACTACGACTGGCACCCCGATGTTTGTGACACGGATCCTGTAAAGCGTCTGGTGTCAGCATCCATATTGCTGACAGATGACTTTGCCGGTGGTGAGTTCGAATTCAAGACCATGGACGCACCGAAGTTGCGCAAAGCGGGTGACATCGTCCTGTTCAACTCCTGGGAAGTACATCGGGTTGCGCCGGTCACGCAGGGCGTCAGGAATTCGCTGGTTGCCTGGTTCATGCAGGCCTGAGGGGTTACAGGCCTGCGAAGTGCACTGTTTGACCTACTCGCGGGATCTCAGTTTTCCCGCCGCGCGACCACGGCGATGCCGGCGACATCGGCATTGAGTTCGCGGCGTATGACGATGTCTTCAAGACTCTGCAGCGTGTAACCGCTGTCGGCGAGCAGTCGGGTCACGTAGTCCGGACGGTGGCTGTAGCGGCCATGCAGTTCCAGCTGGTAGTCCGGACCGTCTGACCGTGATTCGACGGCGAAGGCAAGCATGCCGCCCGGTGCGAGGGCAGTGTGCGCGGTGCTGAACGCTTCTTCCATCGCGCCGAAATACACCAGCGTGTCAGCGAGGATGATCAGGTCGAAAGCCGCCGGTCGGCTGGCCATGAAAGCACAAAGTTCGCCGACCACCAGCTCGTCGTAGAGCTTGCGTTCGCGTGCCTTGTCGAGCATCGCGCCGGAGAGGTCAACACCGACCAGCCGGCTGGCCAATGGCTTCAGCAGCGGCGCCGCGAGTCCGGTACCGCAGCCGGCATCGAGAATGCGCAGCGGCGCGGTATCGCTGCCGCGCGCGGTGCTGATCTGTGCGGTCAGCAGTTCGGGTACCCGATAGCCGAGACCAAGCAGCGTCTTTTCAAAACTCCCTGCGAACTTGTCGAACAGGTTCGCAACATATTGATCACCTGCGCGCTCGGGTGCCTCGCCACTGCCGGCCGCCACCATGTGCTTTGGAATCGGATTGTCGGGTTCGAATGCCAGCCATTGCCGGTAGATGTCGACGGCATCGCCGAACCGGCCGAGCTGGTAGAGGGTGACAGCCAGGCTGTCAAAGGCAGTACTTGTTTTCTCGATTTTCAGCGCCTGTCGCAGGCTGTCTTCCGCCGCTTCCAGCTGGCGTAATTCAAACAGCGCCTTGCCCAGGTTGGCATGAAACTCGCCAACATCCGGCTGCATGACGACCGCGCGCCGGAACGCGGTCAGCGCTTCAGACTGGCGGCCCAGTTTGCACAGCGCGATGCCACGGTGGTTGAGTGCCTGCGGATACTCGGGTTTGAACTTCAGTGCGCGGTCGTAGCTCGCCAGTGCTTCTTCGGTCCGCTCGAGATTGTGCAGCGTCAGGCCGCGGTTATGCAGCGCATCAGCATGCCGCGGATTGATTGCCAGTGCACGATCGTAGCTCTTCAGCGCATCCGTATACTGTTTGAGTTCCAGCAGCGCATTGCCCCGATTCGACCAGGCAGCTGCATTGGCGGGTTCGATGGCAAGTGCCTGATCGATCAGTTCGATGGCCTGTTGCGGCTGGCCGCGCTGGCCGGCGATCACGCCCAGCAGTTGCAAAGCGCCACTGTGCCGGGGGCTGGCTTGCAGGATTTCCCGGTACAGTGCTTCGGCGCTATCGAGTTGTCCCTGCTGATGCAGGCGAAGTGCGTTCTGCAGCTTGTCTGCATGGACGTCGGGTGTGGTGGCTGGCGTACCTGGGCGCGGTTGGCCGCGATGTCGTGATCTGGCTTTCATTTCATGCGGGCTTGCGCCGCGCGACCACGGCGATGCCGGCGACATCGGCATTGAGTTCGCGGCGAATCACGATGGGTTCCAGGCTCTGCAGCGTGTAACCGCTGTCGGCGAGCAGTCGGGTCACGTAGTCTGGACGATGGCTGTAGCGGCCATGCAGTTCCAGCTGGTAGTCCGGACCGTCTGACCGTGATTCGACGGCAAAGGCGAGCATGCCGCCCGGTGCGAGGGCAGTGTGCGCGGTGCTGAATGCCTCTTCCAGCGCGCCGAAATACACCAGCGTGTCGGCAAGGATGATCAGGTCGAAAGCCGCCGGTCGGCTGGCCATGAAAGCACAGAGTTCGCCGACCACCAGCTCGTCGTAGAGCTTGCGTTCGCGTGCCTTGTCGAGCATCGCGCTGGAGAGGTCAACACCGACCAGCCGTCTGGCCAATGGCTTCAGCAGCGGCGCCGCGAGTCCGGTACCGCAGCCGGCATCGAGAATGCGCAGCGGCGTGGTATCGCTGCCCCGCGCGGTGCCGATCTGTGCGGTCAGCAGTTCGGGAACCCGATAGCCGAGGCCGAGCAGCGTGGTGTCGAAAGTGTCGGCAAAATTGTCGAACAGATCGGCGATGTACCGATCGCCCGCGCGTTCAGGCGCCATGTCGCTGCCAGCTGCCACCATATGCTGCGGGATCGGATTGTCGGGCTCGAACTCCCGCCACTGCCGGTAGATGTCCAGCGCTTCGGAAAACTTTTTCCTCTGGTAGAGCACGGCTGCCAGGTTCTGGAATGCCAGCGCAACTTTTCTGCCCGCGAGAGCCGTGCGCAAATGCTCTTCAGCCTCTTCGAGCTGACCGGTTTCCAGAAGGGTGGCACCGAGGTTGGCATGAAAGTCGGCTGAGTCGGGTTGCCCCGCAAGCGCCGCCCGGAAGGCGATAATGGCTTCATCCTTGCGGTTCAGGTTACGCAGCGCAACGCCGCGATTATTGAGTACCTCGGCAGCTTCCGGTTGAATGGCGAGAGCCTGGTCGCAGCAGCTCAGCGCTTCGGCATGGCGTTTCCGTGCAATCAGCGCCGTTGCCCGGTTATTCAGCGCTTCCAGATAGCCGGGCGCGAGGGCGAGCGCCTGGTCAAGGCTGCTCATCGCTTCAGTGAGCCGGCCCAGCTCGATCAATATGGCGGCCCGGTTGTTGAGGGTTTCGGGATCGTCTGGCCGGTAGCGAAGCGAGCGGTTGTAGCTTGCCAGCGCGTCTGCCTGACGTCCGAGGCCAAGCAGTGCATCACCACGTCGGGTGAGCGCATCGGCAAAGTCGGGTTTGATGGCCAACGCCCGGTCGAATGAATCCAGCGCTGCCTCATGGCGGTTGAGCCGCAGCAGGGCGAGACCGAGGCCCGTTCGCGCATGAATGTTGTCCGGGATGATCTTCAGCGCCGCTTCGATCAGTTGTACAGCGGCGGCCGGATCGCGTTGCTGGTAGCGCAGCACGCCGAGCAGGTGCAGGGCATCGCCATTCCCGGGCTGTAGCCCCAGCAGCTCCCGATACAGTGGTTCGGCGAGATCCAGTTGCCCGCTCTGGTGCAGGCCAGCGGCCCGGCTGAGCAGCGCCTCCGGGCTTTCACCCGACATCGCCGTTGCCGAGGGTGGCTCGAAGTTCCAGCTACTATCGGTACCGTTATCGGTGCCGGGTCTATTTTTCATAATGGTCGAACCCTGGAGGCAGGCCAGTCGGCTGTATTGGGCCAGTATATAAGCAGACCCGACCACGGAAGCGCGAGCCGATCTCGTGAAGCAGCCGATTCCTGTACGATTACAGCTAAAATCAGCCCATGTTCGAGCGGGGAATTGAAAAGTGCAGATAGCCAACGACTGCGTGGTCAGTATCAATTTCGAGCTCACCAATGATCGTGGTGAGCTGCTGGATCGTTCCCGTGAAGGTGAGCCTCTGGTGTATCTGCACGGCGTTTCCGGGATCCTGCCGGCCCTCGAAGAGGGCCTCGGTGGCAAGTCGGCCGGCGAATCCTTCGAGGTGCACATCGCACCCGAGGATGGCTTTGGTACCCCGCAGCAGGAACTGATCGCGAAGGTGCCACGGTCGGCGTTCCCGGACAATCCGGAACTGGTGATTGGTATGCAGGTGCAGGGGCGCAGCGATACCGACGAGCGCCAGTTCACAATCATCGCGATGGACGATGAATCCGTCACGGTTGACGGCAACCATCCGCTGGCCGGGATGAACCTGTGCTTCAAGGGCAGCATTGCTGATGTCCGCAAGGCAACCGAAGACGAGCTCGAAAACTGGTCGGATGGCATGGAAGCGCAGTAAGCGATCATGGCAAACATCGGCAGAAACGAAGCCTGCCCGTGTGGCAGCGGCAAGAAGTACAAGAATTGCTGCGCCCGTGATCCGGCGCTGATTGCGGCGGAAAGCGGTGGCGCAGACCAGCCGCAGCCGACCCTGAGCGCCGAGATCAGCAAGCTGCGGCAGAAGGTGGCCGAAAAGAATGCTGTCATGTGGACCAAGGGCGTCTTCGTGTTTTTCAGCACTGAAGAAGGCGATGCCTGGGTGCTGGAGGCTTCCGGTGGAGATGCGCTGCAGGTCGCCGAGGCTGGCCAGCCGATCGAGGTCGAGGTGATGCAGACCGAGGACGCCATCGAAGTTACCTGGTCGCACCAGTTCTCGATCCGCAAGGATTTCACGGTCAGTGCCTACGCGGACCAGCGCCGCAGTGTGTATACCGGCTATCCGGCGGCCCGTATCCGCGCACTCCTGAGCAAGGCACGCAGCAGTCTGCCGCCGGAATTGCTGGCCAGCATTCATCTCGACGAAAACGACGGCCTGGCGAACTGAGCGCGATGGCCGGTCTGCGTGCGGGGATACTGTCTGCGCCGCCGATCTGGGAGCAGGTCTGGACAAGGCCCGAGCCTGAGTCGCTCGCCGCGCTTGCGGAGCGCAGTCTGGGCGTTCTGTTCAGTGGAACCACTGAATACCTGGAGAGCCATTCCGGCGCGCTGCTGCTGTTCGGTCTGATCGCCTGCGCACTGTTCGTGCTGGCCCTGCAGTTGCGGCGCCTGGGGCGTTCGACGGCCGATGCCGATGGTGCGCCTGGCATCACGCTGCGTCGCCCGTTTCTGGTCCTCGCGATGCTCTGGATGCTGTTCGGGCCGGAACTGCTGTTGCCCGAACTGGATGCCGGCCTGTCGGCCCTGCGCACCGGCTTTGTCATGGCGGCATTGGCCGTGCTGTTGCCGGAGTTCGTGGTGCGCGGTGCCGTGATGCCCTTGCGCGGCCTGCTGACGGCGACCTACCTGACCATGGCCGAGCGTGCCTTGCTCGATGACCCGTTATACGGTCGTCTGCTCAGCCTGTCGCTGGCGATCATCGGCATCTGGCTGTTCCGCCGTCTGCAGAAAAAACTGGTTGCCGGTCCGATTCGAGTGCCGGGTCAGGCTGCGTCTCGCGGCGTGTCGAAGCTGCTGCAGGCAATCAGCCTCGGACTGGCGCAATACGCCCCATGGGTGCTTCTGATCGGCTTGCTCGCCGAAACCGTCGGCGCCGAGCTTCTCGGTAATCAGTTGACCAGCGGCGTGCTGTATCTGAGTACTGCGCTGGCTGCCTGGATTGCTGCCGACATGCTGGTACAGGATGCCGTTGTGCAGATCGTCAACGGACCGGCTGCCAACTGGCTGCGTGCCGTACGCAATCATCCCGAACAGGCGATCCACTACAGCGTGCTGGTGCTCCGGGTGCTGCTGGTGATCGGCTTCGTGGCCTTGTTGCCGGTTGTGCTGCCGCTGCTCCAGCCGGTCTGGTATGCAGTCTCGACTGCGCTTGCCACGCCCCTGGCCCTCGGCTCCATCGGTCTTTCCCTCGGCGATGTAATCGCCTTTGCGGTGAGCGTGGTGCTGGCCATCAATGCGGCCCGCCTGGTGCGCTTCCTGCTGCAGGAAGATGTGGTGTCGCGCCTGCCGCTGTCGGCTGCGACGGCATCAGCCGTCACGCGACTCGTTTATTACGGGATCATGGTAGCCGGTGTGCTGTTTGCCTTTGCCGCAGCCGGCCTGGAGCTGAGCCAGTTGACGATGGTCGTCAGCGCGCTCGGGGTGGGCATCGGCTTCGGCTTGCAGGATATCGTCCGGAATTTCGTGTCTGGCCTGGTGATCGCCTTCGAGCATCCGTTTCGCGAGGGTGATCTGATCGCCACCGGCCAGATCACTGGCCGCTTGCAGGAGATCGGGCTGCGCGCCAGCCGGATCCGTACCTTTGAAGGGGCGGAGGTCATGGTGCCGAACGCCAACCTGATTTCGGCCGAGGTGACCAACTGGACGCTGAGCGATCGTACCCGGCGCATCGAAATCCGCGTGGGCGTGGATTACGAAAGCGAGCCGCGCCGGGTGCTGGAAGTGCTGAATGCTGCCTTGGCCGGCCACCCGGGGGTGGCAACGCATCCCGAGCCCGTGGTGCTGTTCAAGGATTTCGGCGCCAGTTCACTGGATTTCGCCGTGCTGGCCTGGACGCCCGATGTGGACGAGCGGCTGAAGGTCGAGAGCGAGGCGCGAGTGCGGATATTTTCTGCATTGCGTGAGGCGGGGATCGGCATACCCTTTCCGCAGCTCGATTTGCACGTGCGTGACGCGCCGCCGGGGACGCAAGCCGGGCAGCCGCCTGAGCGTCAATCGCCGCCGCCGGTCGCCGGCTGAAGCCTCCCGCTGCCCGAACTGCGAGCTTCATCACATAGCCTGTTGCGCGACCGGTATAGCTTTCCGTCTGGAACTGAGCGCGGAGACGGGCCGTGGGTATCCTGGACATCTTCAAGAAGAAGCCGACGGTGGCGAGCGCGCGCCATGCCGCTTATCCGGGTGAGCGGGGCCGCAGCCGGCGGGATACCGACCAAGGCGGTGCGGGCTACGGTGCCAACCCCTACGACACCTACACCTGGGAGCTGCAGACCGATCCGGATGGCGAGCGCGAGCTGAAGCGGGCACACGTCATCGACAAACCCAGACCCGACGGCGAGTCATTCAATCCCTACGACACCGGCAAGTTCAGCGGCGGCTGGTAGGCGCGGCTTCCTGTGGGAGCGGCTTCAGCCGCGATCCCATGCTGTCATCAAGAAGAATCGCGCCTGAAGGCGCTCCTACCCCTATAAACGCAGCGCTCCGTCGATCTCGAAGCAGCGGCCCGATACATAGTCATTCTGCAGGATGAATTCCACGGTCCGGGCGATCTCGTCCGGTTCGCCCATGCGCTTGAGCGGAATGCCCGAGGTCAGCTTTTCGCGCGCTTCCGGTTTCATGGCGGCGACCATTTCCGTATTGATGAAGCCCGGCGCGATCGATGCGGCGCGGATGCCGTAGCGGGCGAGTTCCTTTGCCCAGGTGACGGCCATCGCGGCGACGCCGGCCTTGGCTGCCGTGTAATTGCTCTGGCCGGCATTGCCCGCGCGCGAGATGCTCGAGATGTTGATGATCACGCCGGGGTTGCCCTTGACGATCATGCGCTCGGCAGCTTCGCGGCCGCAGAGAAATACGCCGGTCAGGTTCACGTCGATCACTGCCTGCCACTGGGCGAGGCTCATCTTTGACTGGACCTGGCCGTCCTTGAACTTGATCAGCAGTGCATCACGGGTGATGCCGGCATTGTTGACCAGCGCATGCACCGCGCCGCAGCGCGCGACGACATCGTCGAAGAGCCTGATCACATCGGCTTCAACCGCGACATTGGCGGCAAAGCACTCGACGCGGGCGCCGGCCTGCTTGCAGGCATCGGCGGTGGCGGCCAGGTCTTCAGCCTTCATGTCGACCAGTGCCAGCACCGGCTGATGCTGCGCGAGGCGCTTTGCCATGGCGGCGCCGAGGCCGCGGGCAGCGCCCGTGATCACGATGGTCTTGTCCTTGAGGTTCATCAGCCACTCCCGGCTTGCTTTGCTCTGAAGGCAGCCATCCTACGTAATTTTTCTTGCGCCGCAAGATCAGGGAAATCACGGGCTTGTGCGAAACTGCGCCACCCAACAACTACGGAGTGACGGAATGCCGCGGATCAGGAAGGGCTACGCCGAGGGCCGCTGGGGCCAGATTCACTATATGGAGTGCGGCCACGAGGGCGGCCATGAGGGCGGCAAGGGGCTACCGCTGCTGTTGCTGCACCAGTCGCCGACCGACAGCGTTCAGTTTGCCCGTGTCATGCAGCCGCTGGCGGCGCGCGGCATCCACGCGATCGCCATCGACCTGCCAGGCTTCGGCGGCTCGGATACCCCTTCGGCACCACCGACCGTTGCCGACTATGCGCATATCGTCCCGGCGGTGCTCGACCAGCTCGGCATCACGACCGCCAGCGCGCTCGGCCACCATACCGGCGCCGTAATCGTGACGGAGGCGGCCCTGCAGTTTGCCCCACGTGTCAATAAAGTGGTCCTCAACGGGCCGTTGCCGATGAGCGACGAAGAGCGGGCCATGTGGCGGCAGCTGCTGGCCCGCGAGAAGGACTGGAACCTGCGCTGGGATGGCAGCCATCTCGGCGAACTGTGGAATTTCCGCTTCGGGGCACAGCCGGAATGGACGGATCTGGAAGCCTTTCACGCCAATTTCATCCACGGCCTGCTGGCGGGCAGGACTGTCTGGTACGCGCACGATGCCGTGATGACCTACAAGCATGAAGAAGCCATGCAGCGCCTCCAGCAACCCTGCCTGATCCTCGCCAATACGGGCGATGCGATCTACAGTTTTTCACAGCGGGCGCGGCAGCTTTACCCGCATTTTTCCTGGGCTGAGCTGCAGGGCGGTACCATCGATATCATCGATGAGCAGCCGGAGGCCTGGAGCGATCTGGTTGCGGGTTTCGTGAAGGGCTGAGCGCATGGAACAGGGCTTGCTGCGAGTGCTAAGACCGCCGGTTTGCGAGATTAACGATCGGTCAGAATTATTTTCCATTATGTAATCTAGGGGTATTCCCTTAGGCGGATTATCCTGTACATTCCGTAACCAAGAAGGTCCAAGCCAAACCGGGCGTGAGTCCGGGGCGGAAAGCCGCGAGTCTTGCTCTCCGTACCAACCAAGAAAGTGGTGCGAGAGTGGTAATAGGGGAAGACAGTCGGGCCGCCCTTCGAAAACACAAGCAATAGTCTTGTAATTCGAAACCTCTGGAGGATATCTAGAATGAAGAAAGTATTAGCAGCAGTTGCCCTGATGGGCGTAGCCGTTGGTGCCCAGGCAGCAACTGCCACGCTCACCGGCGTAACCAGCTACAGCAAGAGCGGCACCTCGGTCTGGACCATTAACAGCGCCGGCACCTGGGATCTGAACACCGGTACCGGTGTCGCCACCCAGACGGGCGGAACCTTGAACATGACCGCCAAAGTCGGCGCGACCCCGCTGATGTCGCACACCATGACCAGTGGCGTGCTCAGCTCCGGTACCGCAACGGCGGCCTCATGGGCCTGCGTTGAAGGTGTCTTTGGTGGCATCGTTGGCGCACACATCTGCGGCAACTACAACTTTGGTGCCAACTTCACCAACGAGAGCACCGTTGGCAACTCCGGTACTGCGACCACGGTTACGCTCGGTGGTGATGACGTTTCCCTCGGCGCTCCGCAGAGCCTGGCCAATTCATACAGCGGCCTGGCCCTGACGAGCCTCGGCGGCGGCAACTGGAAGCTCAGCAACGGTGTTGTTGGCGTCGGTGGTTATGACTTCACCTTCAACGTCGCCGTTGTTCCGGTCCCGGCAGCTGTCTGGCTGTTTGGTTCCGCTCTCGGCCTGATGGGCGTGGCGCGTCGCCGTGCCGCAGCCTGATTAGTTAACTAATCAAGTTACGGCGGTTTCAACAGAAACCGGGAAAACCCCGCCCAGTGCGGGGTTTTTCTTTTGCAGCTCTGCTAGATTTCCGCCGCATGACCGCCATCTCTCGCCAGACCATGCCAGCCGCGGGCCGGTTTTTCGTACCCGGACTGTTTGTCGTCGCGCTGTGCGGTCTACTGCTGCTGTTCCGGGATGGCGTCGAGCTGATGATCCGCAGCTGGTTTACGGTTCAGCACAGCCATGGCCTGGTGATTCTGGCTCTGGTCATCTATCTGCTCGTCTGGCGTGTTACGGATCGGCCCACCCGTGTTGCCAGTGATCGTGCAGCCTGCGCCTGGACCGGCGGGCTGCTGCTCACCGGCATGGCACTGCTGATCATCGGTGAGTTGAGCGCGCTCTATACCTTCAGCCAGCTCGGCTTCATCGTGGCATTGTGGGGACTGCTGCTGTCGGTGAGCGGTCCTGGCCGGCTGCGCCAGCTGTGGTTGCCGCTGTTGTGTCTTTTTTTTCTGGTGCCCTTGCCGCAGTTCCTGGGCAATCGGCTGATATCCCTGTTGCAACTGATTGCGACGCTGCCCGGTGTGCTGCTGATTCGCGTCGCGGGTTTCGCGGTATTTGTCGGCGGCAATATTGTCGATGTCGGTGTTTACCAGATCCGGGTTGTCGAGGCCTGCAGCAGTGTACTGCTGGTCGTGCCCTTGCTGAGCGTTGCGGTGCCTTCTGCTGTCCTGTATTGCAGTCACTGGTGGCAGCGCGGTGTGCTGTTGCTGTCCGCCGTGCTGATTCCGGTTCTGGTTGGCAGTTTGCGTCTGGCGGTAGCCGGCCTGCTGGCCGGCTACCGTGGCGCGGGACTTGCCGACGGGTTTCTGCAAGCATCGGCTGGCCTGCCGCTCTATCTGGTTTGTGCCGGGTTGTTCGCGCTGCTGCTTGTGACGTATGCCCGTGGCAAGCGACGGGCTGCTGCAGATTCGGCCCCGGCATCGCCGGTCGCGGCCGGTCGCATCAAGTCCACCCGGCCGCTGTGGACGGCTGTCTTGCTGGTGGGATCGTCGCTGGTGGCTTCGCAGCTCCTCGCTTTCCCGGCATTGCAGTATCCGGTGCGGCAGCTATTGGCCGGTTTTCCCCGTCAGCTGGATGACTGGACGGGCCGCGAAGCCGAGGTTGATCCTGCCGAGGTTGCAGCGCTGAAGCTCAGCGACCAGGCTGCATTGTTCTATGAACGCCCGAAAGATTCGTATCCGGTTTCTCTATGGATAGCATGGTATGACATGCAGGTCACGGGGGCTTCCACACATTCTCCAATGGCTTGCTTGCCGGGATCCGGATGGCGTGTAGAGGCGCTGGATGATTATCCGATACCGGGCGCAGGGCAGAACGGATCCGCCCTGCACGTGCGCCGGGCGATTATCGCGTTGGGCGAGGAGCAACAACTTGTTTATTACTGGTATGTGCAGCGCGGCCGCAATCTGACCAACGAATATCTTGTCAAGTGGTACATCCTCCGCGACAGCCTGCTCCTGAAGCGCAGCGATGGAGCACTCATTCGCCTGACCACCCGGATCAGTGATACGGCCGGGGTTTCCGATGCCGAGGCCCGGTTGACGGGCTTTGCACGGGCTATCGCACCGGTACTCGGTGACTATGTTCCGGGCAGGGACGCCGTGCTGCGCCAGCCATTACTGAACAACCCGTAACATCACTGCGCTGCCAGACCCGGCAGAATGGATTTTCCCTGCAGGAGAACTCTGTGATTTTGACGCGAACGATATTTGCTGCTGTCGTACTGGCCTTGCTCGTTGCCTGTGCCTCCCCGGAGGAAAAGGCGGCAGCCTATGTCGCCAAGGCACAAGAACTCTACGATGCGGGCGAATATGAGCCGGCCGCGCTCGAGGCGAGAAACGCAGTACAGGTGGAGCCGAAGAACGCCAAGGCGCGATACCTGATGGCGCTCATTGCCGAACACAAGGAAGACTACAAGGGGATGTTCGGTCACCTGATGGTGGCCGTGGATGCGGATCCGGCCAATATCGAGGCGCGGCTCAAGCTGGGCATGGTCTTCGTTGCAATCGGTGACTGGGATAGTGCGGCTGAACAGAGCGATGCTCTGCTCAAGCTCGCACCCGAGGATGCACGTGTCGTGCTGCTGCAGGCGCGCATCGATCTGCAGAATGGCAACCTGAGCGCCGGTCGTGCGGGGCTGGAAAAATCCATACAGCTGGACCCGTCCAACAGCGATCCGGTGCTGATCCTGGGTGCGCTGGAAGCTGCCGACAATCCGGACCGGGGTCTGGCGATTCTCGATGCAGGGATTGCGCGAATGCCGGCCGCGAAGGCAAAAGCGCTGCGTGAGCAGCGCGTCCTGATACTTGCCCAGGACAACCGCATCAAGGAGGTTGAGGAAGGACTGCAGGCGCTGATGCGGGACTATCCGGATGAGAGCAGCTATCCGGGCCAGTTGGCGCGGATGTACGCGGGGCAGGGCCGGCTGGATGATGCCGACAAGGTATATCAGCGACTCGTCGAGCTTGATCCGGCGGATGCGAAACGGCGCATCGACTACGTCGGGTTTCTGGTCGGCCAGCAGCAGGGCGAGAAGGCAGAGAAGTTTCTGCAGGCTTCCATCACGGCCTACCCGGACGCCGATGCGCTGCGTCTGGCACTGGGCAGCCTGTATGAGGCCAGCGCACGCCCGGACGATGCAAAGGCGGCCTATCAGGCGCTGGCCAAGCACAGCCCGAAGAGCGTTGATGGTGTCAAGGGCCGCATCCGTATCGCCGTGATCGAGTCGACGGCCAAAAACGATGCGGCGGCGATGAAAGTTGTCGATGATCTGCTGGTCGATATTCCCGATGAGCCGACGGCGCTGCTGCTGCGGGCGGGTTCCCGGCTGAAGAGCGGCGAGACCGATGAAGCGATTGCCGATTTGCGCCTGGTCACTCGCAAGGAACCGGAAAATGTCACGGCGATGTTGCTGTTGGCGGAGGCACACAAGACCAAGAACGAGCCAGCGGTCGCGAAGGATGTCTACCGGCAGGTACTGAAGATTCAGCCGGACTCCGCGGTTGCACTGCCTGAACTGGTCAAGCTGTATGTCGCCGCGGAAGAATATGCTGAAGGCGAACAACTGTTGGTTGATCGTCTCAAGGTTCGCCCGGACGATGTTGTGGCTTCGCGCGCGCTGGTCGACCTGTTCCTGGCGCAAGGCAAGAAAGACGAAGCAGCCGCGGAGGCGCGGCGCATGGCGGCGCTGCCTGGCCAGGGTGGTCTCGGCGAGTTGTCAGTGGGCCGCGTGCTGGCTGAACAGCAGGATTACGCTGCGGCGGCAGAGGCGTTTCGCAAGTCCATGGCGATGGGTGCCGGGAACGATCCGCTGGCCATCGAGGGCCTGGTGCGTTCGCTCAATGCGGCCGGCAAGCGGCAGGAGGCCGTTGCGTTGCTGAACCAGTTGAAGGCTGGTTCGGGCAAGGACAACAGTGTATTCAGTGACTTGCTGCTGGCCGATATCTATGGCCAGAGCGGCGACCGGGCAGAAGCCGAAAAAGCCCTGGAAGCTGCGATCAAGAGCCGCCCCGACATCGCCGATGGATATCTGCAACTCGCCAGGCTCTACGCGGGCGATCCGGCTGCGCAGATCCGGATCTACGAGCGTGGCATGAAGGCACTGCCCGGCAATGCCTATATCGGGTTGCCGCTGGCCGTCGCACTGGAGGAGGCCGGCCAGTTCGAGGCGATGATCAGCTCGCTGGAATCGCTGTACAAGAACAATCCCGGCATTCCACAGGTCGTCAACAATCTGGCCATGGCGATTCTCGATCATCGCAGCGATGCAGCGAGCTATCAGCGGGCGCTGGAACTGGCCAGAAAGATCGAGTCGTCGAATGATCCGCTGCTGCTAGATACCGTCGGCTGGGCCTACCACCGGGCTGGCGAATTTGCCCAGGCCGCGAGCGTCCTGGAACGCGTGGTCGCCAAGGATGATCGGGTACCGGTCTATCACTATCACCTGGGTATGGCCTATCTCGCCATGAACAACCAGGCCGGCGCCCGACAGCAGCTGAAACAGGCGGTTGCAGGTGATGCGCAGTACGCCGGCATCGACGAAGCTCGTGCGGCGCTCGCCAGGCTCGGCGAGTCGGCGCCGGACAAGACGGCTGCCGCGACGCCGTGAATCTGAGAACCGTCCGGCAGAGCGCGGCCTGCTGATTATGGATAATTTCGCCCGGTACCCCGCACTAAATGGTTAGCTGATATCGCCATGACCCAAGCATCTGCCGACGCAGCCGGGCCCGCACGGTCACCTCGTGTAGCGCCGGCGGGGCTGTTCAATCTGGCGATCATCGCGGTGGTCGCGATGTGTCTGCTGGTGACCTACTCCGACGCCATCGACCGGATGCTCGTACGCTGGGGCGCCGACGAGTACAACCACGCCTACATGATCCCCTTTGTGGCCTTCTACCTGTTCTGGTTGCGGGCGAAGGATCTCGACTCACTGGACCCCGTTGGCTCGTGGCTGGGGGTGGGCTGTCTGGGGGTCGGCCTGGTACTGCAAGTGCTTGGTGCCCTGAGCGCCGTCTTCGAAATTTCCCAGTACGGTCTGATCATCTCCATCTGGGGCGTAGCGGTTGCAGCAGCGGGCCTGCGTGGTGTGACCGTGCTCTGGGTGCCACTCGTTTATCTGCTCTTCATGGTGCCGCTGCCCAACTTCCTGGAGGCGCGGCTGACGGCCGGCCTGCAGTTGCTGTCCTCGCAGATCGGCGTGGCGGTGATCCGTGGTGCCGGCTTGAGCGTGTTTCTTGAAGGCAACGTGATTGATCTCGGCAGCTACAAGCTGCAGGTGGCGGAGGCCTGCAGCGGCATGCGCTACCTGTTCCCGCTGATGAGCTTCGGTTTCCTGTGTGCCGTACTGATGCGCGGACGCTGGTGGCAACGCGGCATCCTGTTTTTGTCCACCATTCCGATCACGATCCTCATGAACAGCTTCCGGATCGGGGTGATCGGCATTCTCGTCAATTACTACGGCATCGAGCAGGCAGAAGGCTTTCTGCATGACTTCGAAGGCTGGGTCATCTTCATGAGCTGCGTCCTGATCCTCTTTGCCGAGATCTGGGTCTTTGCGCGCATGGAGAAGCAGAAGTTTCTGCAGATCTTCGGCCTGGATATTCCGTCGCTGCCGGACTTGCTGAAACTGAATGGCCGGGTACGGCCAAATGCTCCGGTACTCGTCAGTACGGCAGTGCTGGTCGTGGCGGGTGTCGCCGCGTTGACCGTCTCTCGTCCGGCACCCCACATTCCGGTACATGCGCCGCTCTATACCTTCCCGATGCAGGTCGGTGACTGGGAGGGTCGCGATGCGCCGGTCGATCAGCTGTCTCTCGATACGCTCAGGGTTGCTGACTACCTGATGTCGGTGTTCACCCGGTCAGGCGACCCGTCGCCGGTTGGCATGTGGATCGCCTATTACGATACCCAGGTGCAGGGCGTGTCGGCACATTCGCCGCGGGCCTGCCTGCCGGGGGGCGGATGGCAAATCGAGACGATTGGCGAATATGAGGTCCCGAATGTTCACCCGGACGGCAGTGCGCAGCGCGTCAATCGCGTGGTCATCTCCATGGGCGAGCAACGCCAGCTGGTCTATTACTGGTTTGCCCAACGCGGCCGTACAGTGACCAACGAGTTTCTGGTCAAGTGGTACATCTTCCTGGACGGCTTGACCAAGAACCGGACCGACGGCGCACTGGTGCGCGTCACCACCGGTGTCGGTGACGTTGCGGACCTGCCTGCGGCAGACGCCCGTCTGCAGGCATTCGTGCACGATATGGATCCGAAGCTCAGCTATTACTTGCCAGGGGCATCTGTGCCGTTCAAGACTGCAACGCCATGACGCGACCTGTGGTCCATCTCGTTGCGGCGGCGCGCCCGAACTTCATGAAAGTGGCACCGCTCTGGCATGCGCTGGTGGCGGACCAGACCTTCGATCCGCGGCTCATACATACCGGCCAGCACTACGATGCCAACATGTCCGATGCTTTTTTCAGCGATCTGCGCCTGCCGGAACCGCATCATCACCTCGGCGTGGGCAGTGGCAGCCATGCGGAGCAGACCGCCCGCGTGATGTTGAGCTATGAGCCGGTGGCGCTGGCTGAACGCCCGGCCTGGACCATCGTGGCGGGTGACGTGAATTCGACGGCGGCTGTGGCGATGGTCTGCGCAAAGCTTGGTATCCGGATCGTGCACCTCGAAGCAGGTCTGCGCAGCTTCGACCGCAGCATGCCTGAAGAACTCAATCGTCTGGTCACCGATGTGCTTGCCGATCTGCTCTGGACACCATCGCCGGACGGCGATGAGAATCTGCACAATGAGGGCATCCCTGCATCTCGCATCGAGCGCGTTGGCAACATCATGCTCGACTCCTATGAGCTGCTGCGCGGGCAGATCGAGGCTGATGGAACGGTCAGGCGACTGGGCCTGACGCCGCAACGCTACGCGGTGGTAACCCTGCATCGGCCGTCGAATGTCGATGACAGTGCCACGCTGGCCACGCTGGTTGACGAACTGCAGAAGGTCGCGGCCCGTTTGCCGCTGGTATTTCCCGTACATCCGCGTACGCTGAAGAATCTGCGCGAGTTTGGTCTGTATGAGCGGCTGGCAGCGACGCCCGGTGTGCAGCTCTGCGAGCCCGTGGGCTATGTGCAATTCATGAGCCTGGTCAGCAGTGCGTCGATGGCGATTACCGACTCGGGGGGCGTGCAGGAAGAAACGACCTATCTCGGCATTCCGTGCCTGACGCTCCGGCCAAATACCGAGCGCCCGGTTACGGTGACCAAAGGTACCAACCGGCTGCTGAAGCCGGATATGCTGATGACCGAAGTCTCCCGCGTGCTGGATGGCGACTGGCCACAGGGCCGTCGGCCTGATCTGTGGGACGGAAAAACGGCGGGTCGGTGTGTGGCGAGTTTGAAGAGGCTGGATCGCGGCTGAAGCCGCTCCCACAAAGAGGGTTTGGTGTGAAGTACGGAAAATATCTGGCTGGACTGGTTGCGGTGCTGCTGCTGGTGGCGTGTGCTTCGCCGGAGGAGCGTGCCGCCGAGTATCTGGCCAAGGCGCAGGCTTTCTATGACGAAGGCGAGTACGTCAAGGCCAAACTGGAGGCACAGAACGCGGCCCAGGTTGAACCGAAGAATTCCAAAGCCCGCTATCTGCTGGCGCTCGTTGCCGAGAAGGACGAGAAATACCAGGAGATGTTCGGTCACCTGATGGTGGCTGTGGACGGCGACCCGAACAATATTGAAGCGCGCATCAAGCTCGGTACGCTGTATTTTCTCGGCCAGGCCTGGGATGAGGCTGCCAAGCAGGCGACCGAACTGCTGAAGATGGCGCCAAACGATGCCCGGGTTCACCTGCTGCAGGCGCGTGTACTGGTGCAGAAGGGCGATCGCGACGGCGGTATCGCCGAGATCGACAAGTCGCTGGCGCTCGATCCGGATTACGCCGATGCGATCATCCTGAAAGCCGCCGCCGACTCGATGGAGAGCCTTGACGAGGGCCTGAAGACCCTCGACACCGCCATCGCCCGGTTGCCGGCCGAGAAGAGCCGGCCGCTGCGCGAGCTGCGCGTGATCATGCTCTCTCAAGCGAAGCGCCTCGACCAGGTCGAGACGAGCCTGCAGTCGCTGGCGGCGGATTTCCCCAAGGAGCAGTCCTACCAGTTTCAGCTGGCCCAGTTCTATACCAGCCAGGGCCGCGTTGACGATGCCGAGAAGCTGTTGAAGGGACTCACCGAGCGTGATCCGACCGACACAGACAAACAGCTCGGCTATGTGCAGTTCCTCGCCACCCAGCGCGACCAGGACAAGGCCGAGGCCGCGTTGCGCGAGTTCATCAACCAGAATCCGGATGCCGACAAGTTGCGGCTGGCGCTCGGCCAGTTGCTGGAAACCCGCGAGCGTCCGGAGGATGCGAAGCTTGCCTATCAGGGCCTGGCGGAGCGCAGCCCGAAGAGCGTTGAAGGTCTGAAAGCGCGTAGCCGCATCGTGGCGATCGAGATTCGTGCCGGTCATCTCGATGTGGCTGCAAAGCTGATAGAAAAAATTCTCGTGGATGCACCGGATGATCCGGGTGCGCTGCTGTTCCGCGCCGGACTGCGTTTCCAGGACAAGAAGTACGACGATGCGATTGCGGATCTGCGTCTGGTGCTGCGCAAGGAGGCCGACAATGAGCGGGCGCTGTTGCTGCTCGGGCAGGCCTATGCGCAGAAGGGCGACCTTACGCTGGCGAAAGACACCTATCGCCGTGTGCTTGAGGTGGATGCCAAGTCCGAGGAGGGTCTGCAGCAACTGGCTGTGCTGCATGCGATGGCCGGAGAATTTCCGGAAGCTGAAGAACTGTTGCGGAAGCTGGTTGCGCTGAAGCCTGATGATGCACTGGCGTCCGGGCGGCTGGTTGAAGTCCTGATGGCGCAGGGACAGAGCGAGAAGGCCGAAGCCGAGGCGCGGCGTCTCGCCGCCTTGTCCGGTCAGGAGGGCGTTGGCGATTTCTCGCTGGGCCGTGTGCTCGCGCAAAAGAAGGACTACAGCGGGGCTGCCGAGGCGTTCAGGAAATCAGCCGCAGCGCGCAAGAACGATCCCTTGCCGCTGGAGGGCCTGGTGCGCTCGTTGCTAGCTGCCGGCAAGCCGGATGATGCGATTGCGGTGCTGAACAAGGAACTCAACAATACCGAAAACGAGCTGTTTGCGAAGTTCCTGCTGGGCGGGATCTACGGCGGGCAGGGTGAGCCGGACAAGGCGGTGTCCTATCTGGAGGAAGTGGTTGCGAAGAAACCGGATTCCGTCGTTGCCTGGCAATCGCTGGCCGGCACGTATCGCAACGATATCAATGCCCGCATCAAGGTTTATGAGCGCGGCCTCAAGGCCAACCCGAACAACGTGGAGTTGACCATGCTGCTGGGCACTGAACTGGAGCGGGCCACGCGGCGCGACGATGCCATCAAACTCTATGAAAACCTGCTGAAAGCCAGTCCCGACGTCGAGCCGGCCACGAATAATCTGGCCGCGCTGCTGCTCGACTATCGCACGGACAAAGCGAGCATGGTGCGGGCCCTCGAACTGGCGAAGAAACTGGAAAAATCGGATAACCCGGCGGTACTCGACACGCTCGGCTGGGCGCACTATCGGAACGGGCAGTATGCCGAGGCGGTCGGCGTGCTGGAGCGTGTGGTCGCGAAAGCCGGGCAGTATCCGATATTCCACTACCACCTCGGCATGGCCTACCTTGCTTCAGGCAACAAGGTAGGCGCGAAGCAGGAGCTGAAGCGCGCCGTAGACGAGGCCCAGTCCGACTATCCCGGCCTGGAGGAAGCCCGCGCGGCGCTGAAGAAGCTGTAAGAGCGGCCGCAGGGGCGGCTTCAGTCGCGATTCCCGGCTACAATTGCATGGGATCGCGGCTGAAGCCGCTCCCACAGCTTTTTTTTGCATGGAAGAGCACCGATGTCCGGCCCCCTGACAGGCGTACGCATACTTGAAATCACCGCAGTCGTGCTCGGTCCGTGGGCCTGTCAGATGCTCGCCGACATGGGTGCCGAAGTCATCAAGATCGAGCCGCCTTATGGCGACAGCAACCGTTCGCTCGGCGCCTACCGCAACAAGGGCATGGCGGCGCTCTACCTGACCTGCAACCGCAACAAGCGCAGCATCGTGCTTGATCTCAAGCAGCCAGCGGCCGTAGCCGCGGCGCTGAAACTGGCGAAGAATGTCGATGTGGTCATACACAACAACCGCCCGCAGGTGATGACCAAGCTTGGCCTCGACTATGCAGCCTTCAAGGCCGTGAATCCGAAGATCATCTATTGCGGTACCTACGGTTACGGTGCGGCAGGCCCCTATGGCACGCGGGGCGCGCTGGATGATTCCATCCAGGCGGTCAGCGGCATCGCAATGCTCAACGAGATGGTGCTCGGCGAGCCGCGCTATCTGCCGACCATCGTCGCCGACAAGACCACGGCGATGCAGGTGGTCTCGGCGGTAACCGCCGCGCTCTACAGCCGCGAGCGCACCGGCAATGGTCAGGAAATCGAAGTGCCGATGTTCGAGACCATGGTGTATTACACGATGGCCGAGCACCTGTGGGGCATGGCTTTCGAGCCGCAGATCGGCGGGCCAGGCTACACGCGCCTGATGAGTCATCACCGCAAGCCGTACAAGACCAAGGACGGCTACATCGCGATCCTGCCGTACCTCGACGCTCACTGGGAAGTGTTCTGCAAGCTGAGCGGCCACGAAGAGCTGATCACCGACGCGCGTTTCACCACGCTGTCGAAGCGGGTGGCGAATATCGACGACACCTACCAGGAAACCGCGAGAATCATGCTCACGCGGACCACGGCAGAGTGGCTGGAGATGTTCAGCAAGACCAGCGTGCCGACCAACATGGTGAACACGCTGCAGGGGCTGAAGGATGATCCGCACCTCAATGCGGTTGGTTTCTGGCAGGAAGTCGATCATCCGACCGAAGGCCGCCTGCGCATGACGCGTTATCCGGTGACCTTCTCCGAAACGCCGGCCAGCGTGCGGCGCCTGCAGCCGCGACTCGGCGAGCACACCGTCGAAGTCCTGCGCGAAGCCGGCCTCGCCGAGGCCGATATCCAGGTGATGCTGGGTACAAAAGCTGCGGTAGGAGCGTCGGTAGGAGCGGCTTCAGCCGCGATTCTTCCGGCAGGGGGAAAG
>JACKNI010000005.1:0-97500 GCA_024234935.1 Chromatiales bacterium
GAAGCATTGCCGGGCTGAATCCTGTCACGAACAGCTGGTCCGCTTCGGCTAGCATACCGCCCCGATGTACAGCCAGCTCATCCCGATCATTGCCCCGGTATTCATCGTCGCCCTGCTCGGCTATGGCTGGGCGCGACTCGCTGCGCCATTCAATCGCGAGTTCGTGACCGGCATCGTGATGAATGTCGGTGTGCCCTGCCTGATCCTGCAGGGCACCGCCGGGCTTGAGGCCGACGTGCCCTTGTTCATGTCGATGATCGGCTACGCGGTGCTGGCACTGATCGTCTGTGCCACGGTGGGTGGTGTTGTCCTGCGCGCGCTGGGCCAGCCACTGCGCAGCTATCTGCCACCCGTGGCTTTCGGCAATGCCGGCAACCTGGGTCTGCCGCTGTGTCTGTTTGCTTTCGGGCCGCGGGGGCTGGGCCTTGCCATCGGCTTCTACCTGGTCGGATCGGTCTCGCAGTTCCTGGTCGGGCCGCTGTTCCAGGGGCGGCGGCCGGTCTGGCGTACCTTGCTGACCACGCCGGTGAACTATGCCGCCGTGCTGGGCGTTACGCTGCTGGCCACGGAGACGACGCTGCCTGCGTGGCTCGGCAATACCGTGCAGTTGCTGGCCGGCATGGCGATTCCGCTGATGCTGGTGGCGCTCGGTCATGCACTCGGCAGTTTTGCGGTGAAACGCCTGCCGGTCGCCGCGGCGCTGGCGCTGGCGCGCCTGGGTCTCGGCCTGGCTGTTGGCCTGGGCCTCGTGTGGTTCTTCGGGCTCGAAGGGACTGAGCGTGGCGTCGTACTGATCGAAAGCGCCATGCCGGTTGCGGTCTTCAATTATCTGCTGGCAGCCCGTTATGACCGGCACCCTGACGAGATCGCCGGTGCCATCGTGATTTCGACGCTGGTCTCCTTTGTCACCTTACCCCTGCTGCTGCTCGTGGCGCTGCCGTCCTGAATTGGCTGGGCAAAAGCGCGACGGTGTTCATGCCATTGCCGCGCCTGTCTGCCCATACTTGCCGCGGGATTTGGGACACAGGGTGACTTGCATGACAGTCAATTCCAGGGCATTCGAATTCGTTCAGCAACTGGCAGTGAATCTGCGCCCGGAACTCGACCTGCCGGCATTTCCGGATGTCGTGCGCCGTCTGCAGGTCGCGCTGATCAGCGACCGGACCACCATCAAGGACATCGTCAACATCATCGGTTCGGAGCCGGTACTGAGTGCCCGGCTGATGCAGATGGCAAACTCTGCTGCGATGAATCCCGCCGGCTCCCCGGTGGCAAGCTTGAACAACGCGGTCAACCGCCTCGGCTTCAATCACGTGCGTACGGTTTCAACTGCCTTTGCCCTGCGCCAGCTCAGCCGCAACGAGGCGCTCGGTTCGATTCGACCGGACCTCGAACAGATCTGGGCCACCAGCAACAACGTCGCGGCGATTTGCTTTGCCGTTGCCAAGCAGGCTTTCGGCCGTCAGCCCGATGAAGCCATGCTTGCCGGCCTGCTGCACTCGATCGGGAGGCTCTACATCGTCATGCACGCGCACCAGAAAGATCCGACGATGCGCGCGGATCCCGAGTTCAGCGAAATCCTCGAGACCTGGCAACCGGTGATCGGCAAAGCCATACTCGAAGCCTGGGGTTTGCCGGTACGCATCTGTGCGGCGGTGGAAAACCAGGACTACCTGCTCAACGGCGGCTCGGCCGAACTCGAACCGCTGACCCGGCTGCTGTCCGCTGCGAAACTGAAACATCGTCTTGGTGCCGAACCGGAGTTGCTGACCCGACACCCCGACGCGGAATTCATGCTCGGCAGCGTCAATCTCGGCAAGGGCTTCTTCACGGACCTGATGCTCAGCAGTCAGGAGGACATCGAGACCATGCAACAGGCGCTGGCCAACTGATCACCTGGTGCACCAGCAAGCTATGGTGCGACTTTCAGCAAGGCCTCGGCGTCCGTGGCCCACTTGACGATGGCTTTGCGCTCGGCATCGGACATGGTCGAGCCCTTCTGCTTCTCGTACTTCGGCGGCGGCATATCGTCATCGGCCGTTGCCTTGCGGATCTCGGTCATGAGTTTCGGCAGGTCCCACTTGCTCGGGAAAGGAAAGCCGTCATCCATGCTCCACTTCTTGTGGGCCTTCCTGCTCTTCTTGCCGGCGGTTGAACGGGCCGGGTCCTGAAGTCCGGCGGGGATACTGCCGTGGCAGTCTGCACAGTGCGCCTGGAAAGCCTGTTCGACGCTTCCCCGGTACTTCGCATCGATGGCCTGGATTGTCGCCGGAGGAATATCGGCAGCTGCCAGCAGGAGAACAAGGCTTGAGCCAGCCAATGCAATCATTTCAGTGACTCCCCGATTTGTTTGCCGACCTGAACATTCTGGCACACGCGAGATAGCCGCACAGAGCAAGCGCTGAAAACACCGCGCCGGCGAGGAAGGTCGCTGCAGCACCGAAGCCGTCCCACAGTCCACCCGCAACGACACTGGCGACCAGCATCAGGATGCCGGTTATCAGGTTGAAGAAGCCGAATGCCGTGCCACGCTGATCGGCCGGGATGGTGTCGGCAATCAGTGCGGCGATCAGGCCCTGGGTCAGACCCATGTGCAGGCCCCAGAGTGCGGTACCGAGAAATACGAGGCCAGGGGAAGTCGCCAGGGCGAGGACCAGATCCGCGACCAGCAGCATCGCGACCCCGATCCCGAGCAGCGTGCGCCGCGACCAACGGCTGGCGGCCAGACCCGCCGGATAGGATGAAGCGGCGTAGACCACGTTCATCACCACCAGCACGGCGGGGATCCAGGCAAGCGTCACGCCGAGGTCCTGGGCGCGCAATACCAGAAATGCTTCACTGAACCTCGCCAGCGTCAGTACGCCGCCGAAAAGCACGATCAACCAGTAACGTGTCCCGAGGCGGCGCAGTTCGCCCGGTGTCAGCGGACTGCGGCCTGGCCGTCCATGCGCCTTCTCGGTTAACGCTGCCCGGTCAGGCTCCTGCACACCGGCCATGAGCAGTACGACTGCGAGTACCGCCGGCACCACCGCGACCCACAACACGGCACGGATATCGTCGTGCCAGAGCAGCATCAGGCTCACGGCAAGCAGCGGGCCGATGAAGGCGCCCATGGAGTCCATCGACTGTCGCAAGCCATAGGCGGCATTGCGGAGTGCTGGCGGTGTGATATCGGCAACCAGCGCATCCCGGGGTGCACCCCGGATGCCTTTGCCGATACGGTCCAGGAAACGGGCACTGAGGACTGCGGCCAGAGACTCCGCCAACGGGAATATCGGCTTGGTCAATGCCGCAAGACTGTAACCGAGAACCACCAGGCCCTTGCGCCGCTGCCAGCGATCGCTCAATACCCCGGAAAATACCTTGGTGATGGCAGCGGTGGCTTCGGCAATGCCTTCGATGATGCCGATGCTCAACAGGCTTGCGCCGAGCACCGACGACATGAATACGGGCAACAGGCTGTGCACCAGTTCGGAAGAGGCGTCCATGCACAGGGACACCAAACCCAGGGCGATGACACCGCCAGGCAGTCGACGGCGCGCCTGTGCCATCAGTTCCGGATCAGGTGCTATCGGCACTGCGTATGCCGAAAACAACCGAGCAGATGGTCGTTGATGAGTCCGGTCGCCTGCAGGTGTGCATAGAGAATCGTGCTGCCGACGAAGCGGAAGCCGCGTTTCTTCATGTCCTTGCTGAGTGCGTCCGAGATCGGGCTGGTTGCCGGCACCTCGGACTGATCGCGCCAGCGGTTTACGACCGGCCTGCCATCCACGAAACCCCAGATGTAGCGATCGAAGCTGCCGAACTCGTCCTGCAGTTCCAGAAATGCCCGCGCATTGCTCACTGCGGCGCTGACCTTGAGCCGGTTGCGGATGATGCCGGGATCCAGCAGCAGCTTTTCGATGCGTGCTGGCGTGAAGCGCGCGACCTTGTGTGGATCGAAATCCGCGAAGGCACGCCGGTAGCCGGCGCGCCGGTGCAGAACTGTTGACCAGGACAATCCGGCCTGTGCCCCTTCGAGAATCAGGAATTCAAATTGCTTGCGGTCATCGTGTACCGGTACGCCCCATTCGGTGTCGTGGTAGTCAAGGTATGCGGCGCTGACCCCTTCGGACCATGGGCAGCGAAGTTTGCGCGGTGCTGAATCCGCGGCGCGTTTCACGGCGCTCCCGTGCCGTCGGCCTGGCTCTCGGGCCCGACAGTGAGTCCGCGCCACAGGCCGATAAAAAAGTGCCTGGCGTTCACGCCGAGCGTGCGCGTGTTGTAGCCGCCTTCCTGGACGATCAGGGTCGGCAGCCCAAGCGCCCCGATCAACGCGCCGTTCTGGTCAAAGTCCTTTGCACCCAGCGACCAGGAGCCGGTCGGGTCGTTGCGGGCGGTGTCGAGACCGAGAGATACCACCAGTATGTGAGGCTTGAAGCGGCTGATGCGCGAGAGCGCCTGCGCCAGCGATTGCCGGTAGCGCTCGCCGCCGATCTTTTCCGGCAGCGGAATATTCAGATTGAAGCCCTCGCCGTCACCGCTCCCGGTCTCGTCTTCAAATCCGGAAAAGTAGGGATAGGTGTCACGGGGGTGGCCGTGTATCGAAACGGTCAGGACATCGCTGCGCTTGTAGAAGATGTCCTGCGAACCGTTGCCGTGGTGGTAGTCCACATCGAGCAGCGCGACCTTGCCATAACGACTCAGGTAGTTGGCGGCGATCGCGGCGGAGTTGAAATAGCAGAAGCCGCCAAAGGCCTCGCGTTCGGCGTGGTGGCCGGGCGGCCGCACCAGCGCATAGCCTGCGGTATGTCCGTCGAGTACGGCATCGGCGGCCGTCAGGGTGCAGTCGACCGCGCGGCGCGCTGCCCGGTAGGCATTCTCGTTGATCGGCGTGAAGGTGTCCATGCAGTAGTAGCCGGCGCGCAGCGGGTATTCCCGTGGCGGCCGCGCCTTGTTGCGCAGGGGGAATACGTAGGGGTAAACGGACTGGCCGGGCTTGACCGCCGCACTGGCCCGCTTGATGAAATCCACCAGCCCCGGGTCGTGTACGGTGGTAATCCAGTCTTCGCTGTAACGGCGTGGCCGCAGATCGTCAAACAGATCGACCTTGGCCAGCTCGCGGCGAATAACCCGTACCCTCGCTGGTGCTTCCACATAGCCGCTTTCGCGGATGTGATGGATCTGGTGGCGGTCGTTGATGACTACGGCGATGCGCCGCTGACGTGGTGCGGCGCGCGGTGCGGCCTGGCGTTCCGGCGTCTTGACGTAGCGGGGTTCGCGCAGGCGCACCGGATTGTCGCGGATCGAGGCGACCACATCCTTGATGTATGCCGGCGGGCAATAGTCACCATATTTGCGTTCAAGAATGGCGCGAACGACTCGCCGGGCATCGCGCCTCGCCAGCGCTTCGTTCTGGCCTAGGTTGTCGAATACGAGGTACGGCGGGTCTGTATCGCCGGCCTTCAGCGGCGTTTCGTAGCGGGTATTGATTATCGGGGTCGCGCCATAGCGCTCGTAGAACTTGAGGCGGGCAGCATTCGCACTGCGGATGGCCGGGTCAGGGCTCAGGGCCGGATCATCCGGCAGGCATTCCAGGAAGATGCCGCGCGCCTTCAGGCGCAGCGCCTCTTCGCGTACGCGTTCATAGAGGGCACCGCCGAGTCCCTGGCCCATCTCATCGGCTCCAGTGGCGATGAAGTCCAGATAGCAGAAGCGCAGGTCGGGGGCATGCAGCAGGAGGGCGAATCCCACCACCTGTTCACGGCGCTCGGCCACGAACAGAATGGCGCGGAAGCGGTGCTTGAGGGGATCGCGCAACTGCTCCGCGAGCTTGCTGATTTCGGCTTCGCTGAGCAGCTGAAACTGCTTGCGCAGGATATCCTGCGCCTGGGCGAGGAGACGCCGACTGGTCTCCGTGGTGTCGTCAAAGACGCGCCGGATGATGAACATATGCGCCTTAGTATGAACCAATAAGGGACAATGGCGTGACCGTGAAAAGAGTACTGCCCATGCGTGTGATCGCCCTGCTGGTGATGGCCGTTGCCCTGTTCGCTTCGATCCAGGTTCACGGCCAGGGCGCAGCCGCACCCGCACCCTCAAGCTCAACTGCCTGGGGGCCCCTGCAGCTTCTCGATCGCGAGATCCCGGCGGGCCAGAAACGGAAGTTTCGCTACCAGCTCACACAGACCTTCGAGGGTTCGTTCCTCGATACGGTGGTATTCGTTGCCCGTGGCGCGAAACCCGGCCCCACGCTGTGCCTGACCGCGCTGATTCATGGTGATGAGCGCAATGGTTTTGAAATCGTTCGTGAAAGCTTCGCCCGCCTCGATCCGGCTCGCCTCTCCGGTACGCTCATCGCCGTACCGGCGGCCAATGCGAACGGCTTTCGTACCGGCAGTCGCTACATGCCGGATCGACGCGACCTCAACCGCGCGTTTCCTGGCAAAGCCGGCAGCGACAATACGGCGCTCATCGCCGGTATCCTGTACAGCACGCTCAGCGAGCATTGTGATGCACTGATCGATCTGCATACCGGATCCTTCGATCGGGCCAACCTGCCACAGGTGCGCGTGGATCTTGCCAATGCGAAGGCACTCGAACTGGCGCGGCGTTTTGGTGCCACCGTCGTGCTGGGTGGTGCGGGTCCGAAGGGCAGCCTGCGTCGGGAAATGATGGATGCGGGGATACCGTCGATCATCTACGAGGCCGGATTGCCACTGCGCTTTGAACCGATGGAAATCGAGCATGGCGTGCAGGGGGTGCGCAACATCATGATCGGGCTGGGCATGAGCAACGGCCAGGCAACGGCCCCGACGCCGGAGGCGCGCATTTTCAGCAGGGCGAACTGGGTGCGTGTGCCGCTCGGCAATGGCGGGGTGTTCTACCCTGTGCGCAAACTCGGTGACAGTGTGCGCAAGGGAGATTTCATCGCCCGCATCTTTGATCCCTTCACCGATGAACGCTTCGATCTGCCCTCACCGCTGGAGGGCCAGATCATCGGCATGGCGGTTCCGCAGATCGTGTTCTCGGGCTACGCGCTGGTGCATGTTGCATCGGCACCGGTCAGCGAAGCCAGAGCGTTCCGGCCTGAATGACCGCCTGGGTCAGGTCAGCCTCTCCCGCCGCCGACCGTTGCAACGGAAATGATTCCGGTTGCGGAATGCCCACGCCCACAGCGGGCGTGGGCGGGAAAGTCTTGCAAGCGCTCACCGTGTACTCACGGTAGCAGCAAGACTTTCCGAACCGCGACCGCGGCACTACGGAGTGCGTTTGAGGTCTCGTGGGGCAAGCTCTTTACCCTGTCTGACGAGTTACTCGTCTATCCGCGTCACGATTACCAGGGTCGGCGCGTATACGAAAACCTGGGCCAGTACGCTGAGCAGGCAACAGCCTCAGTTGCGCAGTGCCGGTACGACCCGTTCGCCCAGAACCCTGATCGTCTCGGCCGGGTTCTCGTAGATCCGCAGCGCGATTTCGGTAAGACCCGCCGCCTGAAACCGGCGCAGGCGGTCGATTTCCTGGTCCAGATCCCTGAGCGAGCAGGCTGATGTGCAGCGCTGCGTGAGCTTGTGGACGATCGAGTCCGGCACGCCTTCGATGACATCGCTCTTCCTGTTGTAGGCGCGGATGAAGTTGTTGATGTTCCGGTTGACGATGGCTGCCTCGTCCGGCTCCAGCACTGCGTCGATATGCGGCGGATAGAGCGTGCCGCGTACGGTGAGCCAGATGCGCGCTTCGCGCTCCGCTTCTTCCCGGCTTTCCTTCACGTGCCAGGCCCAGAAATTGTTCATCGGAAAAGTCGTGGTATCGCGGCCCGCCTCGGTGAGGGAGGCATCGACGATCGTCCGCGCCTTGCGCACCTGTTCGACCACGAAATCGCTGACCATGATGCCGTCTGCGTAGCGCGCCGCGGCGCGCAGCATCTGCGGGCCACCGGCGCCCACATATATGGCAGGCGGCGGGCTGTGCACCCAGGCCGGGTTGTACCATTTGATCTCGTAGATCTCCCCCCGATACCTGACTGGCTTGCCGGTTGCAGCAGCCTTGAGGATTTCCACGCATTCCCGCACGGCGCGCACCACCCGCAGCGGTTTTGCACCCATCGCGGTTGCGGTACCGCCGCCAGCCCCGACAACGATCTGCGCGCGACCCTTAGCCACTTCGTTGAGCGTCAACAGTGAGCTGGCCATCTTCAGCGGATGCAGTTCGAAGGGGCTTACGGCGATGGGGCCAAGGCGAATGCGCTCTGTCTGCATCGCCAGCGGCACGAAGTTGATGAAGGGATCGCGGGCGTCATTCATGTTTGACACCCAGACACCGCCGAGACCCTGCTCTTCGGCCAGACGGCCGAGCTTCAGTATGGTTTCAGGCGGATTGTTGGCCTCGAGAATGACATCGATGCGCATGACGGCTCCGGAAGGCTCGCAGCAGTGCCAGTTGTCAGTGCGTTGCCGAGACCGGTTTGTAGGCTGACTTCTCCAGCGCGGAGTGGACGCTTTCGCTGATCCACTTGATGAAGTTGTCGTGCTGCACGATACCCTTGGCATTGAAGGCGTAGTCGAGTCCCTTGAGATCACGGCGCAGTTTTGCCTGGATGGTCCGGGCGCCGACCAGGTTGGTTACGATCAGCACCTTTTTGCCGTCCTTTGTGGCGCTCTCCACCATGGCCCGCAGTTTCTGTACGTTGGCGGCCCGCACTTCCGGCACGGCGTCATCCTGCAAGGTGCCGGCCCGCACCGCTGCGAAGCCGCCGTCTTCCTTCACGTACTTCGCCATGGTTTCCAGATTCCGGAGCGTCTGGGCATTGTCTGCCGCGCCGGCTGGTCCGTGGGAGGCGATGATCACCACCTCGTTCTTCGGATCCGTGCTGATTTCCATCGCGTAGTCGAGCAGGATTTCCGCGATCAGCGGATCAGTGCCCGGCGGCGGGACCAGATGCAGAACAGTATCGGTCTCCACCTGGCCAACCGTCGCATATGAAGCTTCTGCACGCCGGCCGAGCACGTATTCCCATTGCCGGTACATCTCGTCGTGGGTGGACGACACGATCGGTACGACCACGACCTCCTTCGCGCCCGCGGCCTGCAGGTCATCAAGCGCGAGCTGTATATGCTCGGACATCATCATTGCCATGCCGACGCCGAGTGCCGTGGGCAGGACATCGCCGATGGGCTGTACCCGCTCCCGGAACAGCTTGTCGCCCTGTTCGCGGAAGCCGTGCAACAGGATCAGCACACCCTGACCGGCATGCAGATCAGCGGGACTGATGTACCAGCTGTAGTCCTCACCCATCTGCTCCATGGAGAGGTTCATCTGGGCGTCGGTATATTTTGCGAACAGCGGGATCTTCTGGCGCAACTCGGCCGTCAGTTCGGGCGACATCTGGTGCTTCATGCCGTAGAGGCGCCGGCCGAGTTCGTCGCGGCCGCCATCGTGTCCGGCATGTTCGTCCTGAGCGGCATGCTGCGAATGGTCCGTCTGCGCGTTCGCCAGAAACGGTATGGTCATGCTGATGGCTGCGGTCAGCAACATCCAGTAACGGGTGTCGCCTTGGCGAATCGAATTGTTCTGTTGCATGGAGATCAGCCCCTATCGGCCGTCGAGGTCCCACTCTCCCGTTGAGCGCGAGCGGACCGGAATGCCGGCAATTACCGGCGCCTCGTACCTTGATTTCGGGTCGTAGTTGATTGCATCACCTTCGACGATGACGCGTTCGTTGACCGTGATCCAGTTGAGCAGTGTGCCGTCGAGCCTGAAGAAGCCGGTCCAGCCGCGTTCTTCACCGGCCACGAAGTGGCCGTGCTTGACCCGCGCGGGTCTGAAGAAATAAGTGCCGGCGTCCAGCGTGCCGAAGTTGTAGACCAGATGACCGTCGAGGCTGTACGCCTCTTCGAAGACCGGGTGATGCACCATGCGGTCATCCGACCAGCCGGGTGGTGCCCAGGCGAGCATGGTGACAAAGCCCTTGTCGTTCTGTCCCGGCGGCGCGGGATCGTGATAAAGCAGCTTGAGCTTGAGAAAGCGCTGCGTATCGCCTTCATAGGCGTTGGGCATCCATTCCATGCGGTTGGTATCGGCGATGACCAGTTCGCCCTGCTTGTCGGAAGCGGTATTTCCGCCACGCGCGACGAAGCGGCTGCGGTTCTTTGCGGATACGGAAAATCCCCAGTCGCCGAATTCGCGGAATATCAGTACATCGGTGCCGGCGGCTACCTGTATCGCCGGAACGCACAGCCCGGCCGGCGCGCGGAAGTAGGCGCCCTGGCCGAGCAGGCGATCGCCGAGCTTCACCTGACCGGACATCACATACCACTCGACGTCACCGTGATGGTAGCCGGCCGGGCGGCTCCAGGCCGATTCAAAAACCACGCGTGTCGAGGCGCCGCCGTTTTCCTCGTCGTAGGAGAGGTTTCGCTGGCGGGCCTTGCCGCTGCCGCGGGTAAGTTCCGCCGGGTGCCAGACGAGGTCGGCTTCCTGGATCAGTTCCACATGAGGACGCATTGTCGTTCTCCCTTCGCCCTGCCGTTGCTAGCGTGCCTTGCGGCCCGGCTTGCGCTTCTTGCTGGCCGCTTTTTTTCGCTTCAGCGGGCGGGCTTCTTCGAGCAGCGGAAAATCGTCGCACAGTGCGCGTGTCTGCCGGCAGGCTTCGATGAATTCATCCATCACCGGCCCGCTGACCGGAACCTGGCCGGACTTCGGTGCAGCCCGCTTCAGGCTGCGCCAGAGTTTATTGACACGCTTTAGTGTCTGCTCCATCGCATTGGTGACGTAGCGGGAATGAAAATCCCAGTCGCCGCGAATCTGGCCCAGATCAACCGGTTTGTCTGACATTGCACGCGCTCCAGCGTCTTGGATGAGTTGTTGCAAGCATAGCGACTATATCAACCGCATCTTGTCCGGCCCGCGGCTTGTTGACCGCACCTCGGCCAGAGCATGCTGACCTACGGTGTTCGGTCCGGCCCCGATGTGCTGCGAGAATTGACCGGGCGCCGGTAGATCACGTAGTACACGAGCGCGCTGCCGCCCCCCAGTACCCGCTGCATGGCAAAGCCCAGTTGCAGGTCGCTCACCACGATCACGTAATAAAGTGCACCCAGGCCAATGAAAGCGCCGGCCAGCATGCCGAGCATCGCCAGCTGCAGGAACGATAGCCGTGCTTTCAGGAGGCAGGCTTCATGGACCCGCTGGGCGATCTCGGCGGGTGAGTAGGCATCAAGGCCGTAGCTGCTGCTCATGGTTGAACGCCTGTACCCGACGGATTATTCCTCGACAGAGGCTGCATTATGGAAAAAGATAGCAGACTATCGCCGGCGGGATCCCAGGGGGAACGACGACATGACCGACCGTTACGGAGTTATCGGCCATCCGATCGCGCACAGCAAGTCGCCGGTTATCCACCGGCTGTTTGCCGAGGCGACCGGGCAGGACATCACATACGAGGCCTGGGATATCGCTCCGGAAGTCCTGGCCGAGCGGGTCCGGCAGCTGTTTGCCGAGGGCGTCCGCGGCCTCAATGTGACGGTGCCCCACAAGACCGCGGTTGCCCGGATCGCCTCCCGGCTGACCTCCCGTGCTGAGCTGGCCGGTGCGGTGAATACCCTGATCATGCACGCTGATGGTGCGATCGAGGGCGATAACACCGACGGCGCGGGTCTCGTCAATGATTTGCGCCAGAACCTGCGCCTGCGGCTCTCGGGTACCCGCATCCTGATACTCGGTGCCGGCGGTGCGACGCGCGGCATCGTTCCCGCCCTTTTCGAGACCAAACCACGCGAAATCGTCATCGCCAACCGGACGCCCGAAAAGGCACGTGATCTGGCGCGCGATTTTCGCCTGCTGGGGCGGATTCTCGCCTGTCAGTTCCAGGAACTCGGCGGACAGAGCTTCGATCTGGTCATCAACGCGACTTCGGCGGGCCTGCACGGCGAGTTGCCGCCGTTCCCGCCGTCGATACTCGGCCCGGAAACGCTGTGCTACGACTTGTCCTACGCGATGCATGACACGCCTTTCGTGAGCTGGGCCAGTGAACATGGTGCCGGCCGCATCAGCCAGGGCTGGGGCATGCTGGTGGAGCAGGCAGCTGAGTCCTTCTATCTGTGGCGCGGGGTACGGCCGGACACCAGGCCCATCATCGCGAAACTGCCGGGTTCACCGGGCGCCACCGATACGATGCAAAAACGTCTGGCCTGAGCCATGCCGCTGCCGCGGCCTGATGCCGGGCGACCAACGCAGATGCAGGCGATCTGGCGAATCATTGCGGCCATTCCGCCCGGGCGGGTTGCCAGTTACGGGCAGATCGCCGCATTGGCCGGACTGCCGCGCGGTGCGCGACAGACTGCCCGTGCGCTCCGGCATGCGCCCGCTGAACTGGGCCTGCCGTGGCATCGCGTGATCGCGGTGAACGGCCGCATCGCCATTCCGGTATCGAGTCGCGGTTACCGTACCCAGATCAGCCGGTTGCGCGCGGAGGGCATCGTTGTAGACGCCGGTCGCGTGAATATGCGCGTGTACCGCTGGGCACCGCGTCTGGATGAGTTGCTGTGGGGGCCGATGCCGGACCTCCCGGAAAGGCCATTGCGCGACTAGCCCTGGCTGTCGGCTTCGGCGAAGGCGGCGAGTCCGCGCAGCGCGGGCTGATCGGCAATGATGACCCGGGTGGGGATGTCGGCGAGAAACGGGCGGTAACGGCCCTTGTCCTCGAAACGTGCGCGGAAGCCCGAGGTTATCAGCTGTTCAAGGTATCTCGGTGTGATGCCGCCACCGATGTAGACGCCGCCGAAAGCGGCGAAGGTGAGGGCGAGATTGCTGGCCGCCGTGGCGAGCAGCTGAAAGAACACCTCCAGCGCCTCGAGGGCGGCCGCTTCGCCGGCGACAATCCGCGCGCCGACTTCATCCGGCGTCAGCAGCTCACCGCCGTGCAATGCCATATAAAGAAAAGCGAGGCCGGCGCCGGAGATCAGCCGCTCCGCCGAGCAATGACCGAAACGCTCGCGGCCCAGCGCGATGATGCGCGCTTCACGCTCGTCGCTCGGCGCCATGGTGACGTGGCCGCCCTCGCCAGTGATGGCATGCCAGCGCCCGCCGATCTGCACGAGTCCCGCCGCACCAAGTCCCGTGCCCGGACCGAGCACCACCTTCGGCGCGCCGGCGACTTCCCGGCCGCCGCCGATTTGCAGCAGGTCGGCCGGACCGAGTACCGGCAAGGCGTAGGCTTGTGCAGCGAAATCGTTGAGCGGAGTGACACGGCGCAGTGACAGCGCGCGAGCCAGTGCGCTGACCGAGAAACTCCAGTTGATGTTGATCATCCGGACTTCATCGCCCTGGATCGGTGCGGCGATGGCCAGTACGGCTTCGTCCGGCCTTTCAGCCGGCGGCAGCATGCCAAGATAAGCGCCGAGCAGGCGGTCGAGGCCCGGGAAATCCCGGTTACGGAAATTTTCCGTGTACTGAAGAACGCCGCCCGGGCTTGCTACCGCACAACGGGTATTGGTTCCACCGATATCTGCGATCAGCCAGCGCATGCGTGCAGGATACACGCGGGACGATCCTGCATGGGCTCTGACTCAGCCCCGGGTTTCCCGGGCAACCGGGAAGTAGTCACGGGTGCCGTTGGCGATGCGCACCAGGGTCAGCATGATCGGCACCTCCACCAGCACGCCCACGACGGTTGCCAGTGCCGCACCGGACTGCAGGCCGAACAGCGAGATGGCAACCGCGACGGCCAGCTCAAAGAAGTTGCTGGCACCGATCATGCCGGCAGGTGCCGCGATGTTATGGGGCACCTTCCAGGCTTTGGCCCAGCCGTAGGCAATGAAGAAGATCAAAAAGGTCTGGATGACCAGCGGGATGGCGATCAGCAGGATATCCAGCGGGTTGGCGATGATGACATCGCCCTGGAAGGCAAACAGCAGCACCAGGGTGATGATCAGTCCGACCGGGGTGACTGGTGTCAGTCGCTTCATGAAGACCTTGTCGAACCACTCGAGGCCGCGCTGTTTGATGACGGTTCGACGGGTCAGGTAGCCGGCGCCCAGCGGAATCACGATGTAGAGCACCACCGACAGGATGACCGTATCCCAGGGGACCTGGATGTTCGACACGCCGAGCAGGAAGACCACGATGGGCGCAAAGGCAAACAGCATGATCAGGTCGTTGAGCGCGACCTGGACCAGGGTGTAGGCGGCGTCGCCGCGGGTGAGGTAGCTCCACACGAAGACCATGGCGGTGCAGGGCGCAGCGCCCAGAAGAATCGCCCCGGCCAGATACTCGCTGGCCCGTTCCGCAGGGATCAGTGGCGCGAACAAGACGGTCAGGAAAAACCAGGCGATCGCGAACATGGTGAAGGGCTTGATCAGCCAGTTGACCGCGGTGGTGATGACCAACCCCCTGGGTTGGCGGCGTACACCGAGGATCGACGTGAAATCGATCTGCACCATCATGGGAAAAATCATCGCCCAGATCAGTACCGCAACCGGGATCGATACCTGGGCATACTCAAAGCGCGACAGGGCATCGGGTATGGCCGGTGCGAACTGCCCCAGCAGCACACCCGCCACGATGGCCAAGGCCACCCAGACAGAGAGTAAACGCTCGAACAGCCCCATGGCTTCCGAGGTGCCTGGAGCCTGTGACTCCGGGCGAGCGGTATTCCGGCTTATCGCCCTGCTCCCGGGTAGCGAATCACTTTGCCGTCTTCCCTGGTGAAGTGTTCGACAGGATTTTCGAGGATATCCAGCACACGCTCGGAGGGCCTGCACAGACGGGCGCCCTTGTCCGTCACGACGATCGGCCGATTGATCAGAATCGGATGCGCCATCATGGCATCGATCAGTTGATCATCGCTCAATGCCGGATCGTCGAGCCCCAGTTCATCGTACGGCGTGCCTTTGCGCCGAAGGAGGTCGCGTGGAGCGATCCCCATCATCGACAGCAATGCAAGCAGCCGTTCGCGGCTGGGCGGTGTCTGGAGATACTCGATGACCTCGGGGTCTTCACCTGAGGCCTTGATCATCGCCAGGGTGTTGCGCGAAGTGCCGCAGTCGGGATTGTGATAGATCAGGGTTTGCATGCCGCCGCATTTTATCCGGGCGCGCTTCCGGAGGCCCAAAAAAAAGCCGCCCCTGGGCAGGGGGCGGCAAGATTGGGCTTGGGATGGTGCTATTCAGCTTTTTATTGTTTTTGTTTTTCTTCTTCTTATTGAGGTTGCTGTTCGATCATTGGGTTTGGGCTTGGGTTTTTGGGGTGTGGGCTGCTGTGCTTTCTCGGTTGATCGTTCAGCGGGGTCCTCGCTGAAGTAATTGCAGCAAACGTGCCAGCCTCGCGCGGAGCGCCCGTCGACTTGACAGAATCCGGAAAATAGCCGTTTTACCGTGACTGTCGTCACACGAAACCGGTGCCCTGCCGCTGGCCTGGCGATGGAGGTAGGGTTGCTGCTCGCCGCTCCCGGGGCGATTTGTATAGCAGGGCGACGCCCGACGCCGGGGATCAGGTGAACCGCGTCACGTTCCCCGTATAAACCCGTTCTTGGACAAAGACTTACAGGCTTGCCGCCCGTGTAAGATTTGCCGACGGCGAGTGTCTCCGCGTAGCACCGCTTTGGCTTCGCCCCCAAGTGCCCTCAGGCGTTGAGGTCGGGAATCCGCGCGCTTTCCAGCCGCGTGATGAGATCCTTGAGGCGCAGTTTCTCTTTCTTCAGGCGCCGGATGCGCAGCTGATCCTCGGCTGCAAAGCGATCGAGTGCCGCGATCGCCGCGTCGAGATCGCGGTGCGCGACGCGCAACTCCTTCAGTCGCCAGAGGTCACTGAAGACATTCGTGTTGATGTTGTCGTCATCGCTCATCGTGCTGCCAGTCTAGCAGTCGCGGACCGTCTACCGGGAGTGCAGCAGGGCCAGCCAGTCCCGGTCCGGATCGCCACTGGCAAGGAAGTACGGGTTCAGCACTTCCGGTCGCGTGTTGTAGCGGAGTGGCCGCCCATCGAGATCCACCACACTGCCTCCGGCTGCCTCGACCACGGCCTGGGCCGCTGCGGTATCCCATTCGGAGGTCGGGCCGAGGCGCGGGTACACATCCGCGGTGCCTTCGGCCACGAGGCAGAACTTCAGTGAACTGCCCATCGACACGAATTCGTGTGCGCCCAGTTGCCCGAGAAAGCTGTCGAGGCTGGCGCCGCGATGCGAACGGCTCCCGGCCACGCGGACCGGGGGCGAGGCCGGGCGACGCACGCGGATCTCGCGCGGCGCGTCGCCCGGATCAGTGCGCAGTGCGGGACCGCCGGCATATCCGCAGTAGTCGCGACCGGAAACGGGCGCATGAACCACGCCGAGTACAGCCCGGTGGTCGTCAACCAGCGCGATGTTCACCGTGAACTCGCCGTTCCGCTTGATGAATTCCCGCGTGCCGTCCAGCGGGTCCACCAGCCAGAAACTGGTCCAGTGCCGGCGCGTTTCCCAGGGGATCGTGCCGGACTCCTCGGACCAGAGCGGGACGCCGGGCGTGAGCTGCGCGAGCGCCGCGGCAATAACCTCATGTGCCGCGCGGTCGGCAGCGGTCAGCGGAGAGTTGTCCGCCTTGGTCTCCACGCCAAAGGCCGTGGCGTAAATGCGGTTGATTTCGCCGCCAGCCGCCCGGGCGATGGCCTGAACGCGCGGCAGCAGGCTTTGCAGTTCTGTGATCATGGGCGCGGACGGTACAATCCGGCCCCGGCCCGGGCAACCCCGTGGCCGACATCAGCCGGAACAGGCGCATGCACGACTGGCGAAGCTTCGACACGATCCTCCTCGACATGGATGGCACGATCCTCGATCTTGCCTATGACAACTATTTCTGGCGCGAACTCGTGCCCCGATGCCTGGCGCGCAATCGTGGCTCCACGCCTGAAGAAATCGTGCCGGATTTATTTGAGCGTTTTGCCAGCATGCAGGGCCGGCTCGAGTGGTATTGCCTGGATTACTGGTCAGCCGAACTGTCGCTGGATCTGCGCGCACTCAAGGATGCGAGCAGTCATCGGGTGCGCTTGCTGCCCGGTGCGAAGGAGTTTCTGGCCCGGCTTCATGCCAGCGGCAAGCATGTCGCCGTGGTCACCAATGCGCATGGTGATGCGCTGGACATGAAGAAGAGCGTCGCCGGACTGGGCCGTTACATCGATGTCTTCGTGTCCTCGCACGAGTTCGGCGTGCCCAAGGAGCGGCAGGCATTCTGGTCATCTGCACAGGAGCGTCTGGGCTTCGATCCACAACAGACGCTGTTCATCGACGACAGTACGCCGGTGCTCGATGCGGCACGTGCCTATGGCATCCGCGGGATCCTGGCCGTGAACCGCCCCGACAGCCTGCGGCCCGCGCGTACTGTCGATGGGCACGCCTCGGTCGAGGCGCTCGGTCATCTGGAGTAGCGACGGTCAGAACCAGCGTGAGCCGGGGTATCTGCGTGACAGCCGGCCATCGAGTCCCAGCCAGCGCCCCGAGGGCCAGCTCATCATCATGATGCCGAGCGCAAAAAACGGAATCAGCGACGCGTCGTAGTACCCGCCCGCCGAGAAGCCCAGCAGATTGATGAGCGCGACCGCCGCAGCCCAGCGCGTGGTCAGGCCCAGCAGCAGTGCGACGCCGACGTAGAGTTCGCTGACCGTGACGAACACCGCGACCAGTTTGTAGAGCGGGATCGCAAAGTCCTGCAGGAACATCACCTGCAGGCTGGCCGGGTGCAGCTCTGTCAGACGATCCTCGAAAACCTGTTTGAGGATATCGGTGGTCAGCCAGTCCTTGCGGAGCTTGTTCACGCCGGCGGCGATCCAGAACAGCCCATAGAGCTCACGCAGCACGAGATGCATCACGATGCCGACCATCCGTAGCGGATGCTCCCGCCAGCGTGTCGCCGTCCAGACACTTTGCGCGCTCCCGGTTTCCCGGGTCATGGCGCGCTCCCTCCGGGGCTGTGCGCGTCGATCACGGCCAGCGCATCCCAGAGCGGCAATCGCTGGCAGTAGCCGAGCTTCGCCGGCGGCGCGGACTGTTGCCAGCCGCGGTGGATGCGTTCGATCTCGCGTCCGTCGGACATTGCGAGCAAAGGTGGGTCCATGGCGATATGCAGTTCACCGGCCACCGGTGGTGCCCATACACCATCGTTGACTGTGTATATCGTGACCGGACGTCGATGGCCGCTCTCGAGTTGCCTGGAACTGAAATTGGCGATGAACCACTCCCGGATCGTCGCGACCTGCGACCAGAAGGTGCGTGGCTGTATGTGGTAGAGGGTAAAGCTCCCGTCTGTCGGAACGGACTGGTGTGCAGGCGGCAAAGTACCGGCCTCGCACAGCACCATCACATCGCACATGGTGCAGACTTCACCGAACCGGCCGACCAGGAAGTAATCCGTGTAGGCCTTGTTGTTGATCTGCCCATGTGCCGGCAACAGAGGCACCGTCAGCAGTCCTGCCGCCAGCCACACCAGCGTTTGTCTGCGCATGAGAAAACACATACCCATTTCAGCTTCCTTGTTCTTCCGGCAGCTGCGCCAGTTCGCGCGCCATGTTGAGCACGTCGCGCCACCCGGCGTCGGTATCGAGGCGCAGTCCCATGAAATTGGGTGAACGCCGCGAACGCATGGCGAGATAGATCAGCGCGGCATGAATGATGACGATCACGCGGTGGTTGTCCCGGCGCAGATAGCGCCGGTCGCCGAGCATGGTTTTCAGAAACGGGCGGCGGCAGTTCTCGCGTGCTTCGGCAAAGGCGGCCGAAAGGTCAGACGTTGCCGTCAGTTCTTCAGCAAGAAATTCCAGCGTGACCGGATGGGCGCGCAGATGCTCGGCACTGGCCACCAGTTCGTCCGCGATCTGCTGCCTGAAGCTCTGGTCATATGGTTTCTGGCGGCTGGCCGGGCCGGTCTCGCCGACCTCTGCCCAGAATCCACGCCGCTTGCCCCAGGCTTGCACCAGTCCCTGCAGGTCGCCGAAGTAGCGGTACAAAAGCGGCTTGCCGACGCCAGCGGCTTCGACCACGGCATTCACGCTGAGTTGTCGCAGACCGTCGCGCTGCAGAACGGTTTCGAGCGCATCGAGGAGGGCTTCTTCGGTGGTACTGCGGCTACTGGGCGTTGCGTTTCTGGTTGTCGGGTTTGATGGCATGGGTGCCGATGTTACCGCGCGGTAACATCGGGCTGCAACGAATGATGATGCCCTTCACTTGCCGGCCCGTTACGCCGCGGGCCGATCTATTGCCACGTCGACGAGCCGCCGGGTTGGCGCTGGCCGCTATCGGCCGCGCCCGCGCTGACCACCCGCAGGTCGCTTGCCGCGTCCACCACTGCTGCCACTGCCGCCCCCACCGCCAGTTCCGCCACCGCGGCGGGGCGGGCGTCCGCCGGTCGGCGGATATTTGCGGGGCTGCCATGGCGGGGTTTTCACGCCTTCCAGGAGGCCACTGTCTACAGCACCGGTCGGGATGCGATGGCCGATGTAGGCTTCGATCTCCGGCAGCGAAAACGCATAGGTTTCGCAGGCGAAGCTGATCGAGTCGCCGCTGGTACCCGCACGTGCGGTACGCCCGATGCGATGTACGTAGTCGGCAGCTTCCTGCGGCAGGTCATAGTTGATCACATGGCTGACATCCGGCACATGCAGGCCGCGGGAGGCGACATCGGTGGCGACCAGAACGGGCAGGGTGCCTTCCTGAAAGGCCTTGAGCAGACGCAGCCGCTTGTTTTGCGGCACATCGCCGTTGATGGCCTCGGCCGGCAGGTCATTGAATTCGAGCAGTCGCGCGATCTCCTCGGCTGCCCGCTTGGTGTTGACGAACACCATGGTGCGCTTGGCTGCCATGCTCCGCAGCAGGCCGACCAGCAGCGGTCCCTTTTCCTTGTTGCTGGGGAAATACACGATCTGTGTGACCAGATCGACCGTCTTCTTGTCCGGTTCGATCTGCACGGTTTCGGGGTTGTTCATGTGCTCGTAGGCGAGTTCGAGCACGCGGTGCCCGAGCGTCGCGGAGAACATCAGGTTCAGGCGCTTTTCCGGTGGCGGCAGGCGGCGCAGCAGGTAGCGGATGTCCTTGATGAAGCCGAGATCGAACATGCGGTCGGCTTCGTCGAGCACCAGCACCTGGGCGTGATTCAGCGTGTAGACGTGCTGCTTGAAGTAATCGATCAGCCGGCCGGGCGTGCCGATCAGCACATCGACGCCGGCCTGGAGAATCTCGCGCTGCTTGTCGTAATCGGCGCCGCCATAGACCACTGCCATGCGCAGTCCCGTGCTGCTGCCGAGGATTTCGGCGTCGGAATGGATCTGCACAGCCAGCTCGCGCGTGGGCGCGACGATCAGCGCCCGCGGCGAAGATGTGTTCTGACGCGGCACCGGATGGGTCAGCAGGTGGTTGAACATCGCGATCAGGAAGGCAGCGGTCTTGCCGGTGCCGGTCTGCGCCTGTCCGGCAATATCCTTGCCCTTGAGTGCGACTGGCAGGGTTTGTGCCTGGATGGGTGTGCACTGCTGAAAGCCCGCGGTACGTATGCCCGCAAGGATTTCGGCTGGCAGTCCCAGCTCGGCAAAGGTCATGTTCTTCTCTTGGCTCATGGTGTCCTACAGTGGAGTAGCTCATTCAAAAAACGACCCCGAACCGGACGGAGCCACTTGCAAAAGCCGGCCGGACAGGTTCAAATTGACCCAGTCGCCGCGTGCCTGTTGAAGCGCCCGCCCGGGCCGCGACTGATTAGCGACTCGTTAAACCCCTTTTTGAGCTGCCCTTTGACGGCATAAGCAGGAAGCTCGCGGGAACGCTTCTACACACGGGATTGTGCCCTATCCGGTCCCGCGCTTCACAGAAGCTTCACGATGAAGCGTTTTCGGAGGTCCGGAAGACCTCCTGTACAACCCCGGTACTGGGCAACAGATGGCGCTGATCGCGCCAATGGGTACCCCGCAACTTTCGATTCACGCTAGGCGACCGACAGGCGCAAGCAAGGCAGATTCAGCCAATTCCGGATTCTTTCATCCCGCCATCACACTACGAGCACCAGAGGATCATGAGCATAGAGCACGTTTCCGACGACAGTTTCGCCACACAGGTTCTGCAGTCCGACCGTCCCGTCCTGGTTGATTTCTGGGCGGAGTGGTGCGGTCCCTGCAAGATGATCGCGCCAATCCTCGAGCAGATCGCTGCCGAATACGGTGATCGCCTGACGGTCGCCAAGGTCGATGTCGAAGCCAGTCAGAGTACGGCCATGAAGTACGGCATACGGAGCATCCCGACACTGATGCTTTTCAAGGGGGGTGTTGTCGAGGCACAGCACGTGGGCATGTTGTCCAAAGAGCAGTTGAGCAAACTGCTTCAGGCGAATTTGTGAGTATTTGTAAATGAGAGGTTATCTGGGTAATTCAGCGCGTAATCGTCCCAAGGGCGGCGGTGGCAACAACGGCCCCCGCAACCGTAACGACGACATGAACAAGAAGCACTCCATGCCACCGCGCCGGCGTCAGGGGCATGAGGAAGTGGTCTCCTTCTCGGAAGACGAGGTGATCGCCAAGAGCCAGCTGGAGACCGGCCAGAACCTGATGGACCTCAACGAGCTCAAGACCAAGCCGCCCGGCGAACTCGTCGCGCTGGCCGAGTCGATGGGTCTGGAAGGCATGGCGCGCTCGCGCAAGCAGGACATCATCTTCGAAGTCCTCAAGGCGCATGCCCAGAGTGGCGAGAACATCTTCGCCGCCGGCGTACTCGAAATCCTGCAGGACGGCTTCGGCTTCCTGCGTTCCTCCGACAGCTCCTACCTGGCCGGCCCGGACGATATCTATGTCTCGCCCAGCCAGATCCGGCGCTTCAACCTGCGTACCGGCGATACCGTTTCGGGACTGATCCGCCCGCCCAAGGAAAGTGAGCGTTATTTCGCGCTCCTCAAGGTCAGCGAGATCAATTTCGATGCGCCCGAGAATGCACGCAACAAGGTGCTGTTCGAGAACCTCAAGCCGCTGTTTCCGAAGAGCCGGCTCGGGCTCGAGCAGGGCAATGGCAGTACCGAGGACCTGACCGCGCGCATCATCGACCTCGTCGCACCGATCGGCAAAGGCCAGCGCGGCCTGATCGTCTCGCCGCCGAAAGCCGGCAAGACCATGCTGCTGCAGAATATCGCCCTCGCCATCACCTCCAATCACCCCGAGACCTACCTGATCGTGCTGCTCATCGACGAGCGGCCGGAAGAGGTCACGGAGTGGGAGCGCAGCGTGCGTGGCGAGGTTGTTTCCAGCACCTTCGACGAGCCGGCAAGCCGGCACGTCCAGGTGGCGGAGATGGTGATCGAGAAGGCCAAGCGGCTGGTCGAGCACAAGAAAGACGTCGTCATCCTTCTTGATTCGATCACGCGCCTGGCGCGTGCCTACAACACCGTGGTGCCTTCATCCGGCAAGGTGCTGACCGGCGGCGTGGATGCCAACGCCCTGCACCGCCCCAAGCGCTTCTTCGGTGCGGCGCGCAACATCGAGGAAGGCGGCAGCCTCACCATTCTCGCCACCGCGCTGATCGACACCGGCTCCAAGATGGACGACGTGATCTACGAGGAATTCAAGGGCACCGGCAACATGGAGATCCATCTCGATCGCCGTATCGCCGAGAAGCGGATTTTCCCGGCCATCAACATCAACCGTTCCGGCACGCGCCGCGAAGAGCTGCTCACCCAGCCCGAAGAACTGCAGAAGATGTGGATCCTGCGCAAGGTCCTGCATCCGATGGACGAACTCGCGGCTGTGGAATTCCTGCTCTCGAAGATGCAGGACACCAAGAAGAACGTGGATTTCTTCGATTCGATGAAGCGCTAGGCGAGTCAGGCGACAGGGCGGGCCGTCTACAAGCCGCGCGCGATGGCGCGGTAGGCAATATCCCTGCGGCAGAAGGCGCCGTCCCAGTGAATCCGGTCGACCAGTGCGTAGGCGATCTCTTGTGCTGCGCTTACCGTGTCGCCGGTGCCGACTACGCAAAGCACGCGGCCGCCGCGGGTGACGATCCGGTTTTCGGTGTTGAAGCCGGTGCCGGCGTGAAAGACCTTGGAATCGGCGGAAGGCGTGGTCGGCAATCCGCTGATCGGGTCGCCGCTTCGATACTTGTCCGGATAGCCGGCGGCAGCCATGACGACGCCGACGGTCGGACGCGGATCCCACTCGGCTTTGGCTTTGCCGAGATCGCCGTCGAGTGCAGCTTCGATGAGCGAAAGCAGATCCGATCTGAGCCGGAACAGGATGGGCTGGGTTTCCGGATCGCCGAAGCGGCAGTTGAACTCCAGCACCTTCAGCGAGCCGTCGGGCCTGATCATCAGGCCGGCATACAGGAAGCCGGTGTAGCGCACGCCATCCTTTTGCATGCCCTCGACCACCGGCCGGATCACCTGGTTCATCACGCGCGCGGCGATTTCATCGGTGACGACCGGTGCCGGCGAATAGGCGCCCATGCCACCGGTGTTGGGGCCGCGATCGCCATCGTCGCGGGCCTTGTGGTCCTGCGAGGTGGCGAGCGGCAGTATTGCGCCGTCCACGCCGACCATGGCGATGAAGCTGGCTTCCTCGCCTTCCAGAAATTCCTCGATCACCACGCAGGCGCCGGCATCACCGAAGCTGCCTTCGCCGAGCATGGCCTTCACGGCCTGTTCGGCCTCTTCGACCGAGTGTGCGACCACCACGCCCTTGCCGGCCGCAAGGCCGTCCGCCTTCACGACGATCGGTGCGCCGACTTTCCCGATGTAAGCCAGCGCCTTGTCGAGTTCGGTAAACGAGGCGTGATGCGCGGTGGGGATGCCGTGGCGGACCATGAACTCCTTGGCGAAGTTCTTGGAGCTTTCCAGCCGTGCCGCCTGGCGACGCGGCCCGAAGCAGCGCTGGCCGGCGCTCCAGAAGCGATCAGCGATACCCGCAGCGAGCGGCGCTTCCGGCCCCACGACGGTGAGGCCCACGTGTTCCTCGCGCGCGAGCTTGAGCAGTCCCTCAATGTCGTCAGCTGCAACGGGTACGTTGCGCACACCGGGCTCCAGTGCGGTGCCGGCGTTCCCTGGTGCGACGATGACCGACTCCACGAGTTTCGACTGGGCCAGCTTCCATGCCAGCGCATGTTCGCGTCCGCCGCCACCGACCACGAGGACCTTCATGCTCAGTGCCTGAAGTGCCGCATGCCGGTGAAGATCATCGCGATGTCGTGTTCATCTGCTGCGGCGATCACTTCTGCGTCGCGCATCGAGCCGCCGGGGTGGATGATGGTGCGGATGCCGAAGCTGGCGGCGAGGTCGATGCCATCGCGGAACGGAAAGAAGGCGTCGGAAGCCATCACGCAGCCGGCGGTCCTGAGGCCAGCCTCCTCGGCCTTCCAGGCCGCGATGCGGACGCTCATGACGCGGCTCATCTGCCCGGCACCGATGCCGATCGTCGCCTGATCGCGCACGAACAGGATGGCGTTGGACTTCACGAAGCGCACCAGCGACCAGGCGAGACGTGCATCGGCAAGCTCCGCCGCCGTCGGTTGACGTCTGCTGACGACGCGCAGCGCATCGGCTGACAGTGTCGCGACATCGTTGTCCTGCACCAGCATGCCGCCCTCGATCTGCTCGACACGCAGTGCCGGCGGCCGGCTCGTGTGCAGGGTGCCGGTGGCGAGTACGCGGATGTTCGGTTTGCGGGCGAGGGCAGCGAGTGCCTCGGGCGTGAAAGCGGTCGCGAGCAGCACTTCAACGAACTGCCGCTCAATGATGGTTGTCGCCAGCGCGCCGTCGACTTCAGTGTTGAAGGCAATGATGCCGCCGAAGGCTGAAGTCGGATCGGTTACGTAGGCCTTTTCGTAGGCTGCGGCGGCCGAAGTGCCGAGCCCGACCCCGCAGGGGTTGGCGTGCTTCACGATCACGCACGCGGGCACTGGCAGTGGCCGTACACATTCAAGCGCGGCATCGGCGTCGGCGAGATTGTTGAAGGAAAGCGCCTTGCCCTGATGCAGTTCTGCGCCGACGACGGTATCGCCAGTGCCGCCGGCCAGCGTATAGAGACCGGCGCGCTGATGCGGATTCTCACCATAGCGCAGGGTCTCGCGCAGCCGCAGGCCGATCGGGTAGCGCGTTGGCAACTCGCGGTCTTCATCGGCCGCACGCAGCCAGCTCCACACCGCCGCATCGTAGGTGGCGGTGTGCGCGAAAGCCTTGCGGGCGAGATAACGCCGGGTCGTCGTCGATACGCTGCCGCCGGTCTCGAGTTCGCCAAGTACGCGCTCGTAATCGGCGGGATCCACCAGCACCGCGACGAAATCCTGGTTCTTGGCTGCACCGCGAATCATCGCCGGCCCGCCGATGTCGATGTTCTCGATGGCGTCTTCGCGTGTGCAGCCGGGGCGGCTGGTGGTGGCCTCGAAGGGGTAGAGATTGACCACCAGCAGATCGATACCCTTGATGCCGTGCTCCGCCATCACCGTGGCATCGGTCTCGCCGCGGTTCAGCAGGCCGCCGTGGATCAGGGGGTGCAGGGTCTTGACGCGCCCGTCCATGATCTCGGGAAAGCCAGTGATATCAGCGACATCCGTGACCGGAATCCCGGCCTCCCGCAGTGCGACGGCGGTGCCGCCGGTGGAAAGGATCTCGATCCCGAGTCGGTGCAGACGGGTGGCGAGTGGCACGACGCCAGCTTTGTCAGAAACGCTGATCAGGGCTCTGGTGCAACGGGGCATGAGGCTGCCTGGGCTGGGTTAAGAGTAAAAGCGGTGGAGTAGTGGAATCAGTCCAGCAGTTCGTACTGACGCAGCTTCTTGCGCAAGGTCGCGCGGTTGATGCCGAGAATTTCCGCTGCGACACTCTGGTTGCCGCCGGTGTAGTCGAGCACGGTCTTGAACAGTGGCGTTTCAATCTCGCCAAGTACCAGCTCGTAAAGATCACCGGGACGGTGACCGTTGAGATCACTGAAGTAACACTGCAGTGCCTCTTCGGTGAGGTCACGCAGCGGCCGGTTCTTGACGCGCACCACTGTGGCGCCGTTACGGGCCGGGACATGTTTTTTTGCGGGACTCTTGCCGCGCGTCTTCTTGGCCACCGCTCGAATACTCCTGGAGACTGTCTTCGGCCACCGCCCGCGGGCATGGTGGCCAAAGCATCTGAATTATTCATGCGTGCTCACCACACGCCTGGTCTTCATCAGGTGAGTCCGCGGCGCAACGGCGTATAAAAAATGTTTTCGACGGTGCGCGGGGGGAGCGATCATAGCACGTCGCTGTCGCCGCTAGCGCGTGAAAGGTGCTTTCTGATCGCGTTCCAGTTGACAGACCAGTCCTTCACGACGGTAGAGCACACAGACGTCCACCTCGTAGCCAAATGCGTCTGTACCGGGATCGCGCAGGCTGATCCTGACCGGAATCAGATAGCCCGGGGTGAGCAGTTCCGCGGGCGGCGAAATGCCATCGAGATATTCATCGGGACTGAACACGCGACTGCCCAATGATTTCGAAAAACGGTCACGCAGCGTGATGCGCACCATCGGCAGTCCCACGGGCTCGGAGCCGACAATGGCGATACGCGCGAGTACATCGAGCGCACCGCGGCTTGTTGCGCCGGCTACCGCCTCTGAACCCCGCACTTCAAAGGCATGCAGATTCCAGTTGGGCAGCAACGACAGATTCAGTGCGCCATAGATACGTGTGAGGGGCCGGTACAGCGCGGGTCGCGCCGCAAGATCATCGCGCTGGTAATGAATGAGCTGCAGCACAAGGGCCAGTGCCAGAATGGCCGCGCCCAGCCCGAAAAACCGCTGACGGCGAGGCGGTGTTTCAGGCAGTTCAAAGCGGGGCTGCCATTCAAGGGGGCGCCCCATCAGCAGCGGTTCAGCCAGCGGCTCCGCTGCGTCGGACGATGTGGTGGGTGAATCACCACGATCCCCTTCGTTTTCGTCCACGCTGTCCAGGGCCTCGATGGATGGATCAGCGACAGATGCCGGTCCGGACGCCGGTGTGAGCAGGGGGGCGGTGTCCGCGGCGTCAGTATCGATGCGGTACACGGGGGCTTCGTCAGCCTCATCGGGCACCTCGTCAAGCAATTCCTGCCAGTCTTCCGGCACATAATTGATCGACGCTGTGTCCGGGCCTGTGTCGGGTACCTGAGCAGAAGCCGGTTCCGCGCCGGCTTCGGGCGCGCCTTCGACTTCGTCGTTGTCCGGGTCTGGCGACGGTATGGCAACGATGGGCGGCAGCGCCTGCAGCTCGGCGGCCTCGACAAAAAACTCCGACCAGTTGTCCTCGGGGACATTGAATTCCAGAACAGCATCGCTGGTGATGACAGAATCCAGCGCGGACATGTCCGGCTCCGGCTCTGAATCCGGTTCAGGTTCTGGCTCGGGTTCAAGTGCAGGTTCAGGCGCGGGCCCCGTCGCTGCCTCGAATTCCGGTTCCGGCTCAAGTTCGGGCTCAAGTTCTGGTTCTGGTTCGGGCTCGAGTTCTGGTTCTGGTTCCGGTTCCGGTTCCGGTTCTGGTTCCGGTTCCGGTTCCGGTTCTGGTTCGGGCTCGAGTTCTGACTCCGGTTCAATCGCCGCTTCGCGCACAAGGTGTGGCGGTACCTGCAGTTGCGGCAGGATGGTGGTGGGTGGCGGCTCGTCGGTGAGTGTCGCGAGCGCATTGAAGGTGGCGGAACAATGCCCGCAGCGCACCTGGCCCTCCGCCACGCGAAGCTCCGCGGGACTTACCCGGAAAACCGTGCCGCACTCCTTGCAGGTGGTAAACATAAGCTAGTCAGCCACGCATCCTGTCAGCAGTACCCAGTCGTCCTGTTGTGCCGTCAGTTCCAGCTGCACCCACGGCCGGAAGGCGGCCACGACTTCGGCGGACTGTGCGCCAAGGATACCGCTCAATGCGATGCGGGTCCCCGGGGCGGCGTAATGCCGCAACCGGGGCGCGAGCCGGACCAGCGGGCCGGAGAGGATATTGGCCACGATCACGGCACAGGTTTCGGTCGGGCCGTCGGCCGGCTTGCCGAGCGTGAGCCGTTCGCTGCAGGCGTTTCTCAGCGCATTGTCGCGGCTTGCCAGCAGTGCCTGCGGGTCGATATCGATCCCCACGCAGCGCTCGGCGCCAAGCGCCAGGGCAGCGATGGCCAGAATCCCCGAGCCGCAGCCGTAGTCGAGCACCCGCTTGCCGGCGAGTGGTATGCCGTCGAGCCAGGCAAGGCACATTGCGGTGGTGGGGTGGGTGCCGGTACCGAAGGCGAGCCCCGGCTCGAGGATCACGCTGATGCCATCAGTGGCAGGGCAGGCCTGCCCGACCGGGCATATCCACAGCTGTTTGCCGAAGCGCAGCGGTTTGAGCTGCCGGCGCCAGTCAGCGTCCCAGTCGCGGTCCTGAACCACGCTGAAGCCGACTTCGCGGGTTTCCATGCCGAGACCGGTCTTCAGGGCTGCAGCAAGACCGGTGCGGGATGTATCAGGAGGAAACAAGGCCGTAATGCGGACTTCGGGCCACAGGGGTATCGCACCGGGCGCAGGCTCCAGTATCTCTTCATCATTGGCTGACTCGGTCCAGCTGACCAGTGCGCCCAGCGCTTCCAGCAGTGCTTCAGCGCCGGCGATGGCGTCGCGCGGAACCTCGAGTTGCGCCTGCAGCCAGCTGTCGGGCATGGACATCGTATATGCGCATCAGAGGCGCAGACGTTTTTCCAGATAGTGGATATCCGTGCCGCCGGCCCGGAATGCAGCATCCTGGCACAGGTCCACATGCAGGGGGATATTGGTCCTGATGCCCTCCACAACCATCTCGGACAGGGCAATGCCCATGCGCGCGATGGCGGTGTCACGGTTTTCGCCATAGGCGATCACCTTGGCGATCAGCGAATCGTAGAACGGCGGCACCACGTAGCCGCTGTAGATATGGCTGTCGACGCGGATGCCGGGCCCGCCTGGCGGATGCCACAACTCGACCTTGCCGGGCGAGGGCATGAAGGTTCGCGGATCCTCGGCATTGATGCGGCACTCGACGGCGTGTCCGCGTATCGCCAGGTCCTCCTGGCTGAAAGACAGACGCTCACCAGCCGCGATACGCAGTTGTTCCTTGACGATATCCACGCCGGTAATCATTTCGGTGACCGGGTGCTCGACCTGCACCCGCGTATTCATTTCGATGAAGTAGAACTCGTTGTGCTCGTACAGGAACTCGAAAGTGCCGGCGCTCCTGTAGCCGATCTCCTGGCAGGCGCGCACGACTCTCGCGCCCATCTTCATGCGCAGCTCATCGGAAATACCGGGTGCCGGCGCCTCTTCGATGACCTTCTGGTGTCGTCTCTGCATCGAGCAATCGCGGTCAAAAAGGTGGACGACGTTGCCATGCGCATCGGCGAGTACCTGGAACTCGATATGGCGCGGGTGTTCCAGGTACTTCTCCATGTACACCGTGCCGTCGCCGAAGGCTGCCGCCGCTTCGGTGCGTGTCAGTGTCACCGCATTTGGCAGGGCGGCATCGCTGTGCACCACGCGCATGCCGCGGCCACCGCCGCCCGCTGCAGCCTTGATGATCACCGGATAGCCGATCGAGCGTGCCATGGCCTGCACTTCATCGAGGTCATCGGACAGCGGGCCATCCGAGCCGGGTACACACGGTACCCCGGCCGCTTTCATGGCCGCCTTCGCGGAAATCTTGTCGCCCATCAGGCGAATCACATCCGGCGGCGGGCCGATGAAGATAAAGCCGCTGCGCTGCACGCGCTCGGCAAAGTCGGCATTTTCCGACAAGAAGCCATAACCCGGATGGATGGCCACGGCATCGGTGACTTCGGCAGCGCTGATGATCGCCGGCATGTTCAGGTAGCTCTGGGCCGATGCGGGCGGGCCAATGCAGACGGTCTCGTCGGCAAGCAGTACGTGCTTCAGGCTGGTGTCGGCGGTCGAATGAACGGCGACCGTCCTGATGCCGAGCTCACGGCAGGCGCGCTGGATGCGCAGTGCGATCTCGGCGCGGTTGGCAATGACGACCTTGTCGAGCATGTGCTGGCTGACCTGGGTGAGGCGGCGCGACGGAAAACGGTGCGGCCGGAGCTACGGTGCGATGATGAACAGGGGCTGGCCGAACTCGACCGGTTCGCCGTTCCTGGCGAGTGCGGCGACCACCTTGCCGGCCACGTCGGCTTCGATCTGGTTCATCATTTTCATCGCTTCGATGATGCACAGGGTGTCGCCGGCCTGTACCTGGTCGCCGATCTTGACGAAGGGATCGGCACCCGGTGACGGTGCCTCGAAGTAGGTGCCGACCATGGGTGACAGTACCCGGTGACCGTCCGGCTCTTCACCGGCCGGCGCGGTACCCGCTGCACGACCGGCAACCGGTGTGGCGGCTGATGCTGCCGGCGGCGGCTGTGGTGGCAGGGTGTACTGCACCGCTGTGGATGTGGTGCTGCGACTGATGCGTATCGACTCTTCGCCTTCGGTGATCTCGAGTTCAGAGAGGCCGGATTCTTCCAGCAGCTCGATGAGCTTTTTGACCTTGCGGATATCCATGGATGTTCCTCTACTGGGGTTGCGGCGGGCGTGCGAGCTGCGCACAGGCCGCCTGCAGCGCAAGCTGGTAGCCCAGCGCGCCGAGGCCTGTGATGACGCCGACTGCGATGTCCGATACATAGGAATGCCGCCGGAACTCCTCCCGGGCGTGCACATTGCTGAGGTGAATCTCGATAAACGGAATGCCGACCGCCAGCAGTGCATCGCGCAGCGCGACACTGGTGTGGGTCAGGGCGCCGGGATTCAGCAGGAAAAAGTCCACGATGCCGGCCGACTGCTGGATCCGGTCGACCAGATCGGCTTCCGAGTTGGTCTGAAAAGCCTCCAGCTGGTGCCCGGCAGCCCGTGCCGCTGCGGCGGCATCTCTTTCGATGTCCGCGAGCGTGGTGGCGCCGTAGAGATGCGGTTCACGGCGTCCGAGCAGGTTGAGGTTGGGGCCGTTGAGCAGCAGCAGCCTGGCCATGTTTGGCTCTTTATCGCTGGAGATGGCTGCGAGTTTAGCGAGTTTCTGCGCCGAATGACATTATGTGCAACATCGCGGCCTTCATCGGGCTGGCGCTTGTTGATTGCGCTGCAGTATGACGCGGGCAGCGGCCGGTGTCAGCTCGCCTGTCGCCAGTTGTTGCGCCACCGTACCGATCTGGGCCAGATCCCGGGCGCTGACCTGGCCTGTATGGATCGCGAGGATTGTACCGTCCGCGGCGGCAAGCACCGAAAAGGGCAAACCGACGAAAGCCTCGCCAAATTGTTCGGCGGCGTGCGTCGCCGCTTCCTCGCCGAGCAGGATCGGGTAGCTGATGCCGGTCTCACCGACAAAGCGCAGCACCGGCTCCGGCCGGTCGAGTGCGATGCCGATCACTTGCAGTGTTGCCGGATCCATCGACTGCTGCAGTTGCTCGAGCAGCGGCATTTCCTCGCGGCAGGGGGCGCACCAGGTGGCCCAGAAATTGATCAGCAGGGTGCGGTTCGGCCAATCAGTCAGCGAACGGCTTTGCTCGCGCAGATCCTTGAGTGTGATCGGCGGCAGCCTCGTCGGTGTGGGTACTGCCGGTCGGGGTTCAGTGGCAGTTGAGGCCGCGGGAGGTACGTTCGATTGTCCCCAGTAGCGGCCGGCGAGTATCCCGCCGAACACGAACACCGCAGCCCACAGGGCGACTGCCAGTTTGCGCAAGGGGCTCACGTCTCAGCCTCCAGCCGGTGCGGCAAAGGCCTTGTGCAGGTGTACGGCGAAGGCGTCGGCTTTCATGAAACCCACCACGCGCATTGCCGGCTGTTCGGTGCCAGCGGTATCGAAGAACACGATGGTCGGCGGTCCGATGATGCCAAAGCGCTGCATCAGTGCCTGGTCGTCGGCATCCATTGCGGTGACATCCGCCTGCAGCGTGATGGCCCTGCTGAACGCCTCGCGCACCGCAGGATCCGGGAAGGTGTATTTCTCCAGCTCCTTGCAGGACACGCACCAGTCGGCATAGAAATCCAGCATCACCGGCCGCCCGGCGGCGACGGCCTGCGCCAGCTGCGCATCAAGGTCCGCACCGGTCTTGATGCGGGTGAAGGCCGGGGATTCAGTCTCATCCGCCCTGCCGGTCGTGCTGTCCGGTGTGCTGCCGCCAAGGAACTGCAGCGGCCGCAGCGCATCTTTGCTGCCGCCAAAGGCACCGATCAGCAGTGCCGCACCGTAAAGCAATACGACGATACCGAGGCCCTTGCCGAGCTTGCGCGCCAGCGTCGCTTTTTCGTCCAGCGCCGTGAAGGTACCGAGCAGATTGCTGGCAGTTACCAGCAGCACGCCCCACAGCGCGAGCGTTATCGTGTCCGGCCACAGGCGGTCCATCATCCAGACGGCCATGCCCAGCATCATCAGGCCGAAGACAGCCTTGACCGATGCCATCCAGGCGCCGGTCTTCGGCATCAGGTGACCGGCCGAGGCACCGATTGCGAGCAGCGGGATACCCATGCCGATCGCGAGTGCAAAGAGCGCGAGCGCACCGCGCGTGAGGTCACCGGTTCTCGCAATCACCGTAAGGGCCGCCACCAGCGGTGGCGTCACGCAAGTGGTGACGACCGCCGCGGAGATCATGCCCATGACGCCGGCGCCCAGCAGCCGGCCCGACTGTTGCCGGCCGGACATCGTGTTCAGCCGGGTTTGCCATGAAGACGGGATCTGCAGGTCAAAGAGTCCGAACATCGACAGCGCGAGCGCAACAAACAGCAGCGCCACACCGATCGTCACCGCTGGCTTCTGCATGATGGCCTGTACCTGGGCGCCTGCGGCCGCGAATACCGCGCCGAGGGCGGTATAGGTCACTGCCATGCCCAGCACGAATGCGACCGACAGCAGGAAGCTCCGCGCCGTGCTGCTGTTCCGTTGGCCTGCGGCGCCTTGGTCACCGCGTCCGCTCTGCCCGACGATGATGCCGGACAGGATCGGATACATGGGCAGGCAGCAGGGCGTGAAGGAGAGCAGCAGTCCGAGCCCGGCAAACATCGCCATCACCGCCAGCAGATTGCCGTCGCGGATCAGCGTGAACAGCCGGTCCTGTTCCGCTTCCGTCCGCGGTGCCGCCGCCGCAACACCGCTGGTATCGGTGCTGACTTCCGGCAGATGGAGCGTGATCGACACGCGTTGTGGCGGATAACAGATGCTGTCGAGCTTGCAGCCCTGATATTCGATGGTCAGCGGCAGGCTGGCTGCCGCCGGGCCGCGCCGGATCAGCGGCACGGTCATCGTCACCGGCTGCTCGAACACGAAAGTATCGCCCCAGGTTTCGTCGTTCATCGGCGTGCCGTCGGGCAGGGACGGGGGACCGAGTTGCACGCTGTCGCTGCTGGTGCTGGCCTTGAGGGTGTGCCGGTACAGGTAATAGCCGGCTGTGATGTCCCAGTGAATCTGCAGGGTGAAGTCATCGGCGAGCACGGCGTCCAGCGGGAAGGCCTGCGCTACCGGCAGCGGCTCATCATTGCTGCCGCGCCGGGTGCCGTTCAGCAGCGCGCCCAGTTTGCCGGGCGATGCTGTGGCGCTACTGGCAGCCGGCAGTTCCACATTGGCCACCCATACCTGCGGCGGATAACACAGCCCGATATCGGCGCAACCCTGCGATTTGATCGCCAGCGCCAGCTTGACGGGACCCGCTGGCCGGGTGCTGAGGGGCAGCCGCACTTCGAGGCTGTCCCTGAATATGTGCATCTGGCCGAAGTACTCGTCGTTGTGCGGTGTTCCCGGTGGGATCGACGCCGTTCCCAGTGTGATCCCCGGTGTTCGGCTCTCATAGCTCATCCGCTCCCGATACAGGTAATGCGCCGGTTCAATCGTCCAGCGCACGATGACCTCGTCGGCGGTGGCGCTGGCGACATAGCGGAAGGCCTGTTCGGGCTTGAGGATGTCTGCCTCGCTGCCACGGCCGATGGCCGCCCGGGCCGCCGCCGCGGGGACGAGCAAAATCAGGCTCAGCATTGCCAGCCGGAATATCTCCGGCATCCGGTATTTCATCCGCTTGTTGCCCGCTTTATCTGCTCGTTCGCCCAATGGGATACGGTCTCATCCGGTGGCGACGGATTCCATCGACACGGGCGCGAATTATGTCAGCCCTTGAAATCCCCGGTACCGCCCCTATGATTGGCACTCTCCGCGAGAGAGTGCTAATCCATTCGAATAATTTGGTGTCCCGGGTCCCTTGAGGACTTAGGTGCACCGTGTCACCGGCTTATTGGAGGAGAGTTTTGCCATGAAAATCCGTCCCTTACACGATCGAGTCATCATCAAGCGCACCGAAGAGGAGCGTAAATCTCCCGGTGGCATCGTGATCCCCGACTCGGCCACCGAAAAGCCCATCCGGGGCAAGGTCATTGCCGTAGGCAAGGGCCGGATCCTCGAGAATGGCGAAGTGCGCGCGCTCGACCTGAAGGCAGGTGACAAGGTGCTGTTCGGCAAGTACAGCGGCACCGAAGTCAAAGTCGATGGCGAAGACCTGCTCGTCATGAAAGAAGACGACATCATGGCCGTGATCGAAGGCTAAGCGTCGAATCAACCAGGAATTCAGAGGAATACATCAATGGCTGCCAAAGAAGTACGTTTCAGTGATGACGCCCGCTCACGCATGTTTGCCGGCGTCAACATTCTGGCCGATGCCGTCAAGGTGACGCTCGGCCCCAAGGGTCGCAACGTGGTGCTCGACAAGAGCTTCGGCGCCCCGACCGTCACCAAGGACGGCGTGTCGGTCGCGAAGGAGATCGAACTCGAAGACAAGTTCCAGAACATGGGCGCGCAGATGGTGAAGGAAGTCGCTTCCCACACCTCCGATGTCGCCGGTGACGGCACCACCACTGCCACCGTGCTGGCCCAGTCGATTCTGAAGGAAGGCCTCAAGTCAGTGGCCGCCGGCATGAATCCGATGGACCTCAAGCGCGGTATCGACAAGGCTTCTGCTGCTGTCGTCGAGCGCCTGAGCAAACTGGCCAAGAGCTGCCAGGATGACAAGGCGATCGCCCAGGTCGGCACGATCTCGGCAAACGGCGACGAGTCCATCGGCAACACGCTGGCCGAAGCGATGGCCAAGGTCGGTAAGCAGGGCGTGATCACCGTCGAGGACGGTTCCGGCCTGGAAAACCAGCTCGACGTGGTCGAGGGCATGCAGTTCGATCGCGGCTACCTGTCCCCGTACTTCATCAACAATGCGGGTGAGCAGAACGCCGAACTCGAAGCCCCCTACATCCTGCTGTACGACAAGAAGATCTCGAACATCCGCGAGATGCTCCCGCTGCTCGAAAGCGTCGCCAAGTCCGGCAAGCCGCTGCTCGTCGTCGCTGAAGACGTCGAAGGCGAAGCACTGGCCACCCTAGTGGTCAACACCATCCGCGGCATCGTCAAGGTCTGCGCCGTGAAGGCGCCGGGTTTCGGTGATCGTCGCAAGGCAATGCTGCAGGACATGGCCATCCTCACCGGCGGCCAGGTCATCGCCGAAGAAGTCGGCCTGTCGCTCGAGAAGGCCCGCCTGGAAGATCTGGGCAAGTGCAAGAAGGTCATCGTGGACAAGGAAAACACCACGATCATCGACGGCGCCGGCAAGTCCAAGGACATCAAGGCCCGCGTTGACCAGATCAACAAGGAAATCGAGGCCACGACTTCCGACTACGATCGCGAGAAGCTGCAGGAGCGCGTTGCCAAGCTCTCCGGCGGCGTTGCCGTGATCAAGGTCGGTGCTGCGACCGAGGTCGAGATGAAGGAGAAGAAGGCCCGCGTCGAAGACGCGCTGCACGCCACGCGTGCTGCTGTCGAAGAAGGCGTGGTTCCTGGTGGTGGCGTTGCGCTGCTGCGCGCCCGCGAAGCACTGAAGGACCTGAAGGGCCTCAATGAAGACCAGAATGCCGGTATCAGCATCCTGCGTCGCGCCCTTGAAGAGCCGCTCCGCCAGATCGTCATCAACGCCGGTGAAGATGGCGCCGTGGTGCTGAACAAGGTTGTCGAAGGCAAGGGCAACTTCGGTTACAACGCTGCGACCGGTGAATACGGTGACATGGTTGCCATGGGCATCATCGATCCGGCCAAGGTGGTGCGTTATGCGCTGCAGAATGCCGCTTCTGTTTCCGGACTCCTGCTGACGACCGAGGCGATGATCGCCGAGGCGCCGAAGAAGGATGCCGGTTCGCCGATGCCGGGTGGCGGCATGGGCGGCATGGGCGGTATGGACATGTAAGGACCCTGTGGGAGCGCCTTCAGGCGCGATCGGATCGCGGCAAGAGCCGCTCCTGCAAGAGACGACGCTTGAAGCCCCGCCAGAAATGGCGGGGCTTTTTTCTTCTTGGCTTGCTGCTGAAGCCCCCCCGTTTCAGCGCATTTCATCCCGTTTAAGCTGCGGTGCCTGACAGGAAGCTTCGGGCGGGGTTGGGGGCTGATACCGCGGCTTTTGGCCATGGGACCGGATATGCGCTACATTCCGGTCATCGAACCGCAAGGTCGATTCACCTCAGGACAACAAAAACCAAGGAGTCCAATGTCATGCGAATCCGCCCGATAAGCCGATGGACAACCACCGGGACTGCGGCTCTCATCACCATTCTGGCCGGCCCGCTGCTTGCTGCCGAGCCGGCGGCCAGGGCGACGTCACCCGATCTCGCGAACCTCTCGTCACCCAATGAAGCCGCGCCTGCCGAGTGGGCCGGGAAGGAACTGCCGGTCCGCATGATTCCCAACATCCCGGAGTCGGCGGAGGCCTACTATGCCCCGGACAACTTCCACGTCATCGCCCAGACCAAGGACCCGATGGCGGCCCAGCCGGAGAAGGGCAAGGTCGGTGGCTCGCTGACCTTTACCTATACGGATACCGGCGAAGAGCTCACCCGCATCAATGACAAGGGCCAGGACGCCTGCTCCTGGTTCGTCCTTCCGGACGGGAAGCGGGTGATCTGGACATCGACACGTGACCACCCGGAAATGCCGCCGGGCAACTGGTCCGAAGAGACCGACTATCCCCAGGGTGCCGAGCTTTACACCTCCGACCTCAAGGGCGGCGACATCAAGCGCCTGACCAACAACAAGTACTACGAAGCCGAGGTGACGACCTCGCTCGACGGCAAATGGGTGTTCTTCGGCCGCCAGATCGACGGCAAGCTCGACATCTGGAAGATGCGCATCGACGGTACCGACGAGCAGCAGCTGACCTTTACCGCCGACTGGCAGGAAGGCGCGCCGTACCCGACCCCGGATGGCAAGCACCTGATCTTCCGCGCCTGGAAGCGCAGCGACAAGCTGCGGATCAACGAGGAGTACAAGGCAACGGGCAAGCACCAGCAGACGCCGATGACCATCTTCACGATGACGACGGATGGCACGGACGTGCAGCCCCGCACCTTCACCAAGGACATGAACTGGGCGCCGTTCATCGCCCCGGATGGCCAGCATTTCTTTTATGACCGGGTCTTCGAAGGCAACAACTGGGAAATCGTGATGAACGATCTTGCCGGTGGTGAGCCGGTGCAGATCACCTACAACAAGGGCTTCGACGGCTTCGTGTCCATTTCCTGGGATGGCAAGAAGGCGCTGTTTGGTCGCAGCCTCGGCTCGGGCTTCATGTCCAATATCCACACCTTCGTGATGGATATCTCCTCGCTCAACGTCGGGCCGGAGAACTTCAAGGGCAGCATTCCGCCCAGGGCGAAGCGGCCCGCCGGCTGGGTCGAGGATCCGGGCCTTCTGGAGTACGGTGATCGCCTCGGCAAATAACGATCACGGACAATCCCGATTGCGGCTGAAACCGCTCCTGCGGGACTCGACGCCGAAAGCCCCGCCAGAAATGGCGGGGCTTTTTCTTTTTGCACCGCCTAAAACCGGCGACGCTCTGCCGGTGTGGCGCGACCCCATGGGAGCGCAGTCCGTTATTCAAAGGTGGTGAGGAGCCGAAAAAAAGGGTAGCGTCGCCTCATGTCGATGCTCGATTCCCTCAAGACGCATACCGTTATCGTTGCCGACACCGGTGACATCGGCCAGATTGCCCGGTACAAGCCGCAGGATGCCACGACCAACCCTTCACTGTTGTTCAAGGCAGCACAGCAGCAGGAGTACCGTGGCCTGGTTGAAGAGGCGCTGCGTTACTCGCAGTCGATCAGCGGTACTGCAGCTGAGCGCACCGCCGCTTTCACCGACCGGCTTGCGGTCAACTTCGGTGTCGAGATCCTGAAGCTCATTCCCGGCCGCGTGTCCACCGAAGTGCCAGCCGCCTATTCTTTTGATACGGCGGGTTCCGTGGCAAAAGCCCGTGCGCTGATCGCGATGTACGAGAAAGCCGGGATTGCCAGGGAGCGCGTGCTGATCAAGCTCGGCAGTACCTGGGAAGGCATCAAGGCGGCCGAGCTGCTTGAGCGCGAAAGCATCCACTGCAATCTGACGCTCCTGTTTTCTTTTGCCCAGGCGGTTGCCTGTGCAGAGGCGAAGGTCACACTTATTTCGCCTTTCGTGGGGCGTATCTACGATTACTGGCGCAAGGAAAAGGGCGCCGAGATCCCGGTGGATGAAGATCCGGGTGTGGCTTCAGTGACGCAGATTTACAATTACTACAAGAAGTTCGACTACAAGACCGAAGTCATGGGCGCAAGCTTCCGCAAGATCGGACAGATCCTCCTCCTGGCTGGTTGCGATCTGCTGACCATTGCGCCTGACCTGCTCGCTGAACTGCAGAAGCGCGAAGGCGTGCTGGAGGCAAGACTTAATGTCGCTGCAGCTCGGGCGAGCGACCTGCAGAAGGTCACCATGAACGAGCAGGCTTTCCGCTGGGCACACAACGAGGACGCGATGGCGACTGACAAGTTGGCCGCCGGCATTCGCACCTTTCACCAGGATGCCCTGAAGCTTGAGGCGTGGGCCAGTACGCTGGTCGAATAGAGAACCCTGCTTTCTTCGACCGGAGTAAAGGGTAGCCTCCCGTCAGGCGTTCCCCAGCAAGCGCGCCAGTTCTGCCGGTGCGGCAAAGAACGGTGAGTGCCCTGTCGGCAGGGCGTACACAGGATCGCAGGGCACGGTGGCCTGCATCCGGCGCTGAAACCAGAGCGGGATGGCGATGTCGTTCAGGCACTCGATATAGGTACGCGGGATGCTGCCGGCCCGCCCGGCAGTGATCTTTACGGGTGTTATGAACGGCGTGACGGGCTCGGCGCACAGGCGCTGCCGGGCGAGCGCGACATCGCTTTCCGGGCAATCGGCATAGAGCAGTTCCTGCACCCGGGAGAGATCCAGGCGGATCAGCTGCTGGTCCGCCGAGATGGTCGAGCTGGTGGCGACGGGGTTATCAGCGTCTGCCGTGGCCAGCCGCGACAGGGATTGGCCGTTGGCGGGCAGAAAAGCGCTCAGGTAGATGAGCCGGCTGATCCGTTCCGGAACGATCTCCGCGGCCTGGCTGATGACGATGCCACCAAAACTGTGGCCGACAAGCACCACCGGCCCGGAAGCGGCGCGCACTGTTGCCGTGACACATTTCGCGTAGGCCGCCAGCGTGAGCTGTGCGAGCGGCGTGGCATCATCGCCATGTCCGGGCAGGTCCGGCGCCAGCACCTGATGACCGAGCGCCACCAGCTCGGGCACTACCCGGTGCCAGCACCAGCTGCCATGCCAGCTGCCGTGTACAAGAACAAAAGTCGTCATGACGAAAGTCTACTAATATCGCCCGGATGAATCCGCTCTCATTCGAATTCGAAACCGTCCCGTCGCCCTTGCGCGATGGCGTCGTCACCCTCACCGGGCAACTGCTGGCCAGCCCCGAGCTTGCCGCATTTCCGGACGATCCCGAACTGCGCACGCAACTGCTGCGCGTGCTGACCGCCAGCCCCTATGCAGCCGATATCCTCGTGCGCTACCCGGTCATGCTGGCTGAGCTGCTGGGCAGTAAACGCCTGCAATCCACGACCACGGCTGATGCTTACCTCAGCCTGCTGCAGGCCACCTTGCCGCCGGATCCCGACGAAGAAGAGCTGCAGCGTCGTCTGCGCCTGTTTCGTCATCGTGAACTGGTGCGGATCATCTGGCGTGATCTGGCCGGCAGCGCCGGAGTTACTGAAACCCTGCGCGACCTGTCGAATCTGGCCGATGCCTCGATCAACGTCGCGCTCGACTGGGCGCGGACCACTCTGCAGGCGCGCTATGGCGAACCGCGCACCGAGGAGGGCGCTCCTTGCGGCTTCGGTGTGCTGGCGATGGGCAAGCTGGGTGGCCACGAGCTGAATTTCTCTTCCGATATAGACCTCGTGTTCGTGCACTCGGGCAGCGGTGAAACAACCGGGCCGCGCTCGATCAGCAACGAGGAGTACTTCCGTTTCCTGGCCCAGCGCCTGATCGACCTGTTGAGCCGCAATACCGCCGAGGGTTTCGTCTATCGCGTGGATGCGCGGCTGCGGCCCTTTGGCAGTGCCGGGCCGCTGTCGGTGAGCCTGGCTGCACTTGAAGCCTACCTGCTGCGGCATGGCCGTGACTGGGAGCGCTACGCTTACATCAAGGCGCGCGTCGTCAACCGCTGGGATGACGCCGACGGGCTCTATCGTGATGTGCTGCGTCCCTTTATCTACCGCCGCTACCTGGATTACGGCGTGTTCAGTTCGCTGCGCGAGATGAAGGCGATGATTGCCGCAGAGGTCGAGAAGAAGGAATACCGCGCCAACCTCAAGCTCGGTCCTGGCGGTATACGCGAGATCGAGTTCATCGTGCAGGCCCTGCAGCTTGTACGCGGCGGGACGGTTATCGGGCTGCGCGAGCGGCAACTGCTCGTTGCGCTGCCACAGCTGGTGCAGGCCGGCTGTCTTCCCGCTGAAGATGCTGCCGAGCTGACGACGGCTTACTGCTTTCTGCGCCTCGCCGAGAACCGTCTGCAGGCGCTGCACGACCGGCAGACACACGACATACCGGCGGATTCTTCCGATCAGCAGCGCCTGGCTTTTGCGATGGGTATGGCGAGCTGGGAAGAATTCCTCGCCGCCCTCGATGTCCAGCGGGACCGCGTTGCATTCCATTTCCACGAAATCGTTTTCCGTGGCGCCAACGGTGCGGGCAGCAGCAGTACGTTAGAAAATGATGCGGCGACCGGCACCTCATCCTCCGTACTCGATGAAGTGTGGAACGATGAGGCCGCACTTGAGCAACAGGAAGTGCTGCTGGCAGAAGCGGGCTTCGGCGATCCGGCCGGCATTGCCGAGCAGCTGCGCCGGCTGCGCGAGGGCAGCCTGCTGCCGCGTCTTGATACGCCAGGTCGCCAGCGGCTCGACACCCTCATACCGGCCATCCTCATGCACGCGCGCAAGCAGCCGAAGCCGGTGCGTGCGCTGGATGGCATGGTTCTTATCATCGAGGCGATTGGCCGACGTTCAGCCTATTTCGCCCTGCTCAACGAAAATCCGCTGGCCCTGGAAAAGCTGGTCTCCCTGTGCGGCAACAGCGAATTTCTCTCCCGCCTCGTCGCGACCCACCCGCTGCTGCTGGACGAGCTGCTGGATCCGCTGGTCTTTGAATCGGCACCCAGCCGCGAAGAACTCGCTGCCGATCTGAAACTGCGACTGAGTCGTGTTGCTGCAGACGACGGGGAGGGGCGGCTCAATGCGCTGTTGAACTTTCAGCAGGCAGCGACTTTCCGCGTGGCGATTGTCGATCTGGCCGGTACGCTGCCATTGATGAAAGTGAGTGACCGGCTCACCGATATCGCCGAGCTGGTACTCGAGGCTGCGCTGTCGATAGCGTGGCGGGAACTCGCCGACCGACACGGCGAGCCGGGCTGTACGGAGAACGGTAACCGGCGTCCTGCGCACTTTGCGATCATCGCCTACGGCAAGCTTGGCGGACTGGAGCTGGGCTACGGTTCGGACCTCGATCTGGTATTTCTGCACGACTCCGCCGGTGACGCGGAGCAGACCGATGGCGCGCAGCCGCTCGATAACGCGATGTTCTTTGCGCGCCTGACCCGTCGCATCATCAGTATCCTGACCATGCATACCGCGTCGGGCAAGCTCTATGAGGTGGACATCCGGCTGCGGCCGAGCGGGCAGTCGGGGCTGATGGTGTCGAGCCTTGCGGCATTCGATCGGTACCAGCAGCAGGATGCATGGACCTGGGAGCACCAGGCGCTGTTGCGCAGCCGGGCGGTGGCCGGCGATGCCGGCGTCAAGGCCGCCTTCGAGGCGCTGCGCGTGCGGGCGCTGACCAGCTATGTCCGTCGCGACAAGCTGGCCACCGAAGTTGTGGAGATGCGCCAGCGCATGCGCACGGAGCTTTCCAGTGGTACGGACGAGCGCTTCGACGTGAAGCAGGATCCCGGCGGCGTGGCTGATATCGAGTTTCTCGTGCAGTACCTCGTGCTGCGTGAGGCGCATCGCTATCCGGATCTCGTACGCTGGTCGGACAATATCCGCCAGCTGGAAGCACTGGCGGCGCACGGCATTCTGGCCCCTGCCGACGCCGAATTGCTGGCCGATACCTACCGGGAGTACCGGCGGCACATTCATCACCGCAACCTGGCTGGCCGCTCGGGACTCATACCGCATGCGGAGGTGGCCGGGCTTGCGGCGACAGTGACCCGCCTCTGGCAGTCCGTGTTTTATACTGCCGTCCCGGCAAACCAGGATGAAGTCTCATGACGGCCAGAGCGGCGAAAGAATCCGCGTTGATACAGCCCAACGCCGAGCATCACTACAAGGTGACAGCCGACGATCTGCCGCTGTCCTGTCCGATGCCGGGCATGTACCTGTGGAATTCCCACCCGCGCGTCTATCTGCCGCTGGTGCCCGGTGAGCGGGCCAAGTGCCCCTACTGTGGCGCCACCTACACGCTCGTGAAGTAGCAACGGCCATGCTCGTCGTGACCGGCGGCGCCGGCTTCATCGGCAGCAATCTCGTTCGCGCACTCAATGCGGCCGGCCGCAGCGACATCCTCGTCGTCGACGATCTGCGCGATGCGCACAAGGTTCTTAATCTCTCCGATTGCCGGATCGCCGACTATCTCGACATGCATGACTTCCTGTCCCGCATTACGGCGGGGCAGGACCTCGCACCAAGGCTCGAGGGCATCTTTCATCAGGGCGCCTGCACCGATACCACCGAGTGGGATGGCCTGCTGATGATGCAGGCCAATTACGAGTATTCGAAACAGGTGCTCCAGTACGCGACGGCGCGCAAGGTGCCGCTGATCTACGCCTCATCGGCGTCGGTCTACGGTGCGGGGCGCGAGTTCCGCGTCAGCGAGGAGTGCGAACGACCCATCAATGTTTACGCTTTCTCGAAGCTGATGTTTGACCGCCACGTCCGGAAGGTGACGGTCAGCTTCCGTGCGCCGGTCGTCGGTCTGCGTTACTTCAATGTCTACGGGCCGGGCGAAGCGCACAAGGGCAGGATGGCAAGTGTCATCCATCACTTCAATGAGCAGCTGAAGACGGGCGATGAAGTGCGGCTCTTCACCGGCAGCGATGGCTATGCCGATGGTGGGCAGTTGCGCGACTTCATCCACGTCGATGACATCGTCGCGGTGAATCTCTGGGCGCTGGAGCGTGGCAAGTCAGGGATCTTCAACGTGGGTACCGGCCAGGCGCGCAGTTTCAACGACGTTGCCAACGCGGTGCTCAAGTGGCACGGCCGGGGGCGTGTCAGCTACATTCCGTTTCCGGCCCATCTGCAGGGCAGCTACCAGAGCTATACGCAGGCGGACCTCGCCGGCCTGCACGCGGCGGGATATTCCGCCGCCTTTATCCCGATAGAAGCGGGTGTGCCTCGTTACCTGGACGCTCTGGCTGCAACGGCTACTGTGTAAGTTGTATCCGGCCCAGCATCGCGCCGCTGCGGTTGTCCCGCAGCTCGTAATCGATAACTTCGGTACTGATCGTGCCGCCACCGGGAGCAGGCAGCACGCCGGTGATCCTCAGCCCGACATCGAGTGAAACATTGCCGCCATAACCGATCTTGTCGCGGATCTGTTGTGCCTCCGCCGCGGGAACCTTCCAGATCTGTGCTGTTCGCCCATTGCTGAACTTGAGCGAAACTTTCTGGCCCATCGCCGGGAACTCGACCACCGAGCTTGGTGCCAGTGCGCGCACCATGAATTCACCGTAGCTGGGGTCATAGTCGCTCAGGTTTGCATTCATCGACAGACGCAGCGCGCCGATGCCGCGTACGGCAGCAACCCCGGACTCCAGCTCGGCCTTCACTTCAGCGCGCTTTGCGGCCTTTTCGATCGCCGGCACGTACTGCACGCGACTGTCTTTCTCGACCCAGTCGTCGATCGGCGGCGGAATCCCGGCGAGGTCGTAGTAGAGAAAGACCATGGTGCTGTTGTCGGGGTTGACCAGTTCTCCAGTGCGGTTGGCGAAGGCGCCCTGGCCTGCGGCAGCGGGGCGGGCTGCCGCACTTTCGCCGCGCGCTTGCGCAGTATCGGCAGATGCCGTGCCGGCGGCCTGTCCCGATGCGGAGTCCGGCGCCTTGGGCCCGCCGCATCCCTGCACCAGCAGCAGGGCTGCAACCAGGCCGAGCCAGCCCCGCATCGTTTCAGTCCTAGAGCTGTGGCGCATCGGCGTTCTTCCCGGCTTCTTCCACCTGCTTCGCCTTGCGTTCGTTGTCCTGCTGCTGCAAAGCCTGCTCGGTTGCAGTGATGGCCTCGTAGCCGCCAGCCTGATTGACGACGCCTACCTGCATGTACCTGGCGAGATCGGGATTGTCGGTTGTGGGTACGACCTGTGCCGCGACGACGATTCCGCAATCCGGTGACAGGTTCACGCCGCCGTCCGGGCTCGCGTTGCCGGAACACTGGTTGAAGAGCGGCGAGGTCTCCGTTATCGGGCGTGACAGCGGGTCGTAGGCCCAGCTGAGATAGATGTTGCCGCCGGATTTCTGGTTACGGGTCGGCGTGCCGTACTTCTTCAGCAGTGCCTGCTCGACACTGGCCATGGTCGGGTTACGGCCCTCTGCAAACCATTCCTCCCGTGCTGCGTTGATCACGCGTTCCTGGCCGGGCAGGCCCATGGTGCCTACATACCATTTGGACTCGCCGGGCTGCATGTCCTGCCGGACAGCATTGCCGCCGCGCGCGATCATGTCGTCCTGCATCTCCTGCATGATCTGCTTGGAGGTCTTTTCGATACGTGGCTTCGCCGGCCGGGCATTGAATCCCTGCCGTATCGTTTGTCCGTAGGTCTGCATGTTGAAACCGCGGGAGTTATCGGCGGTGACGACCATCAGGTCGCCGGTACACATCACGACGTTTGCGGCTTCCTCGTAAGTCATCCCGGGCCGGACGCCGACCACATCATCGACCGGCGCGGACGCGGCGCGTGCGGGTGTGCCGATGTCTGCCGGGCAATCCACGTCGCCCCGGGCTTCTTCGGCGACTTCCTCTGCGGTGGCGTTGCCGGAAGGTGCTGATTTTGGCGTGTTGCCGAAGCCACCCGAAGCTGCCCCGCCGCTGGCGGAATCCTTTGAGCCGCCGCACGCCGCGAGCAAGGCCGTGAGCAAGACAAGACCTGTCCAATTCAAGAATCGCATCATCTTCCCCCGAGTGTTTGTTTCCCGACCCTGCCTGGGTAATCCTGGTGTTACGGTGGCTGTGTCCTAGTCCACGGCCTTGATTTCGATGCCATCGAGCGTGATCCCGGCATTGCCGGAATTGAGCGAGGTGAAACGCAGGCTTGCTGTGGTGCCGTCTGCCACAAAATCATCGCTGAAGCTCAGGTAGCTGCCGAAAGGCCCAACCGTCTTGTCGTGGCGAATTTCGGCTTGCAACAGTGGTGCCGATCCAAGCACCTCTACCTTCGCGCGGGCTGGTGTGGCGCCCAGGCCGTTATTTCTGGCGTAGTGGAAGCTCAGGCTGTATTTCTGTCCGGCCTTGGTTGCAAAGCTGGTGGCGAGTACCCCGGCTCCGGGAGAACCGTTCAGATCCAATGTCTGATTGCCCTCAAATGCGGTTACTTCGCGCCGGGCCTGTACGTTGCAGATATCGACGCCGCTGGCGGCAACGGTCCAGGTGTTGGTCGCCGTTCTGAAGGACTGGCCTGCATTGTATGTCGTGTAGTTACTGGTCACCGGTGCCTCAAAGGACTCGGTGAGTACTGCCGTCGCCGGGGCTGGCATGAGCGAAACGTTATCCAGGCCGTTGCTGTTGTCGTTTGACGGGTCGCGATTGATGAAAGCGATCGTTGTGCTGTTGCCTGTCGCCGTGATCGGCAGCTTGACCTGGCCCCAGGACTGGCCGCCCGGGCTGTTGCTGGCATTGCGCGAAACCCCGAGCGACTTGCCGTCAACCAGCACTTCGATGCTGCTGGTGGTGCCGAAGGATCCGCCGACCACATTGCCGACGTAGAACACCAGCTCGTACCTGGTGCCGGGCTGGGTCCGGACTGTTTGCTGTACACCAGCCGCTGAATTCGATCCTGGCCCGGTCATGTCCAGCCACTGGCTGCCCTGCTGCGCGTTGAAGGTGATGCGGGAAGCGACGTACTCGCCGCTGATTGGCGACACGCTGCCCGAGCCGATCACCTGCCAGCCTGCAAATGACTGACCGGCGGGAAAGGTCAGATAGCGGCCCTTGCCGACCACCGGTTCTTCGAAGCTGCCATTGACGATGAGGTTACCGGAGTGCTGGCCATTGCCGAGCGCGTTCAGGGCCTTGCCGAGCTTTTGCAGCGCGTTTTCACGTGCACTGGCCGGGGCAGCTGCGAGGATGAGGCTGGTAATCAGGGTGATACAGCGGAACCAGGCCGCCATGCGTGCGGGGACCGAGATGGTCATGATTGCGCTCCGTGACTATTGTTTGTATGGAGTTCAGCAAGCTGTCGGCGCATCCGAATATACGCCGGCCGCGCCGCAACGCAAGTATCAGGCTGGTCTCAAGGCGGCCCGGGAAGCCATCATGATCAATGGGTTATACTTCGCCGCTGATTTGAGGAGATTCCCCCGCTCGCGTGCTTCGTCTTGTTTTCCCCATTCTGTCCCTCCTTGTCAGTGTTGCGTTTCTGCTGGCCGGTGGCGGGTTGCTCAGCACCCTGCTGGCGATGCGCGGTGGTGTCGAAGGTTTCGATGAGCTGACCCTCGGCCTGATCATGTCAGGCTATTTCGTCGGTTTTTTTCTTGGCACCTTTGTCGCCCCGCTGCTGATCCGGCGCGTCGGGCATATCCGTGCCTTTGCCTTCTATGCCGCGCTGGCGGCAATAACCGTTCTGCTCTACCCGCTGTGGGTTCGCCCGGTCGCCTGGGCCTTGCTGCGCGTCGTCACAGGACTGGCCGTCGTGGGCCTCTGCACCGTGATCGAGAGCTGGCTGAACTCGCAGGCATTGCCGGGGCAGCGCAGCCGCATATTTGCCGTCTATATGGTGGTCAGCCTGCTGGCGCTGGCTTCCGGGCAACTGCTTCTGGACTTGCAGCCGCCGCAAAGTTTCGTGTTGTTCAGCGTGGTTGCCATCCTGATTTCACTCGCGGCGCTGCCAGTCGCTTTTACCTTGCTGCCGCAGCCGGCGATGCTGCCTGCGCCCCGCTCGAATATCTGGCAGATCGCCGGGATGGCGCCCAGCGCGGCGATCGGCGCCGTGCTGTCCGGTCTCCTGCTGGGTGCGTTCTGGGGCATGGGACCGGTGTACGCCCTGGAATCGGGGCTGGACCGGTCGGGCGTCGGCCTGTTCATGACGGTCACGATATGCGGGGGCGCTGCTCTGCAATTTCCAATCGGCCGTTTCTCCGATCGTGGTGATCGTCGCACGACGCTTGCCGCTGTCAGCGCGGCAGCCGCGGGAATAGCGCTGCTCGCAGCCGTGCTTTCGCCCGGACCCGGTGCGCTGCTGTTCGTGATGTATTTTCTGTTCGGCGGTCTCGCCTTCGCGCTTTATCCCTTGTGCGTGGCACAACTGCTCGACCAGCTGCCAGCAGAGGCCTTGCTTGCCGGATGCAGTGCCTTGCTGCTGCTGAACGGCATCGGCGCAGCGCTGGGCCCGGTTGCCGCAGGGTTTCTCATGCAACGCCTGGGTCCCGACAGCCTGCCGGCATTTTTTGCCATTGCCGCGGGCCTGCTGGCTGTCGTCACCAGTGGCCGGCGGCTGTTCAGAGCCCGCCAGATTTTCCATCACGCGCGATTTCATCCCATGTTGCGCACCACGCCTGCCGCATTGGAGCTGTTGCCGGATATTCCGGTGCAGCCGCCTGAAGGACAATCACCATGAGTGCTACGACCACAGCTGTATCGATGTTTCTTGCCACCGATCTGGACGGCACCTTCCTGGCCGGCGATGCGGGAATGCGCCAGCAGTTGTACCGGCTGGTCGACTCGCACCCGGAAATAAATCTCGCCTGGGTCACCGGTCGTGGCCTGGAAAACGTCCTGCCGCTGCTCGCCGATCCCCTGCTGCCCGACCCCGACTACGTGATCTGCGATGTGGGCGCTACGCTGATCCGCACTTCCGATATGCAGCCAATACAGCCGCTGCAATGGGAAATCGAATCGCGCTGGCCTGGTGAGCATGCGGTCGCGCTGGCGATGTCGCGGTTCAAGGGGCTGATACGCCAGAATGTGCCGCAGCAGCGGCGCTGCTCTTACTGGTGCCAGCCTGAACTGCTCAACGAGCTGCGCGGCGAAATCGAAGCTGAAGCGCGTCGTCTGGACTGCGAGGTGCTCTACTCCGCAGACCAGTACCTCGACATACTGCCGCGCTCCACGGACAAGGGCAGCACCCTCCGCATGCTGGTCAACCATCTGGGCATTGAGGCGCCCCAGGTGCTGGTGGCCGGCGATACGCTCAATGACCTGTCGATGTACCGGGAAGGCTATCCGGGCGTCTGTGTCGGCGACTCGGAACCGGCCCTGCTCGCCGCAACAGATCGTCTGGACAACGTCCTGCATGCCAGGGCCACCGGCTGCGGCGGAATTCTTGAAGCAATCGACCATTTCGCAATGGTCGACGCGGAAAAGCTCGTCTCGGGGACAAGGACCGATCGCGCCTGCGGCAAGGCCGAGCTGGTGATGGTCTATCACCGGCTACCTTACGAAGAGAATGTCGTTGACGGCAAGCTGGTGCGCCACCGGCACAGTTCACCAAACGGCATCATTCCCAGTCTGCTCAGCTTTTTTGGCGATGGTCATCCCGGATCATGGGTCGCGTGGAGCGTGGAGGACAAACGGAGCGGCAAGTTCGAGGTGCATACGGCCGTCGATGCGGAGCGCTATCCGAACCTCACGGCCGCGCGCGTTTCGCTGACCAAGCATGAAGTCGACGTATTCTACAAACGCTTTTCCAAGGAAGCGTTCTGGCCGGTCATCAATACCTTCTGGGAGCGGGCGCGATTCAATGAAGATGACTGGCAGCTGTTCAAGAAGGTCAACCGGCGCTTTGCCGAGGTCGTGGCCGCCGAAGCAGCGCCGGGTGCGGTGGTCTGGTTGCACGATTACAACCTGTGGATGGTGCCCTCGACCCTGCGCGAACTCCGGCCAGACCTGAAGATCGCCTTCTTTCACCACACGCACTTCCCGGCCGGCGATATCTTCAACATCATTCCCTGGCGACGGGAGATCCTCGGCAGTCTGCTCGCCTGTGATTACATCGGCTTTCATATCCCCCGTCATGTCGAAAACTTCGTCGACGCACTCCGCAGCGCGATACCGGTCGACATCGCATCGAGCGCATCCTGTGCGCCGCGCTTCCTGACCTTTGGCTGTGCCGTGGGTGTTGCGACGATGGCGACTGGTCTACGTTACGGAGAGCGAACGGTGCGACTGGGCGCCCACCCGGCAGGCACTGACGTCGGTCGTATTCGCGAGTGCATGGAGCTGTCGCAGGTGCAGGCCGATATCGCGACAATCCGGGCCGAGATCGGCGACAGAAAGCTGGTGCTGGCCATCGAGCGGCTCGATTACGGCAAGGGGATCCTGGAGAAACTGCAGGCCTTCGAGCGCTTGCTGGACGCTGATCCTGCGCTTCGCGGTACGCTGACCCTGATGCTGGTCTGTGTTCCGGCTGCCAGGGAGATGACCGTCTATCGCTCGCTGCAGACGCAGATCGACCAGGCGGTTGGCCGAATCAACGGCCGATATTCCCGTCTGGACTGGACCCCGGTACGGTTTTTTGCCCGTTCCCTGCCGTTTGAGGAGGTCGTGGCGCACTATGCGGCGGCTGACATCATGTGGATCACGCCTTTGCGCGACGGCCTCAATCTTGTCGCCAAGGAATTCGTGGCCACGCACGGCGTGCATGGTTCAAGCGGTGTGCTGGTGCTCTCCGAGTTTGCCGGCGCGGCGGCAGAGCTCAAGGGCGCGCTGCTGACGAACCCGCATGACCAGGCTGATCTCGTTGCCACCCTCAGGCTGGCGCTGACGATGACGGATGGTGAGCGCGACAGCCGCCAGCGAACGCTGTTCGAGATCGTGTCCCAGTATGACCTGGCGCGCTGGGGGCGCGACTTTCTGCAGGCAGTCCGCCAGTGAGCAAGTCCGGTTACCTACGGCATGGCATCTGCAGGTGTTGCCAGATGGATGGTCTGGGTCGGGAAAGCGAACTCGATTCCTGATTCCTGGAATGCGTCGATCAGCTCCAGGTTGATGCGCTGCTGGATATCCATGAATTGCCCGTAGTCGGGGCTCTTCACGTAGTAGACCACCTCGAACTCGAGGGCCGAGGCACCGAACTTGGCGAGGTGGGCGCGATCGAAGTGGGTCAGCGGATCCGGTTCAATGATTTTTTTCACGACGACCGGGATGTTGCGCAGCTTGTCCGGCGGCGTGTCATAGGTGACGCCGAATCCAAACAGCACACGACGCTCCGACATCCGCTTGTAGTTGCGGATCCTGCTGTTCAGCAGATCGCTGTTTGACAGCACGATGGTTTCGCCTGAAAGGCTGCGCAGGTGGGTGGTCTTGAGGCCGACGCGTTCCACGGTACCGGTCAAGTCGCCGACGACGATGAAGTCGCCGATGACGACCGGCTGGTCAAGCGCGATGGCAATCGACGCGAACATGTCACCGAGAATGTTCTGCGCGGCGAGGGCAACCGCGACGCCGCCGATGCCGAGACTCGCCACCAGCGTCGTCACGTCGAAGCCCAGGTTGTCGAGCAGCATCAGCACGACGAGCGACCAGAGGGCCACCTGTGCGATGAAGCACAGGATGGAGGTGGTGGTAACCCCGTTGGCATCGAGGTGCCGGTGCCGGGCCAGATAGCCGGACAGCAGACCGCTGATGGCGGCGTGCGCCCACAACCCGGCCTGAAGGATCAGGGCCAGCGTGAAAACGTGGCCGACTATCGAGTTCACCTGCTCTGGCAGGTGCAGAAACTGTGCTCCGCACAACAGCGCGACAGCAGCGATGAACCAGAAGTGTGTCGCCCGCATCGCGGCAGCAAGGGCATCATCGAGCGTGCCGTCGGTCTTTTGGGCGAATGTTGTCAGGCGTGTGCGAACGAAGCGGGAGAGTATGAGCAGCGCGACAATGGCGAGCAGGGCAGCACCGGTTGCTGTGGCCCACTGCAGCAATGGATTGCCCAATAGTTCCAGTGACAGTATTTCCATGTCGGGTGTGTCGATCCTTCAATACAGTCGGTGATTCAGGACAGGCAGCGGGCTGAACGCCGCTGGCAGCCTTGATGAAAACACAGTTGCCAAACTCGTATCAAGGAATGTGGCCAAAACTTCACCATCCCGGATTCGGGCAGGTCATCGACAGGTGTCATGCGAGAATGGCCTGAACGACCGAGGGCAAACGATAGTGGACCGGCGAGAAATTCTGACGGGCGCGGCGGCGCTGGGCATGACGGCCTGTGGAGGACTCACAACGATGAGCGTGGAACAGACGAAAATGAGCGCGCAGGATCTGCGCAACGAACAGCTCGTGCGGGACTTCTGCCGTGACTGGTCGCTGCGCGATGTCGATGCGCTGCTGCCCTATCTGGCCGAAGACCTGCTCTACCAGATTGCGCCCGGGCAGCCGCTGATCACCGGCAGGGACCAGTTTGCGAAGCAGATGGGCCCGTTCCTGAAAAAGCTCGATTCAGTACGCTGGGACATCCTGCGGTCCTTTGCGGTAGCCCCGCTGGTACTGAATGAGCGCATCGACAGTTTCAATGCACCGCCGGGCGGGCTCAGCATGGAGTTCCATGTCGCCGGTCACTTCCTGATCGCTGATGGCGTGATCAAGGAATGGAAAGACTGGCCGGTGCCTGGCACGAAGCAGAAGGTGGGGAACAGCATCCGCGAAGCATGAGTCCGGTCGGGGTGATGCCGGCCCTGTTGCTCAGGCGCGCCGCAGGGGCTGGCGCTCCTTGTAGGTCAGCGACTTCCAGACCCATTCAAAGGGGCCGAAGTGATAGCGGGCCAGCCACCAGTTGCTGAACGCGATCTGCATGATCCAGATGCCGGCGACCACCAGATACAGGTAATAGCCGGTAAATCGGCCATACAGGCCGAAACCGACGGTATAGAACAGCAAGCCGCACAGTATCGACTGGCCCAGGTAATTGCTGAGCGCCATGCGGCCTGCCGCCGCAATCCGTGTCGCAAGCCAGCTGCGCGGATACCGGCGACAGAACAGCAGGATAAGACCCAGATGGCCCAGCCCGACGGCCATGCGCCTGAAGTCGTAGTGAATCAGGTTGCGCGCTTTCAGGATCGGGTCGAAGTCGTTGCCGATCATTGCGGCGGTTTCCCACGCAGCCAGCGGCAGCCCGATGCCGTAGCCGATCAACATGAGGAGGGCGTAGCTCCGGGGTGCAGCAGTCATGGTCAATACACCGGCCCGCAGCAAGGCCATGCCAAGGAGCATGGCGCCGAGTGAATCGAGCACCAATGATTTCAAGCCGACGAAGATCAGCAGCATGAGACTGGTTTGCAGTTTCGAGGCGAGAAATTCGCCAAACGCACCACTGCCGGTGATGCGAATCAGTTCTCTGGTTCTTGGCGCATCGAGGTCAGGATGCGCACGCTGCTCCATGGCTTCCCATGCCTGCAAGCGTTCAGTCGTTGCCTGATCCGGATTCTTCGGCAGGGCCGGCTCAGCCTGTGCCGCCGCGTATTCCTGTCGCAGTTGTATCGACTCCTGCCAGTTCTGTACCCGCAATCCGGCCTGAACGGAGAATACGATCAGAGCCAGCAGCAGGAGGGTGCCGGGTTTGAGATTGCGCAGCGGGTACAGTACCAGGCCGCACAATGCATAGATGAACAGGATGTCGGCAGGCCACAGCAGCACGAACAGGTCGAACAGGCCGAAGAGCATCAGGAATACGAGACGCCGGTAGTAAATCCGCGCACTACTCGCATCCGCTGCGCGCTCATCCAGGCGACTTACCATGAGCAGCATGCCGGCGCCGAACAGCATGGAGAACAGCGCCCGCTGGCTGCCTTCGAACAGCGTATGCATCACCGCCCAGGTCTGCAGCGGCGCTCCGCCCCAGTCGGCGGCTGCAACCGGATAGTCGTAAATCGCCTGTGGCCCCGCAAAGGACCAGATGTTCATCAGCAGTATGCCGAGCACGGCGAAGCCCCGCGTCGTATCCAGGGCGTGGATGCGGTCGGTGAGCGCCAGTGGAGATGCCGCGTTCACGTTTGACCTGCCGATTGCCGGTGTTTGGCGATATGCACGGCGGTGGCAATGATCACCGCACTGATGATCGGCTCGCCGATATTGCCGAATATGCCGCCGGTCTGCGCATAAGGCACTGCAAAGAAGACCATCGCACCCATGGAGCCAAGCGTCAGCCATTTCCATCCGGTCCGTCGCCACAGGAACAGGCCAAACACGATCAGCATATTGGTCAGCGTGATTGCGGGAATGGGCGGAATGGACCGGCCTGCGCCGATTTCCGCATCCGGGCCGCATGCGGTGTACTCGGCGATATGTGTCGTATACCGCAGGGTGTCCGCAAAGCATGAGGGATAAAAGCCGGACTGCGAAAACAGCCACAGGTCATGGGCGATGAAGTAAACAGCGAGCAGGCAGAAAGCCGCCATCACGGATTTTCGCCGGGCCAGCCGAAAACCCGCTTCTCGCGCCATCGCTCCGATGGCGATAAAGGTCATGGGCAGGCTGATGTAGTGCGCCAGGAAGCGCACCGTGTTGAGATTCATCAGCAGCGCACCCTCTCCCAGCGTGCTGCCGATGCCGATCACCGCGTTGTCATACCAAAGCAGGAGCAGCGGCAGGGTCGCAAAAAGCAGTCCGTTGGTCCGGTAACGGCGACACTCGCGTACGGCCCAGAGCAGCACACCGAAGTCGAGGACGGCAATGATCAGATACGCGGCGGAGAGCATATGGATTCATTCCAGCATATTCATGGTGCAGCTGACATCTATAATTCGGTGCCGTGGCCATTTGCAGCCATTGCCTGATCGAGGACGCTTCACGATGCATGCCCGTTGGCGTGCCAGCTGTCTGCTGGTGTCTTTATTTGCGACTGCGTCGGCAATCACGTCCGCGGCAGGCGTCACAGGAGCTGATGATGCCGACATCGTGGTGACCGGCACGCGGCTGCCGATGACCAGTGCCGGCCTGGCGCAGAATGTGACCGTCATCGAGCGTGCCGAAATCCAGGCCAGTCATCCCTCCGGTATCGAGGATGTGCTTTCGCGCGTGACCGGCATCTATGTCGATCAGGCTGGCCCGGCCGGCGGCTTCATGTCGATGTACCTGCGCGGGGCCGAGAACAGTCATCTGCTGATCCTGCTGGACGGCGTCAAACTGAATGACCCGACCACCACGCGCGGCAGTACCTACGATCTGTCGGCCATCGACGTCAACCAGATCGAGCGCATCGAGGTGCTGCGCGGCCCGGCATCGGCGGTCTATGGCGGTGAAGCGCTGGCTGGCGTGGTGCATTTCATCACCCGGCGTACCGCGGTAAACGGCATCGAGGGCAGCGGCTACGCCGCCATGGGTGGCGACGATGAAAGCAGCCTCGGCGCGCTCCTCAATCTCGGCAACGGCAGTCTGCAGGCCCAGCTCAATGCCGGTCATGCGGAAAGTGGCGAGCGGGGTGATGACGCGACCCTCGATCTCGACACTGTTTCAGGCTCGCTGCGTCTGGTGGACAACGGCTGGTTCACTGGCGGAATCTTTGCGGCCCAGGTCGAGCGTGACAGCACCGGATTTCCGGATGACAGCGGTGGGCCGCGTCTGGCCGTCAATCGTGAGCTGACTTCCAGAACATCGACAGACAGGCGCTACGGGGCAGACTTGAGCGTCGGCGACATCAGCGGGCTCCAGCTGACGCTCAAGGCCTCGGAGTTCAAGCGGCAAGCCAGCGACGACAATGCGGCCATCGATGCGGGTGTGCGCTTCCCGGTTCCGGCATTCGTCACCGATACGGATTTCCGCCGCCGTGATGTGGCAATGGCGCTAAGCAAGAGTTACGGGACCAGTGGCACTTTTGTCGCCGGTGCCGAACTTGCCGATGAGGATGGCCAGCTCGACAGCGTCGGCGACTTCTTTCTCGATGGCAGTCTCCAGACCCTGAACTTCAGCCTGGATCGCAGGACCACCGCAGTGTTCGTGGAGGGACGCTTTCCGATACTGTCCGGTCTTGCCGCGCAGATCGGGGTGCGCCACGACCGCATTGACGAGGGCGAGAGCAGCGACAGCCAGACCACGCCGCACCTCGGCCTGGTCTGGGACCTGCCGGGCGGTTCCACCACGCTCAAGGCCAACTTCAACAAGGGCTTCAAGCCGCCGAGCTTCTTTGCGCTGGGCTTCCCGCTTGGCGCCAACCCCGACCTGAAACCGGAGCGCAGCAGGAATGCGGATCTGACGCTCGTTCGCCGCATCGACAGCGCCGGGTCGGCGCTGCAGCTCAGTCTGTTTCGCACCCGCTATGAGGATCTGGTGGATTTCGACAGCGATACATTCACGAATATCAATCGCGGCACCATCGTCGTGCAGGGCATCGAACCCGAACTCAGGCTGCAGATGGATGAGCACTGGCGCGTGCAGGCCAGCGCCTCGCTGCTGAACATCGATGAGCGCGATGGCCTGCAGCCGCTGCGCAACCGTCCGGAGCGCACGGCCGCCGCCAGCGTCGCCCATGATTTTGCGGGCGGACACACGGCATTTGTCGGTATGCGTTACAGCGGGGAATTTCTCGACCGCTCCAACCCGACCGGTGACATCCGCATGCCCTCATTCACGGTGGTGGATGCCGCCGGCTCGTTGCGCTTCGGTGCGCTCCGCGTATCGCTGGCGATCGATAACCTGTTCGACAGGGATTACGAGCAGTTCGTCGGCTTTCCGGCCCAGGACCGGCGCCTGCGCGTGGAGCTGCGCGGCGACTTCTGACCGGACCAGGAGAGCCGGACTATACTTGCGACCCCATGAACCTGTCGTGCGGGAGAGTCAGCTCATGAGTCCGGACTTGCAGAATGCGAACCTGAAACTGTTCACCCTGTCAGCCGTGCTGCTCGCCGGCAGCCTGGTCGGCGGCTGTGACCGGCCGAAACCGGAGGCGACGCAGGCTGAGGTGAAAAGCGCTGGAGCTACTGCCCCGGGTGCCGAGCTGAGCGGCAAGCAACTGGTGGACCTGCATTGTGTGCGGTGTCATCTCGCACCGGATCCGGCAGATCTGGCAAAGGAATACTGGCCCTATGCGCTGCACTACATGGGCAACTATGTGGGCATGAAGGGCGACGAGTTTGATGACATGCGCGTGGAACCATTTCCGCCCGAGCTGGAGCCCGTCCAGGACTACACGAAGCGCTATTTTCTCTACGACAACAATGGTTTTTTCCGCGATTTCTACCCGTTCAAGGAGCACATTCCGCCGCAACCGGAGATGAGCAAGGAAGAGTTCCAGCGCATGCGCGACTACTTCGTCAGCAATTCGCGACCCTGGAAGGAAATGGAAATGCAGGCGCCGAAAGCGCCGCTGACCAAGGTGTTCAAGCCGGTGAAACCGAAGCTTGAGCTGGAGCCCGATGCACTGATCCTCTCCACACTGGTCGATCCGCAGCGTCAGCGCCTGTATGTCGGGCGCACGGTGATCGATGACTGGGTCGGCGGCGGTGAGCGCCGCGAAGGCTTTGACAAGTGGGACGACGTCGTGGTTCTGAATCTTGCGACCGGCAAGCGCATCGCTGATCAGCGCGTTGCCAGCGATCCGATCGACATGAAGCTGACCGAAACCGGCATGCGGCTCGTGACTCACGGACGATTCCCCATGACCAAAGTCGGTATCGGGCGAATCACCGACTGGGAGTTTGAAGGCAAGACGCCGCGCGCCCGTATGCTGATCAACGGCGAACAGCGGCTGGTCGAGCACCATACGGTGGACATGAACGGCGACGGTCTGCCCGATATCGTCGCCAATGCCTTTGGCGACGGGTATGCAGACGGGGCGAAGAGCGTGCTGGCAATTTTTTACCAGACGCCCGGGTACCAGAAGCTGTGGCAGGACGCGCCGGCTGAAATTCCGCCCGGTCCGCTGGCCGGTGCGCTGCGTGAAAACGTGCTGGATCGCACGGCTGGTCTGATCGGCAACACCATCGCCGATTTCAACAACGATGGCCGGCCGGATATTGCTGCACTTGTCGCCCAGGGCCGGCAGGAACTGTTGCTGTTCATCAACAACGGTGACGAGACCTTCACGCGCCATGTGCTTGACCGCAACACGCCCTCATATGGCGGCAACAGCCTGAGGGCTGCCGACTTCGATGGCGACGGGAAGATGGATCTGGTTGTGCTGAACGGTGACAACGTGGCCGGCAACCACATCATCAACATCATTCCGGCGCCGCGTCCCCAGCACGGTATCCGGGTGTTCAGGAACAATGGTGACCTGACATTCACGAAGAGCTATTACTACCGCATGCATGGTGCAATCCGCTCCGTCGTCGAGGACTTTGACGGCGACGGCGACATGGATATCGCCGCGATCTCGCTGTTTCCGCAGTGGAACCAGGACGAACCGGAAACCTTCGTCTACCTCGAGAACAAGGGCGGATTCCGGTTCGAGCCCCAGTCGATCAGCCGCGAGTTTTTCGGTGTCTGGTGTTCGATCGAGGCTGCCGATGTCAATGGTGACGGGAAGAAGGATATCGTGCTCGGTCTCGGCAACTTCCCCGAGCTGGTACCGCCGGACTGGATCACGAATCACAAGGCCATGCAGGGCCGCAAGGGCAAGGCCGAAAGCATCATTTACCTGCTGAACCAGAGCTGAGGGCAGGGCATGGAGTCGCTCATTCACGTCAGGAACAAGGTCGCACTGGTCAGCGGTGCGGCGAAGGGCATCGGCGCGGCCTGCGCCGCGACGCTGGCCCGGCACGGGGCCAGCGTGATCGTTGCCGATATCGACGAACAGGCCGGATGTGCTGTCGTCGATGCGATCGTCAAGGAAGGCGGCGTGGCCGCGTTCATGTCTCTCGACGTCACCGATGAGGCGCAGTGGCAGGCAACGGTAGACACCATCGTTGACCGTTACGGCGGCCTGGATGTACTGGTCAACAACGCCGGTATCGCGATCGTGCACACCCTGCTCGAAACATCCCTGGAAGAATGGCGGCGCGTGCATGCCGTCAACCTCGACAGCGTTTTCATGGGCAGCAAGTGCGCGGTCGAGGTGATGCGACCGGGTGGCCGCAGCGGTCGCGGCGGTTCCATCATCAACCTGTCCTCGGTTGGCGGGATCATCGGTGCGGAAGGCCTGACGTCCTATTGTTCCACCAAGGGCGGTGTGCGCCTGTTCACCAAGAGCGTGGCCATCGAGTGCGGCCGGGCGGGTTATGGTATCCGCGTGAATTCGGTCCATCCGGGCAACACCGACACACCCATGTTCCGCCAGGAACTCGAGGACATGCGCCGCAAGGGCGTGGTGGCGAGTACCGAAGAAGCCCTGAAGTTCTACATGGACATGCAGGTGCTGCCGGACATCGGCCAGCCGGAAGACATCGCTGCGATGGTGCTGTTTCTCGCGTCTGATGCGGCACGCTTCATTACCGGTGCCGAATTCGTCGTCGATGGCGGTCTGACCGCGCAATAGGAACCACTCATGCCTGCAAGTCACGCTCCCGATGCGAGATCCTCCGGCATGCTGCTGTCCTGTCTGCTCTATCCGGTCGGTCCGGCAGCCCTCATCCTGATGCCGATGATCGTCGGTGGCCTGATCGACACCCATGGTTTCAGTGAACAGCAGGCCGGCAATATCGCGGCACTCGAAGGTCTGGGCCTGGTGTTCGCCTCGATACTCGCTGCCGCCTGGATACGCCGGGTTTCCTGGGTAAAGGCGCTGACTGTCTCTTTCGCAGCCTATGCCGCGCTCAACGTCGTCAGCGCAAACATCCAGGATTACCCCCCGCTGCTGGTCTTGCGTTGCCTGACAGGGCTCGCCGGCGGCAGCGTGTTTGCCGTAACGGTTGCGGCGCTCGGTGATGACCGCGAGCCGGATCGCGCCTTCGGCCTCGCGCAGGCCGTGCAGGGCGTGATGATGCTCGGCGGTTTCCTGGCCGCCCCCTGGCTGGTGCAGAGATGGGGCGTCAGTGCCATGTACTACATGCTGGCTGGCGCATCGCTGCTGATGATGCCGACCCTGTCGCGATTCCCTCACGCGGGGCGGGTCCGCGCGGCGGTTGCGACAGGGGATGTGCGGCAGGCGAGCCATACCGGCCTGATCTGGATGGGTCTCACCGCCAGTGTCGTGTTTTTCATCAACGTGTTCGGCTTCTGGGCTTTTGTCGAGCGGGTTGGCCAGGCCGGAGGCCTGCCGGCGCAGACCATTGCGCTGGCGCTGGGCGTCTCGCAGGTGATGGCCATCGTGGGCGCGCTCGCCGCTGCCTGGGCCAGCGACAGGTACGGCCGCTATCTGCCCCTGCTGATCGTGTTCATCGGCCAGACCGCGGCGCTGTTCGCGGTGCTCGGCGATTTCGGCGCAGCAGCGTTCTTCGTCAGCACGGGGCTCTTCCAGGCGCTGTTCATCGTCGGCGTGTCTTACCAGATGGGGGCGGTCGCCAAGCTCGATATCCATGGCCGCTATCTGGTCACGATGACAGCGGCGCAGGGCCTCGGCGGCGCGCTCGGCCCGGCGCTAGCCGCGACGCTGATCCGGGAGGGCGGGGATTACAGCCGGATCATGCCGATGGCAGCGCTGCTTTGCCTGTTTAGCACGTTGATGTTCCTGTTTATCGTCTGGCGCAGCGCTAAGATTGATGCTCGCGCCACAGGCTGATGGCCTGCGGCCCGGCCATCCTGATGCAGCGATGAGGCTGTTTGCCAGTGCCTGAAGCGAAAGCGCCACGACCTGTCGCCCCGTATCTCGCCGTCGGTCTGTCGACCGTCATCTACGGCATCTCGGAACGAAAGCAGATCCGGCACAACATCGAGAACATCGAGGAGGTCATCCACGCGGCCGTCTCGATGGTCAACATCAACATGCCGGTGAAGATCATCGCCCTCGCCGAAGGTGCGCTGACCGGATTTACCGACGAGATCTTCGACCTGCCGCACGTGATGGCGGCCCGTGACCTGTTCATCGACATCCCCGGTGAGGAAACGGAACACCTGGGCCGGCTGGCGAAGCTCTACAACACCTACATCATCGGCCAGTGCAAGGCGCGCTGGCCGGAAGTCATGGCCGACCGCTACTTCAACACGCTGTTCGTCATTGGTCCGAACGGCAAGGTGGTGCACAAGGCCGCCAAGAACCACATCTGGTGCCGGGAACGCTCCTGCGTGCCGCACGATGTCTACGACCGGTGGGTCGAGTTGTACGGTGATGGTATCGAGGCTTTCTATCCGGTACTGAAGACCGACGACATCGGCAACATCGGTACCATCTGCTGCAGCGACGGCGAATACCCTGAAGCGGTCCGCGCGCTGACTTTCAACGGTGCCGAAGTGGTCTATCGGCCCAGCGAGGCCACGCCGATGACTACCGCCGGCTATCCCGGTGGCGGCACCTGGATGATCCAGAATCAGGGCCATGCGGAATTCAATTCGGTGTACATGCTTTGCCCGAATGCGGGTCCGGTCTACCTGGGTGCGACCTCGAAGCATCCGGTGGATATCGCCGGCGGCAGCGCCCATATCGTCGACTACCGCGGGCAGGTTGTGTCCTACAGCGCCTCGACCAACAACAGCGTGGTTGCAGCGACCGTGGATATCGAGGCGCTGCGCCAGTTCCGCGCCATGAGCCTCAACAACAACTGGCTGAAGGACTTGCGTACCGAGCTCTTCAGTCGCATGTATGAAAAACCCATCCACCCGAAGAATCTCTGGCTGAAGGACGAGCCGAAGTCCCATGCCGAGGTGGATGAGATCTACCGTGCCAATATCCAGCGTCTTGTCGACCGCGGCACATGGACAAAGCCGGCGGTCGAGCATCCGGGTTGCCGCTATCAGCCGGCCGGTGATGACGAGATCTCCTGGGACCAGATGAAGCAGCGGCTGTGGGCGCCGTGGCTGGACGAATAGACAATTGAGCTCTGATTACATAGTGTTAGCGTCATTTTGAAGACCTGCAGGGGGAGAATGCCATGTCGACAAAACGATCCATTGCACCATCGCTGGCCACCGCACTCGGTGTGCTGGCGGCTTTCACCGGGGGTGTTGCCCAGGCAGCGCTCGAGGAGGTGGTGGTAACCGCCCAGCGGCGTGAGCAGAACCTGCAGGATGTCGGTATCTCGGTCACGGCCTTCAGCGAAGAAATGGTTCGCAACATGGGCTTCGAGAACACCGTCGACGTCACCCAGATGACGCCCAATCTCAACTATACGACGCCGCAGGCTGATTCCAGCCAGGTCAATTTCTTCCTGCGCGGTGTCGGCCTCAATGACTTCGCCGATGCCCAGGAAAATCCGGTCGCAGTCTATGTAGACGATGTCTACAAGCCGGCGATGGGCGGTCTCGCGCTGCAGCTCTTCGATATCCAGCGCATCGAGGTATTGCGCGGCCCGCAGGGCGCGCTGTTCGGGCGCAACTCCACGGGTGGCGTGATCCACTACGTCACCAAGCGGCCGAGCGATGTGTTCGATGCCTATGCTGACGCAAGCTACGGCGATTACGACCAGATCAAGGCCGAGGGTGCGGTTGGCGGCCCGCTGGCCGACGGCGTGATGGGCCGCCTGTCGCTCGGCTACAACCACCACGATGGCTGGACGAAGAACCGCACGCCTGGCGTGCAGGACTTCAATGGCGCCGACTCGATTGCGGGTCGTGCCCAGCTGCTGTTCGAACCTTCAGACGACCTCAGTGTCCTGCTGAGCGGAAACTACTCGCGGAACAGCGCGGCAGTCGGCGCCTGGCAGCATGAGTCCACCAAGCCTGCGCCTGACGGCAACACCAGCCTGCCACTGCCCGCAGACGAGGACTTCTGGGGCACCTGCCCCGGCTGCGATGCCTTCGGTTATGTCGATACCGACGGTGACCCATGGTCCGGCGACTACGACCGGCCGGGCCAGGTGCGGGTAAAGAACCAGGGCCTCCAGGCCAACATCAACTGGAAAGTTGGCGGACTCGACGTGACTTCGATCACCGCCTACACCAACGTCAAGCGTCTGCAGGAAGAAGATTCCGACATGAATCCCTTCCTGGTGCCGCCTTATTCGATGGATCCACCGCCCCCGGCGGCAATTCGTTCGTTTATCGCTCCCACCTTCGAGGCTGACACAGATACCTTCAGCCAGGAACTCCGCGTGGCCGGCGAAGCCGAGCGCATGCGGTGGCTGGCCGGCGTCTACTATTTCAACAACCAGGTCGACGGCCACTATCAACTGAACACCGACGCCATCGGTTTCGTGGATATGGATGCCCGCTATACGCAGGATACCGACTCCTGGGACCTGTTCGGCCAGGTCGAATACGATTTTGCGCCGGACTGGACCGTGATCGGCGGTTTGCGATGGACCAGCGAGGACAAGGAACTCGATTTCGTGAACATCGACAACTCCGGTATCACCGCATTCTGCAGCACGGAGCCTGATCCGCCCGCGGAGGGCTGCTTCAATCCTTCGCCCACGCCGATCAGCGCATGGCGCCCGGCTGCCGATTACATGATCCTCTTCAACAAGTCGACGGTTGGCAGTCTCGCCGAGCAGAGCGACGACTACATCACCGGTCGCCTGCAGGTGAACTGGCAGGCCAACGATGACCTGCTGCTCTACGGCTCCTATTCGCGGGGCAAGAAATCAGCCGGCTTCAACAACGGCTTTCTCGATACCACGCAGATCTTCGGCGACAATCCGCTGGAGACCATTCCCTTCAAGTCGGAAACGCTTGACGCCTACGAACTGGGCCTGAAGTCCACCGTTCTCGGCGGCACCACGCGGGTCAATGCCTCGGTCTTCTACTACGACTACAAGGACTTCCAGACTTTCCAGTGGCTGATCCTGAACCAGGTGATCTTCAACGCCGACGCTGAAGTCTACGGCGCCGAACTCGAGATCGAGAGCAGGCCCATGGACGGCCTGACCCTGCAGCTGGGCGCAGGCGTACTCGATGCGACGGCCAAGGATATTCCGACGGTCACCGGCGACGCGGTTCGCGACCGGAACATGGTCGGCGCGCCTGACTTCAGCCTCAGCGGACTGGCGCGCTACGAGTGGCCCGCACTGGAAGGCACGGTGGCGGTGCAGGCGTCGGGCAGCTACCAGAAGAATATCTGGTATGACATCCAGAACCACCCGATCTCCAAAGAAGACGGGTACACGATCGTCAACCTGCGTACCTCGTACACCACCGGCGATGGTGGCTGGGAGGTTTATGCCTTCGTCAACAACGTGTTCGAAGAGGAATACAAGGTTTACACTTTTGATTTCACCAACCTGTTCGGCTTCAACCAGGTGGCTTCAGGCATGCCGCGCTGGTGGGGCGTGGGCGCACGCGTGAATTTCTGAACCTGTGCCGCTGGCCACGGTGGCTGCTTGCAGCGCCGTGCGCCAGCGGCTCGTTTACCTCACCATCCTCCTTCCTGTTCTCTTCGGGCTGCTGACGGTAGCGGCATGGGCGAGCGCTCCCGCGTCCGGCGATTCACATGGTCAACAGACCCTCCTGCATGCCGGGGTCGAGCGGCACTATCTGATTCGTCTGCCGGCGGAGCCGGTACTGCGAGCGGGCGCCGTACCGCTGGTACTGGTCCTGCACGGCGGTGGCGGCAACGCAGAGAATGCCGAGCGCATGACGGGCTTCAGCGACAAGGCGCGTCGCGAGGGCTTCATCGTCGTCTATCCCGAAGGTACCAGCCGCTTCAGGCAGAAGCTGCTGACCTGGAACGCCGGCCATTGCTGCGGCTACGCGATGAAGCATCAGGTCGATGACGTGGGTTTCATGCGAGCGTTGATCACGCGTCTCGTCAAAGACTATCCGATCGACCCGAAGCGGATTTTTGTAACCGGCATGTCCAACGGCGGCATGATGACGCACCGGCTGGGGCGGGAACTCTCCGACCAGCTCGCAGCGATCGCACCGGTGGTGGCCACCGTGTTCGGCGACGAGAGCAAGGCGGCCCACCCGGTATCAGCCCTCATGCTGAATGGCATGCTCGACAAGTCAGTACCCCATGCAGGCGGCCCGCCCGGCGGGCGTTTCAGCGATTCCTGGGATGGCGCACCTGCAAAGCCGGCACTGGATCAGGGTACATACTGGGCCAGTACAGACGGCTGTGCACGGGAACCGGTGCGGCGGGATCAGGGCACCTATATCCACTGGCAGTATTCCTGCCCGGGCGGCAAAGCCGTCGAACTCTATCTGCTCAAGGACAACGGCCATGCCTGGCCGGGCGGGCAGAAAGGTTCACGTCGAGGTGATACGCCGAGTACTTCGCTGAATGCGACTGACCTGATCTGGGAGTTTTTTGCCGCGCACGGAAAGTCCCGGTAGTCGGGTTCCGGGGAAAATAAATCCGGCACCTTTTCTTGGCACCTTTTCTCAGGTCGACGCGATCACCGCACTCGGCCGGCGCGGATTGGCGAGCGCCTGATCACACATCGCGATCACCGCATTGACCTTGATGAGATCCATCGCGGCCGGGTCGCGTACCCGTTCGCCCCAGCGCAATTCGGCAACCGCCTTGTTGAATTCACGGCGCACGGCTTCCGGATAGGCATCGACGACCAGCTCCTGGCTGAAATACGGGCCCGTGCGAAGACGGTTGGAAGTGGCGTAAAGACCGACCACCGGCGTGCCGGCCGCTGTCGCCATGTGCGCTGGTCCTGAATCCGGACAGATGAGCAGATCAGCGATCTGCAGGACGGCAAACAGCTGCTTGAGATTCGTCTTGCCGACCAGGTTTGTGACCCGGCCTTCGGGCTGGTCGCCGAGCGCGGTGCTGATCGCGGTACCGTAACTCTGCTCGGTCTCGGTCGGGCCACCGGTCAGCACGATCTGTGCACCCTGGATGTCGATCAGGTGGCGGGCGAGGGCAACATAGTTCTCGACCCGCCAGTTGCGGTAGTTGCGAAAACGCTGACTGGTGCAGGGACTGATGACGCAGATCGGCCGGGGGCCGGCACGCAGCCCCTCGGCGATTTCCCGGTCGGCAGCGCTGAGCGCGAAATCCCAGCGCAGCACCCGCTCGTGGATGCCCAGATGCTCGGCAAAGCCGAACAGCCCGTCCATCACGTGCTGGTTGGGTTGCGCGGCAATCTTCCGGTTGCTGAACAGCCATTGCCAGTCGCGGGCCCGTGCCCGGTCAAAACCCAGACGGATGTCGGCCCGCACCAGTCGGCTGACCAGGTTGGCGCGCATCGAGGCATGCATGTGCAGGAGCAGGGGAAAGTGACGGCCGGCGAGTTGCCGGCGTATTTCCCGCATACTGGCCCGGGAATCGCGCTTGTCGAAGGTGATAAACTCGATGCCGCTTGCGTCTTTCAGCAGACCGTATTCAGTGCGCCCGACGATCCATGTGATTTGCGTAGTCGGCCAATGCGCCTGCAGTGTGCGGACGACCGGCAGCGTGTGGCAACAGTCACCGATTGCAGACAGGCGCAGGACGCATATGCTCTCTGGCGCTGATATTGGTTTCTGACCGGACGGCATCAACAGTGTCCAGAAAAATCGCGCGACACGGTGGGGAAGTCATCCTATACGATGATGCTGTCCTCAGCCACGCAGAGCCGGCATTGTTTGAACCGGCATCACGGGCGCAGTCATCGCGCATACCCGGTTCTTCAGGCGGACGGGGTGCCACGTATTTCATCGATTGCGCGGGCCAGCCCTGTGTACTGCGCCACTATTACCGCGGCGGGCTCATCGGCCGGCTGATCAGCGACCAGTTCTTCTGGCTGGGCGAGTCCACGACCCGGTGCTTTCGTGAATGGCTGCTGCTCGAGCGTCTGACACAGATGGCTTTGCCTGTGCCTCGGCCGGTCGCTGCACGTTACCGACATTCAGGCCTCATTTACCGGGCTGATCTGATCACCACGCGTCTTCCGGACGTCGAGTCGCTTGCCGCACGGCTTGCGCACGAGCGCGTGTCGACAGAAACATGGGCCCGGATCGGCGAGTGCGTCGCGCGCTTTCATCGCGCCGGGGTCTGGCATGCAGATCTCAACGCCCACAATGTGCAGATCGATACGGCTGAGCGGATATTCCTGCTGGACTTCGACCGTGGTCGCATTCGCCCGGCGGCGCGCAGCTGGCAGCAATCGAATCTGGCGCGTCTGCATCGTTCGTTGCTGAAGATCAGTGCAAAGAGCGCGGACAACAGGAAATTCTCGGCTCGGGAATGGAACTGGCTGGTCGAGGGGTATGACGCGGCGATGTCCGGCACTCAGCGGTAGGGATCCGGCAAGGGCGGCGGGCGGTTCTTGAAGCGGCGGTGTATCCAGTAATACTGCTCGGGGATCTCGCGGATCTGCGCTTCGATCAGGGCATTCACCCGCAGGGCGTCGGCTTCGGGACTCTCGCCGGGGAAATCATCGAGTGCCGGGAAAATCTCCAGTACATAGCCCTGCCCATCGGGCAGGCGGCGGGCCACCAGTGGCGCCACGGCCGCCTTGCCCATGCGCACGATGTTGCTTAGCGCAGTATTGGTCATGGCCGGTTCGCCACAGAAGGGCAGCAGCGCACTCATCTCGCCCTGGTAACTCTGGTCTGGCGCGTACCAGACGGGTATGCCCTGGCGCAGTGCGCGTACCATGCCGCGCATGTTCTGCTTTGGAATCAGCAGCGGTACCGATTTGTGCCGCAGGCGTTTGAGTATTTCATCGACAAAGGGATTGCGACTGCTACGGTAGAGCGCGGCGACGGAGGGGAAGATCGCGCTGAAGGCGCGCCCGGTGATCTCGAGGCTGGCGAAGTGCCCGGCAACCAGCACCACACCGCGACCTCCGGCCATGGCCCGTCGCAAATGCTCCGCGCCACGCACTTCCACCAGCCGCTCAACCGTCGCGGTGCTGGCCCACCAGCCGAGCCCGTGTTCGACCAGCGTCATGCCCAGCGACTCGAAATGGCGGCGCAGCAGTGCATTTCGTTCGGCTGTATCGAGCTCGGGAAAACACAACGACAGGTTTGCCGCCGCAATGTGTCGCCGCTTGCGGAGCATGAGACCCGCGAGACGGCCGAGCTTGCGTCCCACGGCAAGCTGCATCCGGTAAGGGCAGAAGGCGAGCAGGCGCATGCCGGCCAGTGCCAGCCAGATCGGCCAGTAACGTGGTTGCCAGAACCCCGCGAGGGGCCGCATCGTGTCGCCGGATCGCTTGCTCATGCTGCGGTTTCTGCTACGTCGCCGCACATCCTAACAGCGCTCGCGACCAGCCCGGAGGCTCTTGAAAGTCGGACCCGGCATGCCCATACAATGGAAACCTGACCCTGTGGAGGCCTTCCGTGAAACGCATCATCCTGTTCCTTGCCACCAATATGGCGATCCTTGCGGTGTTGACTGTGTCGATGCGGCTGCTCGGTATCGATCAATACATGGCGGCTTCCGGGCAGGATCCGGGTGCGCTGCTGGTGTTCGCGGCGATCCTCGGCTTTGGCGGCTCGCTGATCTCGCTGGCGATGTCGAAATTCATCGCAAAGCGAAGCGTGGGCGCAAGAGTCATCGAAGAGCCGCGCAATGCCGAAGAAGCCTGGCTGGTCGCAACGGTTCGTCAGCTGGCGCAGAAAGCCGGTATCGGCATGCCTGAGGTGGCGATCTTCGATTCTCCGCAGCCCAATGCCTTCGCCACCGGTGCACGCCGGGATGCGGCGCTCGTCGCGGTCAGCACCGGGCTTCTGCAGCGCATGCAGCGCAATGAGGTCGAAGCCGTGCTCGGCCACGAGATTTCGCATGTCGCCAATGGCGACATGGTGACGCTTACCCTGATCCAGGGGGTGGTGAACACCTTTGTGATTTTCCTGTCCCGGCTGATCGGACGCTTCGTCGATCAGGTGGTATTCCGCAGTGAGCGCGGCAACGGCCCCGGCTTTTTCATCACGGTGATCGTTGCGCAGCTGGTGCTGGGCCTGCTGGCCAGCATCATCGTCGCCTGGTTCTCGCGTCAGCGTGAATTTCGTGCCGATGCAGGCGGTGCCCACCTCGCCGGTCGCGGCAACATGGTTGCCGCCCTGGAGCGCTTGCAGCAGGCGAGTTCGCCTGCTCCGTTGCCTGAAGGCATGCAGGCCTTTGGCATCTCCGGTGGCGCGGCCCGTTTCGGTGCGCTGTTCATGACCCATCCGCCGTTGCCGGTACGGATCGCCGCGCTGAAGTCGGCTGCGCTATAGGCGATTTTTCCGCGCGAAGTGCGCGCAGCTGATGATGTAGCCGAAGGTGAAGCAGATCTCGCCGAAGTTGGCGATCGGCAGCGACCATTCCGAACTGGCAAAGGCGCCTGCGGCGATGAACATCAGGCCCGCGCCCACGGTCAGCCACGGCCATCCGCGTTGTATCCAGAGCGCGATGCCGACCGCGAGGACCACGACGTTGGTGAGGATTGCCACCAGCGGTCCCGGCCCCGAGCTGATGACCAGGTCTGATCCGGCGCAGAGCTGGGCGGCACTGACGCGCGTCGAATAGCGCAGCGTATCGGCCAGACAGGCCGGGTAGAGCTGCATGCTGAAGATGCTCGGGATATCCAGCGCGCTGAGCAGCACCGCCGCCACACAGAAAGCGCCCATCACCAGCCGGCTTTGCGCCCAGCGGAGCCCTGCCAGCCGCGCCAGCGCACCGGCCGCGATGATCAGCAGCGGCAGCATCGACCAGTGCCAGGCAAAGGCCGGCACGCTCAGCGCGTAGAGCAGGTCGCCCTGGCCGATGAATCGCCCGATGCCGATGCGGAAGTTATCGTAAAAAAGCAGCGTCGAGGCGATCAGTACGATGAGCAGCACGCGCGGCCGACCGGTCTGCGACCAGAGCCGCCAGCCCCACAGCCAGATAATCAGGTGAATGACTGCATAGCAGAGAAAGAGGCCGGACAGCATATCGGACATCCTGGTGGCGGTTTGTTGCAGCCTACCTGATCGCCAGACGGGAGCCCGTCAATTCAGGCCAGCGTGTTGCGGCTTTCGCCAGACAGGAAGGCACGGATATTTGCCACCACTTCATCCAGCGCCCGTTGCCTGGCTTCGCGCGCGGCCCAGGCGATGTGCGGTGTAACGAGCAGGTTAGGCAAGCGGACATCGAGCAGCGGATTTCCGCTTGCCGGTGGCTCTTCCGGCAGTACATCGATACCCGCACCACCCAGGCGGCCGTCGCGCAGTGCCGCCAGCAGCGCGAGTTCGTCGACGAGTGCGCCCCGGGCGGTATTGATGAGCACCGCGTCTGCGCGCATCAACTGCAGTGTCTCTGCGTTGATCAGGTGCCGGGTGGCCGGCGTCAGCGGACAGTGCAGTGAAAGCACATCGCTGCTCGCCAATAACCTGAACAAGTCGATCCGCTCTGTTGGGGGGTCGTCGGCTGTCTGGCTGCGAGCATCCGCACCCGGCCGCAGGGAGTGGCTGACCAGAACGCGCATCCCGAAGGCCCGTGCCACGCGGGCCACGGCGCGCCCAAGCTGCCCATAACCGACAATACCGAAGTTCAACCCGGCCAGTTCCCGGGACGGATAGTCGAGCAGACAGAAGTGCCGGCTGCTCTGCCAGGCTCCCGTTGCCAACAGCCGCCGGTATTCGTCGAGGTGCAGATTCAGGCTGAGCAGCATGCCAAATACATGCTGTACGACCGACCCGGTGCAGTAGTTGCGGATGTTGCATACCGTGATGCCAAGTTCGCGGGCCGCGGTCAGGTCGATATTGTCGCTGCCGGTCGCAGCCAGGCAGACCAGCCGCAGGGAGGGATTCGCGGTCAGCAGTTCGCGATCGAGATGGACCTTGTTGACGATCAGGATTTCGCAGCCGGCAATCCTCCCGGCCACTTCGTCGGGCCTGCTGCTGGCATACAGTTTGATCTCCGGCAGCGCAGCTCGCAGCCCCGACATGTCCAGATCGGTCGGGCCGAGGGAGTCGAAATCCGGGAAGACGGCTTTCACCCGGAGTCCTGCAGGCCCCGCGCGATGCCGTTCACGCTCGCCGTCAGTGCGTTGAAGAGCACATCATCATTGGTCTGTCGCCAGCGCCGCAGCAAATCGATTTGCAGCAGGCTCATGGGGTCAACGTAGGGGTTTCGCAGCCGTATCGAGCGGCGCAGCGTATTGTCATTCTCCAGCAGGACCTGCTGCTGCTTGACGCGCAGCACGTTCGCGGCGCTGCGCAGGAATTCGTTTTTGATGCGCGGAAAGAAGCGCTCATGGAGCTCGCCGCCGAGCGAGGAGTAATGGCTCGCGATGCTGAGGTCGCTCTTGGCCAGGGCGGTTTCCACATCCGATACCAGAGTGCGGAAGAAGTACCAGCCGGCGAGCATCTCATGCAGGGGCGCGTCGCCAAACTGTTCCAGTGCGCGCTCAAGCCCGTAACCGAAGCCGTACCAGCCGGGAAGTATGTTGCGACTCTGTGTCCAGGCAAAAACCCAGGGTGCGGTGCCGGCCGCAGCCAGCAGGCCGTCCGAGAGACCCGATTCAGGGCCGCTGCCGCGACGCATGCGCTCGATGACATCAGCCGGTGTTGCCAGCCGGTAGTAGTCCGAAAATCCCGGTGAGTCCAGAACCAGCGCCTGATAATGACTTCGCGCTCCCGCAACGATGACCTCGAGTACGGATTCCCATTCCGGCTTCTCGCCGGCGCGCGGCTCGGTTGGCCGCAGCTTGCTGCGCGTGACTGCCGCGAGCGCCTGGTCCAGCGTGCGCAGTGCAATGGCGCGCACCCCGTACTTGTTGGCCACCAGTTCACCCTGCTCGATGGCGCGCACGCCGCCCTGCACCGTACCCGGTGGTGCGCTCAGGATATCGGCATGCGCCTTGCCGCCGCCGGCACCGAGCGCACCGCCGCGGCCATGGAACATGGTGAGTTCGATGTCTTTGGCTTCGGCGGCTGTCAGCAATTCCCGCTGCGCCTTGAGCAAGGCCCAGCGCGCTGACACGAGGTCCGCATCCACGTTGCTGTCGGATACGCCGAGCATGACGATCTGGTGACGTCCGCGGGCGGCCAGATGTTCGCGGTAGCCGGGCTCCGCATAGAGCTGGTTCATCAGTGTGGCGACATTGCCCAGACCGCTGATGGTCTCGAAGGCCGGTGCGATATCCAGGGCGATGGTATCGCTGCGCCTCAGGCTCTCGCTCCATTGCGCCAGCAGCAGCACCGACAGCACGTCGTCGACGCCTTCTGCCATGCTGACGATGTACGGGCCGATCGACTTCTCGCCAAAGCGCCGCCGACAGAAGGCGATGGTCTGGAAGACGCCGATGGCGCGCTTGCCTTCGTTGTCGAATTCAACGAGCGGAGACTCGTTTTCAGCCAGCGCCTGGCGCAGCCGCTCCGTCCGGTATTCCGCGGTCTGTTCCAGCCAGCCCGCTTCGTCGAGGCAGCGGCCGATGATTCTGCGGTTGACGCCGGCTTCCTGACGGATATCCAGCGTCATGAAATGAAATCCGAAGGACTCCACCCGCCGCAGCAGGCGACGCACTGCGAACAGCCCGGCATGCTGTCCGCCGTGTCGGGTCAGGCTGTCGATGATCAGGCGCAGGTCGCCGGCAAGTTCTTCAGACGAGTCGTAGGGGAAAAGTCCGTCTGAAAAAGTCGACTGCAGTCGCGCCATCATGAGGCGCAGCATGACCCGGTAGCGCATGTCCCGGTGGCGTACCGGTGTCATGCTCAGGGCGTTCGGGAAGTGTCCCGAGTACAGGTGAATACGTTCTTCGATTTCGGCAGATACGCCGATGCGGGTTCTGCTCTGGCTGAGCTTTTCGGTCAGCTCCCGGCATTCGCGGTGATAGAGGTCGAGTACCAGCGAACGCTGCCGGCCGATCAGTTCGCGGATGGTCCGGGCGGTGATCTCGTTGCGGCCGACCATGTCGCCGCCAATCCATGAAGCCAGCCGCACCATCACCGGCAGCTTTATCGCGTGCGCTTCCGGGCCCCAGACGGTTTCCAGCGCCGTCTCGATGTTTTCATAGAGCACCGGGATGACCCGATAGATGGTCTCGGTGAGAAAAAACAGCACATGTTCAAGCTCGTCGGCGACAGTGCGCACGCCTGGCGGATGTTCGTCGGTTTGCCAGATGACGGTGATGTCGTTGCGGATGTTTTCGAGATCAGCGGCGATCTCGCGCGGTGACAGCGACGGATTCTGCATGTCGATGAGCCGCCGCACGATGTCGTTCTGCCGGCGCAGGATGGTGCGACGGGTCGGTTCGGTTGGATGAGCGGTGAGTACCGGCTCGAATTTCAGATCAGCCAGGACGGCGCCGATCTCGGCGAGGGTGACGCCCATGTCGCGCAGGTCGAAGAGGGTGTCTTCGAAGCCACCCGGCTGACGGTGCTTGCCTTCGCGGAGATAGGCGCGTCGGCGCCGTATCCGGTGTACCAGTTCGGCGCTGTTGACCGCCTGGAAGTAGGTTGAGAAGGCGCGGATGAAGGTTTCTGCCTCGGTTGCCGACAGCGCGCCCAGCAGAGAGGCGAGCCGCTGCGCGGCTTCCGGATCGCCTTCGCGGGCATCGATTGCTGCCCGGCGCGTCTGTTCGAGGCGGGCCAGCAACTCGCTGCCGCCCTGCTCCTCCAGCAGCTGGCCGACAATCACACCCAGATCATGGACGTCCTGGCGCAGGCCCGCGTCCTTGGCCAGGAACAGGATATCCTCGCGCTTCTCGGTAGTGGTCGCGGCTGGCTGCGGTATTTCAGAGGTCACTTGGGCGCCCTTGTTGGCCGGTCCGACTGCGGCATTTTCGCAGATACCGGGCTCTGAAAGCGCCATGCAGGCACTTATTCCCGGGCGTGCGGCGCATATGCGCAGCCCGAATTGCCGGTCCGCAATACGCCGTGCTATACGATCTGGCCGCGAATCAGGCGGTATATACGAGAACAGGGGACCAGCCCTTGCCGACTCTGCCGGATCTGCATGCCTTTGTCGTGATGGGCCTCACCTGTGCGGCCCTGTACCTCTTCTCGCGCGAGCATATCCGCGCCGAAGCGACCAGCTTGTGGGTGCTGCTGACGCTCGCCCTGCTCTTTTATGTCTTTCCGTACCACGATTTCAGACCGGCGAACATTTTTGCCAACTTCGGTCATGAGGGCCTGGTCACGGTCTGTGCGCTGATGGTGCTGGGGCAGGGGCTCGACCGCACCGGCGCCATGCAGCCGGTTGTCACCGTACTTGCGCGCACCTGGATACAGCGGCCGCGTTTCGCCCTTTTCGTCACGCTGCTCACCGCCTGGGCAACCAGTGGCTTCATCAACGATACCCCGCAAATCGTCATGCTGATTCCGGTACTCGTGGCCTGTTCGCTCCGCGCAGGCAAGGCGCCGTCGAATGTGCTGCTGCCGATGGGCATGGCGGTCCTGATCGGTGGCATGACGACCACCATCGGTTCGGGCACGAATATTCTCGCCGTCGGTATCGCGAACAAAGCTGGTTTGTCGATCGGCATGTTTGATTTCTTCGTCCCGGCGGCTGTCGGTGGAATGGTTGGTCTTCTGTACCTGTGGCTGATCGCCCCGCGTCTGCTGCCGGTGCGCAAGCCGCTGTTGTCTGACAGTTCGCCACGGCTGTTCAACGCCGTGCTGCATATCCATGCTGGCGGGTTTGCGGTGGGCCGTACTGTCGCCGAGGCGCGCAAGCGCACTGAAGACCGCATGCGCATCGACCGCATCAGCCGCGGCGAAGGTCTGCTGCCGGTCAAGCAGCCATCCGTACAGCTGCAGGCGGGTGACAGGCTGTATGTGAGAGATACGGCAGACAACCTGAAGGAATACGAGCGGCTGCTCGGTGCCACCCTGTACAACGCCAGCGATATCGGCCGGGCGGTGAGCGACAGCGTGCCGCTCGACGAAGAAGGACAGCAGCTGGCGGAGGCGGTGATTTCGCGCAGTTCTCCGCTGCACAACCGGACGCTGAACGCAGCGCATTTCAGCAAGCTCTACAACCTGGTGCCGCTGGCCATACATCGTTCGATGTCGGGCACAGACCTCAGCGAGGACCTGAGCAATATCCGCCTGCAGGCCGGCGATGTGCTGCTGGTGCAAGGCGCGCGTGATGCGATTACCGAACTGCGCCGCAGCGGCTCCATCCTCGTGCTCGATGGCACCATCGACCTGCCACATACTGACCGGGCGCCATGGGCGCTCGTGATTCTGCTGATGGTCGTGCTGGTTGCTGCCGGCGGCCTGCTGCCAATGTCCCTGTCGGCACTGGTCGGTGTGGCAGCGATGCTGGTGACCCGCTGCCTGCGCTGGCGCGACCTCGGGCCTGCGCTCAGCATGCCGCTGATCCTGCTGGTAACTGCCAGCCTGTCGCTGGGCGATGCGCTGACCGTGACCGGTGGCATCGATTACATCGCCCGGCTCTTCGTGGCCGGCTTCGGCGGAATGTCGGTGCCGGTCATCCTGAGCGGACTGATGCTGCTGCTGATCGTGGCCACCAATGTCGTGACCAACAATACCGTGGCTGTCATTGGTGTGCCCATCGCCATGAGCATGGCCGGGCAACTCGGCGCACCGGCTGAGCCCTTCGTGGTGGCGGCCATTTTTGCCGCCAACATGAGTTATGCCACGCCGATCGGTTATCAGGGTAATCTGCTGATCATGAGCGCCGGTGGCTACAAGTTTGCCGATTTCGTGCGGGTGGGGGTGCCGCTGACGGTCCTGATGTGGCTGACCTTCAGCTTCCTGCTGCCGGCCTGGTATGGCCTGTAGGGACGACAGCCGCCGTCCGCCCTTGACGGCTGCCAAAGCCCACATGGATACTCGCACCCATGAGCAGGGTTGATCAGATTCCGGGCTGGTGGTGGCGTCACGTCCATCTCTCCGCGAGGAGGGGCATGGCCTAGCCCGTTGTAACCCGAGCTGCCTGTGACCCACCATCGCGGAAGCGGGGTGGGTTTTTTGTTTTCTGCGACCTGAAGAAGCTTCATGCAATCACCATTTGATATCGCTGCCGACCTGGATACGCCGGTATCGACCTGGCTCAAGCTGGCGCCGCTCAAACCGCGCTACCTGCTGGAGAGCGTCGAGGGTGGCGTGCATCTGGCGCGTTATTCCTTTCTCGGTTTCGGCGCTGCGCTTGAATTCCGGCTCGATACCGACGGGCTGCGCGCCGGAACAGAGCGTCTCCATCGGCCTGCCAGCCGCGAAGAACTGCTGGATGCCCTGCGGGCCACGCTGGCCCGTACGCCGCAGCTGAATCCGGTACTGCCCGACCTGCCGTTCAGCGGCGGCCTGGTAGGCGTCGGCGCCTATGACCTCGTGCGTTATTTCGAGCGTCTGCCCAATGGACCGGTGCATCCGGACAATCCGCAGGGGCCGGAAGCCGCCTATCTCGCCGCGGAATCATTGCTGGTTTTCGATCATCTGACGCGCCGGATCGCCTTGCTCCATGCAGGCAGTGAGGCTGAGCGGCTGGCGTTGCGTGCAGAGGTCATCCGGCTGCTGCGTGGCGCACTGCCGGTGGCACCTGCTGCCGGCAAGCAGAGTGCATCCGGGCAGAGCATCTCGCGTGAGCAGTTCATTCGGGCAGTCGAGGCCAGCAAGGAATCGATTACCCGGGGTGATGTCTATCAGCTGGTGCTGTCCGTACAGTTCACCGGCACGCACAGCATCTCGCCCTTCGAGGCCTATCGAGCACTGCGCTTGCTGAATCCCTCGCCATACATGTTCTTCGTCGACCTGGGCGATATCCAGGTAGCCGGTTCTTCACCCGAGGCGCTGGTCAAATTGCGTCGCGGGCATGCATCGCTGCGCCCGATCGCGGGTACGCGCCCGCGCGGTGCGACGCCGGAGCAGGATGTTGCGCACGAGCAGTCCCTGCTCGCCGACGAAAAGGAGAACGCGGAGCATGTGATGCTCGTCGATCTCGCGCGCAATGACCTGGGCCGGGTAGCGGCGGCGGGCACTGTGCACGTGGAGCCTTATCGGAGCATCGAACGTTACAGCCACGTGATGCATATCGTCAGCGGTGTGCAGGGAGAGATTGCAAAAGGGCGCGACGCTTTCGACCTTTTCGCCGCCGCGTTTCCGGCCGGCACGCTGGTCGGTGCGCCGAAGGTACGGGCCATGGAACTCATCGATGAGCTGGAGCCGGTACGCCGTGGCATTTACGCCGGAACGGTTGGCTATTTCGCGAGCAACGGCGACATGGACCAGGCGATAGCGATACGCACCCTGGTGTTCCGTGGCAATACGTACAGCTATCAGGCCGGCGCCGGCATCGTGGCCGACAGCGTTCCTGAAAGCGAGTACAACGAGGTGCTGGCCAAGAGCGCCATCCTGCGCGATGCGCTGACGATGGCGGAGGAAGGTCTGTGAGTACCATGCAGCCGAGGCTGTTGCTCGTCGATAACTATGATTCCTTCACCTATAACCTGGTGCAGGCCTTTCTCGTGCTCGGTGCCGATGTGTTCGTGTACCGCAACGATGAGATCAGCGTGGCGCAGGCGCTGGAGCTGAAGCCCAGTCACTTGTGCATTTCCCCGGGTCCCGGCCGGCCCGATGACGCCGGCGTATCTCTGGCGATGCTGGCAGCCTTCGAGCAGCGGGTGCCGATACTGGGCGTGTGCCTGGGCCATCAGTCGCTGGTGCAGCATTTCGGCGGGCGGATCATCTCCGCGCCACGGCTCATGCACGGCAAGACCTCGATGATCGGGCACGATGGTGCCGGCGTCTATGCCGGACTGAGCAACCCGTTTCAGGCCGGTCGTTATCATTCGCTGGCTGCCGAGGAACAGACCATGCCGGCAGTGCTGGAGATCACCGCGCGCAGCGAACGTGGCGAGATCATGGGCGTGCGGCACCGGCAGCTTCCGGTCGAAGGCGTGCAGTTCCATCCGGAAAGCGTGCTGACGCCCGAAGGCAACCGGCTGCTCGGCAATTTTCTCGCCATGACGGCTGGCCGGCCGTGAGTCCTGTACAGGCGGTTACCGCCACTCTCGAGCAACTGCTTGCCGGGCAGGATCTCGGTGAAGCCGAGGCTGCGTTGCTCATGCACACGCTCACCGATGAGCAATTGCCGCCGGCAGTGGCCGCTGCCTTGCTGGTGGCGCTGCGAATGAAGGGCGAGACGGCCACCGAACTGCGTGGCCTGGCAACGGCGATGCGTGAACTCGCTTGTCGCTTTGAACTCGGGTCGGCTGTTGCGGCGGATGTGGTCGGTACCGGCGGTGATGCTTCGGGCAGTCTGAACCTGTCTACCGGCTCCGCGCTGGTGGCGGCCGCAGCAGGAGTGCCCATAGTCAAGCACGGTAACCGCTCGGTTTCATCGCAGTCCGGCAGCGCGGACGTACTCGAAGCACTGGGTATCCGTCTGCCGCAGACACCGGCTGATGCCCGGGCGCTGTTTGATGCCGCGCAGTTCAGCTTTCTTTTCGCGCCGAACTTTCATCCGGCGATGAAAGCGATTGCGCCGGTACGTCGCGCGCTGGGTATACGGACAGTCTTCAATTTGCTCGGGCCGCTCAGCAATCCGGCTGCACCGCCCTTTGGCCTGATCGGTGCCTGCGACCTGCCGACTGCCCGCCTGCTGGCTGATGCCTTGTCCGGAATGCCAATCCGGCGCGCACTGGTCGTGCACGGCGAGCCCGGTTGGGATGAAGCGACGCCGGTGGGGCCGTTCGTGGTTTTCGATGTGCGCCCCGGTCTCGTGCGCAGGGGCCGTCGCGATCCGGCTCACTATGGTATTTCCCGCTGCACGGCGGCCGATCTTGCTGGCGGCGATGCCGCTGCCAATGCCCGGGCGATCGAAGCCGTACTGCTCGGCAAAGATCGGGGTCCGCATCGTGATGCGCTGGTGCTCGGCGCGGGCCTGGTGCTGGACCTGGTTGGTCGTGCACGTGGTCTGCGCCGCGGGATCGAAGCTGCGCAACGTGCGCTGGACGGCGGCGCCGGCGCCAGCCTGCTGGCCCGGCTGCGTGCCTGGCGGCCGCCCGCAGCATGAAGGCGCACATGAAGAAGCGGGCAGGAAGATCTTTTCTCGGGCGCATGGCCGTGAGCAGCACGCTGCGCGCAGTCACCGCCATGGAACGCTGCCCGGCGCTGATCCTTGAGGCGCGCGTGCGTACGCTGCCGGCGCCACCGCCACTGAAACTCTCCTCGCAGGGCTTCGATGTCATCGCCGAGCTCAAGCGACGCTCACCTTCTGCGGGCGCGCTGGCCCGCCGCGCCCTGCGCATCACCGACCAGGCCCGAAACTACGCGCAGGGTGGTGCAGCGGCGCTGTCTGTGCTGACCGAGCCGGAGGCCTTCGACGGCGAGCTTGCACACCTGCACGAGGTGGCATCGGCAGCCGCGCCGGTACCGGCCATGCGCAAGGATTTTCTGGTCTCGCCCTATCAGGTCCTCGAAGCGCGCGCGGCCGGTGCCAGCGGCGTGCTGCTGATTGCGGCGATGCTGAACGACGCGCGTCTGCAGGACATGCTCCGCTACACGCACCGCCTGGGCCTGTTCGCGCTGGTCGAAATCTTCGATGCCGCTGATCTCGATCGCAGCGTGGCGGCCATCCGCGCGGCGGGCCCGGCAGTCGTCGATGACCGCTGCCGTTCGCTGCTCGGCGTGAATTGCCGCGACCTGCGCAGCCTCAAGGTCGACTTCGGACGCTTTGCCGCACTGGCGCCGCGTTTGCCCGCCGACATCCCGCGCGTTGCGGAGAGTGGTGTCGAATCGGCCAGCCAGGCAGCGCGCGTCGCCGGACTTGGTTATGGCGTCGCGTTGGTCGGTACTGCGCTGATGCGTGCGCCGGATCCAGCGGCGTTCGTCGCGGAGCTGTTGCGGGCCGGCCGGGCTTCGGCCTTCGAGGCGCGCGCGCGATGAGGGTCTTCGTCAAGATCTGCGGTCTGTCCACGCCGCGTGCGGTCAGCGAGGCCATTCAGGCGGGTGCTGACGCGATCGGCTTCGTCTTCGCCGAGTCGCCGCGTCAGGTCACGCCCAGGCGTGCGGCGCAGCTGTGTCGGGATGTGTCGCCGGCGATCATTCGCGTCGCGGTGATGAGACACCCGACGCAAGACGAGTGGCGGCAGGTGGCCGAGGAGTTCGCGCCTGACTGGTTGCAGACCGATGCGGACGATTTTTCGCGCCTCGATATTCCCGAGGGCATCAGCCGTCTGCCGGTATTTCGCGATACGGCGGATCTGGACGTCACGGTATTGGGACACGAAGAGCAGCTGCTCTTCGAGGCAGCTGAAAGCGGACAGGGTTTGCGGGCCGACTGGCGGCGCGCCGCGCAACTGGTCACGGGCATGGGGGTGGACCGCCATCTGGTGCTGGCCGGTGGGCTGACACCGGAAAACGTAGGCGCCGCGATCGCCACCGTGCGACCGTATGGCGTGGATGTAAGCAGTGGCGTGGAATCGCGCCGTGGTGTGAAAGACCCAGGCCGCATCGCAGCCTTCATGGCGGCAGTACGGGAAGCGGAGAGTAATGATGCCAAGCGTTGAAATGGCACCGGCAGAGCGTGCAGAGCTGCTCCGGCGTCTTGTGGCGGGCGAGTTGCCCGATGCGCGCGGCCGCTTCGGCCCCTTCGGCGGCCGATATGCGCCGGAAACCCTGGTGCCTGCGCTCGAGCGGCTCACCGATGGCGTGCAACGTTACCTGCATGACCCGGCTTTTCAGGACGAGCTGGTCGCCGAACTCAAGAGCTGGGTGGGCCGGCCGACTGCGCTGAGTCATGCGCCGACGCTCAGCAAGCGCTGGGGCGCGGAGGTGTATTTCAAGCGCGAGGATCTGGCCCATACCGGCGCGCACAAGATCAACAATGCGCTTGGCCAGGCGCTGCTTGCGCGTCGTCTCGGTGCGAAGCGTGTGATTGCCGAGACCGGTGCGGGCCAGCACGGTGTGGCGACAGCCGCTGCCTGTGCGCGGGTCGGCATTCCCTGCATCGTCTATATGGGTGCGGTCGATGTGCTGCGCCAGGCGCCGAATGTCGAACGCATGGTGCAGTTCGGCGCCGAAGTCGTGCCGGTGAAGACCGGTGACCAGACTTTGCGCGCGGCGATCGACGAGGCCTTCCGCGACTGGGTTGCCGATCCGGCCGGCAGTTATTACCTGCTGGGCTCGGCGCTCGGCCCGCATCCCTATCCGCTGCTCGTGCGCGAACTGCAGGCCGTGATCGGCCGCGAAGCGCGTGCGCAGTTCATCGAGCATACCGGTGGCTTGCCTGATGCCGTTTTTGCCTGCGTGGGGGGCGGCTCGAACGCGATTGGTTTGTTCCATCCGCTGATCGGCGATGCTTCGGTTGCATTGATCGGCGTCGAGGCGGGTGGGCGCAGCAACAAGCTCGGCGACAATGCAGCCACGCTGGCCACCGGCCGTCCCGGCGTCTTGCATGGCACCTATTCGCTGCTGTTGCAGGATCCGGATGGTCAGGTACAGGAGACGCACTCGGTCTCGGCCGGGCTCGACTATCCGGGTGTTGGCCCGGAGCACGCGCTGCTGCAGGCGATCGGTCGCGTGACCTACACCAGTGCGACCGATGATGAGGCGCTCGATGCCTTGCGCGAGTGCTGTGCCAGCGAGGGCATTCTGCCGGCCATCGAATCGTCGCATGCGCTGGCGGGCGGCAAACGCTGGGCGTACGCCAATCCCGGCAAGAAGATCCTGATCGGCATGTCGGGCCGTGGCGACAAGGACATGCCGACCCTGTCGCAGGTCTTCGGTGGTGCGAAGAAAATCCTCGCGGAGGCCGGCAATGTCTGAGCAACCCCTGCCGGCGCATGAGCGCATCAGCGCGGCAATCCGCTGTTCGACTGCGGCAGGTCGCACGGCGCTTGTCCCGTACATCACGGCGGGCTATCCGCAGAAGGACCAGTTCATCGCCACGCTGCGCGCGATCGCAAAGGAAGCCGATGTGGTGGAAGTAGGTGTGCCGTTCAGCGATCCGATGGCCGATGGCGTGACCATCCAGCGAGCGAGCCACGCGGCGATCGCTGCCGGCGTCAGCCTGCGCTGGATACTCGATGAACTGCGAAAGGCCGCGCCCTTCGACGCACCGCTGGTGCTGATGAGCTACCTGAATCCGCTGCTGAGCTTCGGTTATGAGCAGCTGGCCGCAGCGGCAGTCCCGGCCGGCGTTTGCGGTTTCATCGTCCCGGACCTGCCGATCGAGGAAAGTGCTGATTTCAGGGCGGCCCTGGAGGCCCGGGGGCTGGCGCTGATCCAGCTGGTGACGCCGGCCACGCCTCCTGAACGCCTCAAGCTGCTGTGCGCGGCGAGTCGTGGTTTTGTCTACGCCGTCACCACCACCGGGATTACCGGCAGTGGCAAGGAGCTGCCTGCGAGCGTCGGTAGCTACCTGGATCAGGTCAGAAGCTTGAGCAGCCTGCCGGTCTGTGCCGGTTTCGGCGTGCGGCGCGCGGAACAAGTCCGGGGCTTGGCTCCGCATGCCGACGGGGTGATTGTCGGCTCAGCCCTGGTCGAGCAACTGGAGAGCGGGGGAGATCCGGTGGCCTTCCTGCGCGCGCTGCGCCCAAAAACCACTTGAATGGCTGGTCTAATATATACACTGTATTGACAGTATTTATATTTTTGGCCTTCCAAACCAAAGACTTAACAATCCAGCAGCTCCGCCAGCCCAGGCGACCCAGCGGGGCTCCGTTTCGAGTCCCAGCCAGAGCACTGCTGCGATGACAAGCGTGCCGCCAACCCCGACCAGATAACGCGATAGGGCCACGGCAGGCTCAATCTCGCTCTCGGCCTGGCTGGCCGGTCCGGTCACCTCGCGCTCCAGTTCCGCATCCACGAGCTTGCGGGCCACCAGCGGCAGTTTCTCCAGCGCATAGCGCAGATCAGGCCAGTCTCGCCGCAGCCGGCGCAAAGTCGCCCGCGGCCCGGTCTGGTCGCGCATCCAGGCCTTGAGCACCGGCTTGCCGGTCTGCCAGATATCGAGATCGGGGTAGAGCACCCGCCCGAGCCCTTCCACCTGGACCAGTGTCTTCTGCAGCAGGATAAGCTGCGTCTGCACCACCATGTCGAAGCGCTGCGCGATGCTGAGCAGCTGCAGCAACACATGGCCAAAAGAAATGTCCTTCAGCGGCTTGCTGAAGATCGGCTCGCAGACGGTGCGCACAGCAGCTTCGAGTTCATCGACGCGGGTGCCGGCGGGTACCCAGCCTGAATCCACATGCAGCTTGGCGACGCGGTAGTAGTCGCGTTCGAAAAAAGCCATGAAGTTGCCGGCCAGATAGCGGCTGTCGCGTTCGCTCAGACTGCCAACGATGCCGAAGTCCACGGCGGCGTAGCGCGGGTACTCCGGATTGGTGGCGTCCACAAAAATATTTCCGGGATGCATGTCGGCGTGAAAAAAATTGTCGCGAAATACCTGCGTGAAAAAGATCTCCACGCCGTTGGCGGCGAGTCGCGGAATGTTTACGCCGGCTGCTTTCAACGCATCCATGTCATCGATCGGAATGCCGTGTATGCGTTCCATGACCATCACTGACTTGCGGCAATAGTCGAAATAGACCTGCGGGACGTAGATCAGCGGTGAGCCGAGCCAGTTGCGCCGCAGCTGGGTTGCGTTGGCGGCCTCACGCAGCAAATCCAGCTCGTTGAGGATGGTTTTTTCGTATTCGGCGACGATGCCCACCGGACGCAAGCGCCGGGATTCGGGCCACCAGCGTTCTGCAAGCCTGGCGAGCGCATACATCACATCGAGATCACGGCGCACCAGTTCGTGCACATTGGGGCGCAGGATCTTGACTACCACATCCTCACCGCTGTGCAGGCGTGCAGCGTGGACCTGGGCGATCGATGCCGCGGCGAGCGGGTCATGGGCGAAGCTCGCGAACAGCTGGCTGGCCGGCTGTCCGAAGCTGCGCTCGACCTCCGCCAGTGCCTGTTCGGCGGGAAATGGCGGTACCTCGTCCTGAAGCCGGGTCAGTTCGCGGCCGATATCGGGCGGCAGCAAGTCCTGCCGTGTCGACAGCGACTGGCCGAATTTCACGAAAATCGGGCCGAGCTCTTCGATGGCGAGACGGATACGCACGCCACGCGGCTGATCCAGCTGCGGGCCGCGCCAGCCTGAAGGCGAAAGGCGGAACAACAGGCGCGCCGGGCGCAGCAGATGGCTGCTGCCGATCAGTTCGTCGAGGCCGTATTTGACCAGTACCCGCTGGATCGACACCAGACGGCGCAGCAGCTGGAGGCGGGTCATGCCTCGCTGTTCCGCAGTCGTTCGACCCGTGCGGCGGCGCGCTCGACATCGTTGGCCAGTGTGTCCACGGCCTCCAGGAAGCTTTCCAGTTCGGCCTGTGTCAGCACGCTGCGTTTCTCGACGGTGAGATATTCACTCATGCGCTGCGCCAGTTTCTCTCCGGCGCGTGCGCTGAAATCGCCGAGTCCGCGCGCGAAGCTGCCGAGCTGATGCGCCGCAGACTGGCCGAAAATCCGCGCCAGTTCGGTCTCGATATCCGGCTTCGCCAGGTGCAGCAGCTCGCGGAAGCGGTCGGCCACATCCGCCGAGCCCGAGATATTGATATCGCCGGCACGGATCAGCGTTTGCGGATCGCCGCTCATCAGTCGCAGCATCGTAATGGGCGGACCCGACAGACCAGCACTGGCGGCAGGGGCTTCGGCGTCCCTGCCCAGCTGACTTAGCTGAACGACCCCGCCCACGACCACCATGCGCAGCGCGACCGGTGTCCCATCGATGCGCACATCGAGCGACTTGTCATCGAGTGCTGCAGCTGCCGCCTGCGCCCCGGGCGCCTTTGCGATGCCGTGGTTGATCAGGTCTTCGAGCGGCCGGAGAGCCAGTGATGAGAAGCGGTCCATGTGCTTGCCTGCGCCGGATTCAGTAACGGTGACCGATATGCAGGGCGACGATGCCGCCACTGAGGTTGTGGTAGCGCACGTCCTCGAGACCGGCTTCCAGCATCATGTCGCGCAGCGTTTCCTGGTCCGGGTGCATGCGGATGGATTCAGCCAGATAACGGTAGCTCGCTGCATCCTTCGCGACCAGTTCGCCGAGCTTTGGCAGGATCCTGAAGGAATAGAGGTCATAAAGTGGCTCGAGTGCCTTCAGCGCTTTGGAGAACTCGAGCACCATGACTCGTCCGCCCGGACGGGTAACACGCGCCATGGAGCGCAGCGCAGCCGGCTTGTCGGTGCAGTTGCGCAGGCCGAAGCCGATCGTGACGCAATGAAAAGTCCCGTCGCGAAAGGGCAGGCACTCCGCATTGGCCTGCAGCGAACGGGTGTTCCCGACGATACCGCGGTCTACCAGTCGCCGTCGTCCCGCCTCGAGCATCTCGTGATTGATATCCGTATGCAGGACGAGCCCGGTCGGACCCACCTGTTTCGCCATGCCGGCCGACAGGTCGCCGGTACCGCCGGCAACGTCGAGTGCCCGGTCGCCGGGCCTCAGTCCGGTGCGGCACAGCGTGAAATGCTTCCACAAGCGGTGCAGGCCGCCTGACATCAGGTCATTCATGATGTCGTACTTCGGCGCGACGGAGTCGAACACGGCCCGCACACGTCCCGATTTCTCGGCGGTAGCGACCGTCTCAAAGCCGAAGTGAGTCTGTTCCATGCGCCGCGCTTCCTGGCCCGGTCCCTGTGGCCTTATTCCCGGGTGCGTATCGTACCCTGCCGGACGCGCTCGAACAGGCATACGGCAGCGGCTGCGGCGATATTCAGCGATTCAGTGGCACCTGGCATGGGGATGGCGACGATCTCCTTCGCCGCATCGAGCACTGCCCGCGACAGCCCGGCCCCCTCGTTGCCGAACACCAGGCCGATCGTGCCGGTCAGGTCAGTATCGTAAAGGGACTGCCGTGCGTGCAGGTGGGTTGCGACGATGCGTCCCGGAAACCTGCCGACCAGCTCGCGGATCTCAACCCCGTCATGTATATCGAGCAGGAAGTGAGCACCCATGCCGGCCCTGAGCACGCGCTGCGACCAGACATCGGCACAGGCGCGCGACAGATACACCTCGCGCAGGCCGGCAGCAGCCGTCGAGCGCAGTATCGAGCCGAGATTGCCAGGATCCTGGATGTCTTCGAGGATCACGCAGGGGCCAGGCTGTGCGGGGGGCGTGCTGCGTGTCGGCGCCCTGATGACGGCGAGGATGCCCGTGGGGGTATCGACGGAGGACAGCCTGGCAAACAGCTTCGCGCTGAAGGTCACGGTCTCGATGGGTGCGAGGGCGGCGAGCAGCGCGGCGATCTCAGCATCGCCGCGCCGGTCTTCGTTGATGATCAGCTGTTCCGGCGGTCCGCGATGCTGGTGGCAGGCCTCGACCAGATGCACGCCTTCCAGCAGGGCGAGGCCCGACTTGCGCCGCTCGCGGCCGGACTGCCGGAGTTTGAAAAGTTCGCGGAAACGCGGGTTATCCGCTGAGGTGATCGTCGTCATTCCGGCTTCAGGACATGCGCGGGCCTATTTGCCGCGCGCCTTCCAGATGACTTCCGTGCCGCCGCTGGTCCGGCACAGCACGCGCGACATGACGAAGAGCAGGTCGGACAGCCGGTTCAGGTAGCGCAGCGCTTCCGCATTGATGGCTTCCGCCTGTTGCAGGCTCAGGAGTCGCCGTTCGGCCCTGCGACAGACTGCGCGCGCCAGATGGCAGTTGGCGGCGGCGGCTGTCCCGCCAGGCAGTATGAAATCTTTCAGTGGCGGCAGATCCGCGTTGAGCGTGTCCAGCAGGATTTCGAGGTCGGTGGTATCTGCGGCGAGGATCACGTTGCGGCCCGGTACGGCGAGCTCGCCGCCCAGATCGAACAGCCGGTGCTGTATGGCTTGCAGGCTGTCGCTGACCGAGGCCGGCAGATCCGGGCTTGCCAGCACGATGCCGATGCAGCTATTGAGTTCATCGACCGTGCCATAGGCCTCGACGCGGGCACAGTCCTTGCGGACCCGCTCACCCGTGCCAAGTCCGGTTGTGCCGTCATCGCCCGTGCGCGTATAGATTTTGGTCAGCCGGTTGCCCATGGCGCCTCCTCTGGCGCGACCGAGTGTAACCGGATGCGCTGCGACCTCCCAGCCTCAGAACTCGAAGCGCAGCCCCGCGTACGCACCGATACCCGGTGTGTTGTAGCCGTACACGTCCTCATAGGACGTGTCGAACAGGTTGTCGATACGGGCGTAGATACGGGTCGCGTCGTTCAGACGATATGTCGCGGCGAAGCTGACCAGTTTGTAGGCGCCTAGCTCGACGACTTCCTTGATGAAAGAGGGCGGCCAGTAGTCGTCGTTGCGGCTTCCGGTATAGCTCAGCCTGGCATCCAGTTCCACGCGCCCGTCCGGCGAATTCCAGTCCGCACCGAGACTGCCGGCGTGTCGGGGGCGGCGGATCTCGCGTATGTCTGCGCCGGTAACCGCGTCCGGTTCCGTCGCATCCGTGTAGGTGTAGGTGGCCGAGACTTTCAGGCCCGCTGACAGCTGCGCCGTCCCCGTGATCTCGACACCACGGCGCTTGCTGGTGCCGGGCAGGTTGGTTGCCGTGGTCTGAAAGCTCTCCGGATCGAAGGCGTAACCGTAAATTTCGTCCCTCAGGTTGGCGTGAAACCAGGTGAAGCCCACGCTTGCCGCGATGCTGGCAAAGGCCTGGTCGACGCCGAGTTCCCAGGCCGTGGAGTGCTCCGGTTTGAGATCCGGGTTGCCGCTGAACTGGCCGGGAAAATAGCCGTAACGCTCGATGAAAGTCGGCGCCTTCTGGCCTTCGCCGATCGTTGCGCGCAGGCGGGTGCCGGTCGTCTCGATCGCCCACGCCGCGGTGGCGCGGTAGGTATTGATGTTCTTGAAGCTGCTGTTGTCGTCATGGCGGACGCTCAGCGATACGGAGACCCGTGGCAGCGGACTGAAGAGAGTCTCGGCAATGAGCGCCGTGTTGCGCTCGCTCTGGTCCTGGTTGGGATCGCCCCACCCGGTTGGTGTGCCACGCTGGCTGAATTCTTCGCGCTCATGGTCCACGGCAACCGTGAGGGCGTTGCCTGCGGAATCGTGGCTGGCTGGCGTGAAGTGGTACGTGGACTGGTAGTACAGCGCATATCGGTCAGCGCTGGTCGAGCCGTTGGCGCCGAACTCGTTCGAGTTGTCCGTATCGCTGTGTGTCCATCCGGTGCGCAGGGACTGAATCCAGCGATCGTCCCGAAGCCTGAGCGTTCCCTTGGCACCGAAGTAGCCGAGTGACATATCGGTCTCATCGAGGGTGTCATGCGGTAGTCCCGTCAGGTAGTCGATGCTGTCGTATTCCTTGTGGATGTCCGAATATCGCCCGTTGAACTCCAGATCGAGATTTCCGGCAGGGCTGCCGTCCACGGACAGGCTTGCGGTCCTGTTCCGGTAGCCATCGTCCTCGCTGCCGGTACGCGAACTGTTGGACCCGTCTGAGTCAACCGCGGAGAAGGACAGTCCGGCACGCGCGCCGAGCACCGCACCACTGATGCGTGTGCCGGCAGACCATGTATTGAATGCGCCGCCTTCGCCAAAGCCGCTGACGGACAACTCTTCATCCGGCTGACGCGTGATGACGTTGATGACCCCGGCGAGCGCATCGCTGCCCCAGAGCCCGCTTTGTGCGCCGCGGACCACCTCGATACGGTCGACATCCCAGGTGCCGAGGTTTTCAAAGGCAAACTCCGCGTTGCCGGCAGGATCATTGGCTTCGATGCCATCGATGAGCACGAGTATCTGGTTTGCTTCGGCCCCGCGCATGCGGATCTGTGTCTGCGAGCCGATGCTCCCGGACTGGCTGATCGCAACGCCTGGTACATCGCGCAGCATGTCGATGGCAAATGCCGACTCGCGATGCTCGATCTGCTCGCGATCGATGACCGTGATGGAACTGCCGACCGTCGACAGCGGCACCGGTATGCGGGATGCGGTAACAACGATGGTTTCAGGTATGCGGTCTGCCGCTTTGGCGGCGGCAGTGGCCGCGATGGCGGCAAGCAGGCACGAAACGAAGCTGACAATACGCACAAAAAGCTCCCCGCGCGCTCACACCCGAGCGCGATTGCTGTGTACGTCAGGGAGCAGAAGGAACAGGCCAGCCGGCGGCACTTGCCACTGCTGACATCGTACGGACAGGCCAAGGCAGAGCGCTCGGAAAGCGCAGCCGACAGGGCTCGTACCGTCACGCAGTCTCCCTCCGAGACCTGACGATCCGATGACACCTGCCGGCCGGTATACGGGCTCGCGCGGGGGAAATTCCGTATCAGAATCTCCGGGGAGCATCGCCTTCCCATGCGAAATCGCACAGTGGCTGATGTGATGCGCCCTGATCCTGCGCTTACCGTTGCGGGGGCAGCGGCGGCTTTGTCTGCTGGTATCGTCCAGACAGACTCACCGCACTTCCCGTTGAACCCTCGGGTTGGAAAACCTTCGGGCACCGGCAGGAACGTGCGCACGATAAGCGCCGCAGCGCCGGTGGTCAATCAGCGGAAGCCGGGGTCTCAGTCCGGCAACAGGACCGAGGCGCCGTTTGCGCTGTCGAACTGCTGGTACGGGGTATTGAAGAGGCGTTCCAGATTGGCGGCCGTGAGTACCGCAGGCGTGCTGCCCAGCTTCCAGCTGCCATCGGCATAAAGCAGTAAGGCGCGGTCCGTATGGCGCATCGCCAGGGCAGAGTCATGCAGGCTCATGAGGATGCCCGCACCATTATTTGCCCGCTCCCTGAAGTATTTCAGGGCCGCTACCTGGTGACGGGGGTCCAGGTGGTTGACCGGCTCGTCCAGCAGCATCACGGCCGGATCCTGGGTCAGCAGCCGCGCGATAGCCACGCGCCGGCGCTCTCCGCCAGACAGCGTTGCAACGCTGCGGTGGCAAAAACCGCTGAGGTCCATCGCTGCCATGGCGCGCTCCGCGAGGGCGCAGTCGGTCGCCGACTCACCGGCCAGCGGACCGAGATGCGGGTGACGACCCATCAACACGGTATCGCTGACGGTAGCCGGGAAACTTTCGGTGTCATCCTGCAGCAGCAAGCCGAGCCGGCGAGCAACCTGGCGACGGTTCAGGCGGCTCATTTCCTCGCCGTCCAGCAGGACGGTGCCGGTCGCCGGTGGCAGCAGCCCGGCCAGCGTGTGCAGGCTCAGCGTTTTGCCGACGCCGTTCGGGCCGAGCATGCCGATCAGCTCACCTTTACCCAGTTCCAGTGAAAGTTCACGGACGAGGGCCCGTCCGCCGATGACGATGCTGAGCTGTTCGCACTTGAGCATTCCGGTACTACCGCTATCTGTGAGCCGGGCAAGGCGGGACTATGACGCAAAAAAAAACCCCGCGTGAAGCGGGGCTTATACGGGTTTTTGTTGTTGTCGCGAATCAGGCCTCAATGTGCACGTCAGTCTGTGGTGGCTTTATTATTCTGATTTTCTTGCCGCATTTACTTCTAATTGTTTTTTGTTCTTCTTCTTGTTTGCGTCTTCTGGCTCTGATGTCTGGTTAAAGATCTCGAGCCCCGCGTACATCACTGAAACCATGCTGGGATAAATCAGCAAGTCCTGTGCCGTAACCCGAAAAGGGCTAGCTGTTCAGCCAGATAGCAAAACTTCATGGCCTGATTTCAGATCAATAAGCGCCAGCTTGTAAAACAACCCGACATAATTGCTGCAGGACGGGTACCCAGACATTCCTGCAAGTCACTGTGTGCACTGGACTCTTGCTGGTGCGACCTGCTCGGGGCCAAAGGAGTCGGCCGACATGGCCTCGCAATAAGGGCTGGAAGACCGAGTTAGTGGCTCCGTCAGCCGGCCTAGGTGTAAAGAATTCCAACGCCCGCAGGCCAGTCTGCCTGTTCTCCGGTCAGTGAACCCGTTAGGCTCTGCGCCTTCATAAAGAGCCCGGATTTCAGGCGATGGACCTTGAGCAACTGCGTGATCAGCTGTCGGCGATTGACCGGCAGATTCTCGAACTGGTAGCCGAGCGTCAGCGACTCTCTGGCGAGATCGGCGCCTGGAAGCGGGCCTCAGGCCGGCCTACCCGGGACTTCGCGCGCGAGAAGCAGGTGTTGGACAAGGCCAGGTTGTCAGCCATCGGGCTCGGGGTGCCGGCAGGGCTTGCCGAGGCGCTGTTCAGTCTGCTGATCCGGTCATCGCTGACCAACCAGGAGCAGGCGCGTGTGCGTGCCGAAGGCCAGGGTTCGGGCAAGCCGGTGCTGGTGATCGGCGGCAGTGGCAAGATGGGCCGGTGGTTTGCCGAGTTTCTGCACTCCCAGGGATTCGATGTCACGGTGGCCGATCCGGCTGGCCCTCTCGTCGGGTTCAAGCATGTGCCGGACTGGCGAGACACGCCGGACAGCTTTGCGATCACCGTCGTCTCTGCGCCGATCGACTGCATGGCCGATATCCTCCATGAACTCGGTGTGCGCAAACGCAGTGGCCTGATCTTCGATATCGGTTCGCTGAAATCTCCGTTCATCGAAAGGCTGAAAGAGCTTGCTGCCTCCGGCAGCAGGGTCACATCGATTCATCCAATGTTTGGTCCGGATACCGAACTCCTGTCGGGCCGTCATGTGCTTTTTCTGGATTCCGGCTGTCCCGAAGCGACCACTGAGGCGACCCGGCTCTTTGCCCCCACGATGGCTGCCCGGATCCGCATGGATATCGATGAGCACGACCGGCTGATGGCTTATGTCCTCGGCTTGTCCCATGCGCTGAATATCGCCTTCTTTACTGCGCTCGCCGACAGTGGCGAAACGGTACCGAAGCTTGCCGACATCTCCAGCACGACCTTTGACGCACAACTCGAGGTTGCCGGGCGGGTCGCCGAGGAAAGCCCGCAGCTCTATTTTTCGATCCAGTCCCGGAATCCCTACGGCCTGGCAGTCATCGAGGAGCTGCAGGCGGCTGTCGGCCGGATCGCGGCGATCATCCGCAATCGCGATGAAGCCGCGTTCGTCAAACTGATGGAGCAGGGCCGAAACTATCTCGCCAGCCGGCGTTAGGGTGCCGTCGGTGCCGCTTCAGCGGCGATCCCTGGTGTCGCGCCGGAGCAGGAACAGGAATGCCGGTACGCCGACTGCTGCGGTAATCGCACCGACCGGAAGTTGCTGAGGCGCGAGTACGGTACGGGCCAGCGTGTCGGCAACTACCAGCAGCGTACCGCCGGCGAGGGCAGAGGCGGGGATCACGCTGCGATGGCTGGTGCCGCCTGCCAGACGTATGAAATGCGGCACGATCAGTCCCACAAAGCCGACCACGCCGGCGGTCGTGACGGCTACTGCGGTCAGCAACGAACTCAGTGCGTAAACGATCGAACGCGTACGTTTGACCTCCAGGCCCAGCAGGGCCGCCTGGCTGTCGCCGGTGCCAAGTACGTCCAGGGTTCTGGCCAGCAACAGTCCGCCGGCAACACCGATGGCTGCCACGATCAGGATCGAGCCTGGCTGTTCGACGAATGCGAAATCACCCATCAGCCAGAAGATGATGCCGCGAAGTTTCGTATCGGGGCTTATGGCCAGCATCAGGCTGACTACGGCACTCCAGCCCGCAGCGACGACGATACCGGTCAACAGAAGCCGGTTACCGTTCCACGCGCCGGTGCCGCGGGCCAGACCGAATACCAGCAAGGTACTGCCTAGCGCACCGGCGAAGGCGGCGGCGTCTACTGTCAGGCCGGATGCCCCGAGCAGCATCGCGCCCAGCGCGGTCACAGCTGCGCCGCTGGAAGTGCCGAGCACGTAGGGATCGGCGAGCGGGTTGCGCAGCAGGACCTGCATGAGCGCGCCCGCCACCGCAAGAGCCGCCCCGGTACCAAAGGCGGCGAGTGCCCGCGGCAGGCGCAGACGGAGCAGGACCTCGAGCGCTTCGGAATCCGTGGTTCCTGACCACCAGCTCAGCACAGTGTCTGGTCCGGCCGCGCTGCTACCAACCAGCAGGGCAAGCAGCAGCGACCCGATGCTGAGTACGCCCAGGGTCAGCAATAGCAAACGTGCCGATTTCAGCATGATGATCCGGCAAAGGTCGTTGAGAGATCTGCAGTGCCCGCAGTGTAACTTGAACGGATATCCCTGCCGTGACACTGTCGCCGCTCATGTGGAAGAATCGTGCCACAGCTGCAGGTGGTGCCGGTGGATCTGATTGACGGAGAAGGATTTCGGTCGAACGTCGGCATCATTGTCTGCGACAAGCGCGGCTTGCTCTTGATCGGCGGGCGAGTCGGACAGAACGCGTGGCAATTTCCCCAAGGCGGAATCAAGTCCGGTGAATCTGCCGAGCAGGCGATGTTCCGCGAGCTCCACGAAGAAATCGGTCTGCGCCCGCATGATGTCGATGTGCTCGGTTGTACGCGCGACTGGTTGCGCTACAGGCTGCCCGAGCAGTTCATACGCAGGAATGTCCATCCCCTGTGTATCGGCCAGAAACAGCGCTGGTACCTGCTGAGATTGACGGGGACCGAGACGGGCCTCCGTTTCGATACCACCGCTACGCCCGAATTCGATCGCTGGAGATGGACGAATTTCTGGGACCCGGTGCGAGAAGTCATTTTCTTCAAGAGACGGGTTTACGCACAGGCGCTGAATGAGCTCGGACCTCTCGTATTCCCGGCCGGTTTGCCGCCCCGGCCAGACTGGTGGGAGCCCGGCTGGGGCGGTGCGGAAAATGACTGATCCCGGCGGTTCCGAGGTTCTTGCCGCCGTTGATCTCGGTTCAAACAGCTTTCATATGCTGCTTGCCCGCTTTGACCATGGGCAGCTGACGATAATCGACCGGTTGCGGGAAATGGTCCGTCTGGGCGGTGGTCTGGACGAGCGGCAGCGTCTGAGTGCGGCCAGCCAGAGTGTGGCTCTGGCCTGTCTGCGGCGTTTCGGTGAGCGGTTGCGTGCGGTAAAGGCGGACAAGGTGCGGGTTGTTGGTACCAACACCCTGCGCCACGCCCGCGGCACAGGCCGCTTCCTGCAGCACGCAGCCAGGGCGCTCGGCCATCCCGTGGAAATAATCGCCGGCATCGAGGAAGCCAGGCTGATCTACCTCGGTGCAAGCCACAATCTGCCGCGCGTCGATGGTCTGAAGTTTGTGGTGGATATCGGCGGCGGCAGTACGGAGCTCGTTGTCGGCAGGGGACTCGAGCCCGTAGCGATGGAAAGTCTCGCCATCGGGTGCGTCAGTCTTGGGCGAACTGCTTTCCCGGACGGACGTCTCTCTGCCAAGTGCTTTGCAAAGGCCAGGATCCAGGTACGGCTGGAGCTGGAGCCGGTCCGCCTGATGTTTCGTCGCTTTGAGCCGGCGCAGATCGCGGGCACTTCCGGCAGCATTCGCAGTGCGCATGCGGTACTGACTGCGCTCGATCGTGCGCCGCAGGGAATCACCGTTGAAGGCCTGGAGTACCTGATCGAGGAGATGATCGCATTCGGGCAGGTGTCAAAAATCCGCCTGCCCGAGCTGTCAGCCGAACGTGCGGAGGTCTTTCCGGCTGGCGTTGCGATTCTGGTCGAGGTGATGCGCGCCATGGCGCTGCCGCGCATGAGTGTGGCTGAAGGAGCGCTGCGGGAAGGAATCCTCTATGACCTGATCGGTCGCCTTACAGACGAGGATTCACGGGTACGTACCGTGCGCGCGATGGCAGCGCGCTACCACGCGGATCCTTTGCAGGCGGGCCGTGTGGCCGCAACGGCTTCGCTGTTGTTTCAGCAGGTCTGCGATGACTGGGATCTTGCCGGCGAGCATGAGCAGCTGCTGGGCTGGGCGGCACAGCTGCATGAGCTGGGGCTCGATATCGCTCACGCGCACTATCATCGGCACGGCGCCTATGTGCTGGAGAATGCGGATATGCCGGGGTTCCCGCGCGAGGAGCAGCGGGTGCTCGCTCGCCTGGTCCTTGCTCACCGGCGCAGATTTGAGCGCGAAAGTTTCCAGGAACTGCCGCCGGCCTGGCAGCGCCCGGCGCTCCGTCTGGCCTTGCTGCTGCGCCTGGCCGCGCTGTTTCATCGCAGCCGGACAGATACTGCCCTGCCTGATCTGCGTCTGCGGGTGCATGGGCGATCCATGGATCTGCAGTTGCCGGCAGGGTGGCTGGCAAACAATCCACTGACGCTCGCCGACCTTGAGCGCGAGCGGGAATTTCTTGCCGGGGCCGACTGCAAATTGACGATCCGGCGCCGCGGCTGAGGTCTCAGGCTTTGTCTGCAAGCCGCGTCAGCAGCTCGTTCTGTACCGAGAGCAATTCGGCGTCCGGCGAAGGCCTCGCGCGTTGATAACTGCCATCGCCACGCAGCTCCCATGCCTGGCAATTGTCTGACAGGCTGGCATCCAGGTCCGCCAGAATGCGCGCTTTCAGCCTTTCGTCTGAAATGGGGAAGCACACCTCGATGCGCCGGAAGAAATTGCGGTCCATCCAGTCTGCACTCGCACAGAAGAGATTCTCGTCGCCATTGGCGTGAAAATAATAGACACGCGCATGTTCCAGAAACCGCCCGACGATTGACCGTACCCTGATGTTGTCTGAAATGCCCGGTATGCCAGGTCGCAGGCAGCAGATGCCGCGCACGACCAGGTCGACCATGACCCCGGCAGATGAAGCCCGGTACAGCGCCTGAATCACCTCTGGCTCAACGAGCGCATTCAGTTTGGCGATGATATGACCCGCACCGCCGGCCTCTACGTTGCGGACCTCCGTATCGATGTGGTGGAGGATGCGCTCATGCAGATTGAACGGTGCCTGGTAAAGCCGCTGCAGGGGTGGTGTCTTCGTCAGGCTGGTCAGCTGCAGGAAAACATGATGAACGTCGTGGGCCAGCGCTTCGTCCGCAGAGAGCAGACTGTAGTCGGTATATAGGCGTGCCGTTGCCGTGTGGTAGTTACCGGTACCGAGGTGCACGTAGCGTTTCAGCCGGCCGTTTTCCCGGCGCACGACGAGCGCCAGTTTGCAGTGGGTCTTGTAACCAACCACACCGTAAACCACATGGGCACCGGCTTCCTGCAGCCGGTTTGCGAGCAGAATATTTGCTGCTTCATCGAAGCGGGCCCTCAGTTCGATGCTGACGGTTACTTCCTTGCCGGCCTGGGCAGCCCTGACCAGCGCGTTCACGATCGGCGAATCTGCACCGGTCCGGTAAAGGGTCAGCTTTATCGCGTGTACATCGGGGTCTTCCGAGGCGCGGGCAAAAAAGTCGATTACCGGTGAAAATGACTCGTAGGGGTGATGCAACAGGATGTCGCCATTGCTGATCGCGGCGAAGATATCGTCCGCGGCCAGCATTGCTTTCTGCAGTCCGGGAGTGAAAGGTGGATGCCTCAGGTCATCGCGACCGGGAATCGCGTAGACCGCTACCAGCCGGTTCAGGTTGACTGGACCATCCACGCGATAGAGGTCCTGCTCGTCGAGTTCAAACATCTCCAGCAGAAAGTCCACATGTTCCTTGGGGCAGTTGTGCGCCACTTCCAGGCGTACTGCTTCGCCGTAACGGGTGGCAATCAACTGGCCCTCGACCACCTGCATGAGGTCCTCGACCTCCTCGCTTTCGACATAAAGGTCGCTGTTGCGGGTTACGCGGAACTGATGGCAGCCCTGGACTTCCATTCCCGCAAAGAGTTCGTCGACAAAGGCATGAATTACCGAAGACAGGAACACGAAGTCATTTGTGCCGGTATCCGGCAGCGACGGATCAAGCCGGATCAAACGCGGCAGGGATCGCGGCGCCTGCACGATCGCGCGCTGGCAGGGGCGGCCAAAGGCGTGGACACCCTTCAGTCCGACAAAAAAGTTCAGGCTCTTGTTGAGAATCTTGGGAAATGGCCGCGCCGGATCAAGGGAGATGGGGCTGAGTACCGGTTCGATCTCCCGATGAAAATAGCTGCGCAGCCATTCGCGGTGTGCCGGTCGCCATCGCGTCCGGCGTACAAAACGGATACCGGCAGTTTCCAGCGCCGGGATCAATTCCCGGTTCAGCAGACGGTACTGTTCATCGACAAGCTGATGGGCGCGTTGACTGATGTCGTTCAGCACCTGGCCGGCACTGAGCATGTCCGGCCCCTGGGGCGGAAGCCCGAGCTCCTTGCGTTGTCGCAGACCGCTGACGCGAATCTCGAAGAACTCGTCGAGATTTGTCGAAACGATGCAGAGAAACTTCAGTCGCTCCAGTAGCGGAGTCGCCGGGTCTTTAACCTGGTGCAGGACGCGCTGATTGAATTCAAGCGCGCTGAGCTCCCGATTGATGAAGTACTCGGGCAGTTTTAGGTTTGGCGTGTCCAAAAGAGGCAACCCGCAGATCCGGCCAAAACTATAGCAGGGCGGAAAATCCGCGGTGCTGCACAGCTCACATTTGTCATAAGCTGCCGGGGAATGCGAGGCAGAAGATGCCCCTCGCAGGGCTTAGCGCGTGGCTGTACGGTTTGCAGCGAGAGCGGTCTGGCGGGTCGAGATGCGGGCGAGCAGCGGCTGCGCTGTCGTCTGAAATGCCATCAGTTCAGCGCCACGTAACGGCTCGGCCGGCGGCAGGATCACCGTTTGCGGGTTCAGGTGAACGCCGTTCTTGCGGTATTCGTAATGGAGATGCGCTGCGGTCGCGAGGCCGGTCGCACCGACGTAGGCGATTACCTCACCCTGACGCACTTTCGAACCGTAGGCGCTGGTCTTGGCAAAACGGGACAGATGCGCATACAGGGTGGTTATGTTTCCACCATGTTGCAGGATCAGCGTATTGCCGTAACCGCTTTTCCAGCCGCGGAAGATTACTTTGCCATCGCCTGAGGCATGCACAGGCGTCCCGGTCGGTGCCGCGTAATCGACACCCTGGTGAGCGCGAATCGTATTCAGGATCGGATGCCGACGGTTGGGATTGAACTTGGAGCTGATCCGCGTAAAAGCGACGGGGACACGCACAAAAGCCTTCCGCATTGGCCTGCCATCGGTCGAGTAGTAGGCAGCACGACCATCGGCTTCTTCGAAGCGGATGGCGGTAAAGCGTCCACCGCGGTTGGTAAACTCTGCTGCCAGAATGTCGCCTTCACCGAGCTTCTTTCCGTTGCGCCAGAGTTCCTCATAAACGAGAGTGAATTCGTCGCCGGTATTGATGTCGCGAACAAAGTCGATATCCCAGGCAAAAATATCGGCCAGCTTCATGATTGCCCTTTCGGAAAGGCCGGCATCCGCTGCCGCCTCAAAGAGCGAGGTCGAGATACGGCCGCCAGCGGTAACGACGCGGCGTTCGAGCGGCAAATTGACAATTTCGGCGCGAAACACCGGGGCAGTGCCTTCAGGATCGGCGGCATTGTCATTTCGCTGGACGATAAAGGTCTGGTCAATGC